>CAYYHV010000005.1:50460-54743 GCA_964471695.1 uncultured Pirellulaceae bacterium
TAACTCGGCTGACCATAAGTCGGCTGGGAATAGATGGGCTGGCCTTGGATTGGCTGGGAATAAACGGGCTGCCCGTAAGTCGGTTGGCTATACGTCGGCTGGCTATACGTCGGCTGGCTATACGTCGGCTGGCTGTAGACGGGCTGCGAGCTAATCGGTTGGTAAATCGGCTGCGGATTCGACACATATTGCGGATACGTGGGATTTGGCCGAATCGGCTGAGTCTGCGCCGGGGGCAGTGTGACGACATTTTCATTCCCGGGAACAATTGCAAATTGTCCGCCACCACCAAACTGAGGCGAAGGCAAATTCTTGGCTGCACTGTCACTAGGAACCGAATTCGATGATGTGACGGGTTGCGGAGTACCGGGTGTCTGTCCGGTGATCGACCTTTGGACTTGCTGCACACGTTGTTGAACGGTCTGCTGGACTTCTTGAGTGCCTCGTTGAATACCTTGCTGCACTCTGTCGAAGAAACCTTGACCGGAAGCAATGGTCGTGGAGATCGCCAAGATCATCGCGGCACATATGGAATGGCGTAACATAACTAAAATCCTTATTTCTATCTGATGAATGAACACAACTCCGCAACGTGTGGAGCTGCCAGCCCGCTTATTTTGTTAACTCAAGGACATTGGTCCGACGAACTGCGAGTGGCGAGTAGAAAACCGGGTGCTGACTATCTCGCGACATTTTCTGGACATAGCTTGTGACGCCAGCCGCAAGTTCGACAGGATTGAAGAGTGCATCTCCACGTGCCGGTGCCACATCAAATCGCTTGTCGCCTACTGTTTTCAACATGGCTTGCATGAACACGCTATTCTTTCCACTTCGATCTGCGATCGCGCGTTCCTGAAGTGTGTTGGACGAGAGGAAAGTGGTCCCCTGCTCCGGTGAGGCCAAGTCCAACAGCGGACTGCGCAGTCCCGGTTTGATTGCCGATTGGGTAGCTCGTAAATCGAGGAATACCATCCGCTTACAATCGGGCAAGTCAAACTGGAGCGTATCGGTCAAATCTCGCCATGCCACAGCACTCGAACGCGGCCGTTGTGCGTTGGCTTCATGCGAAGCGAGATAGAAGTTGTCTCGAGAATCGACGAGAGCGTAAGTCGACACGAATACCATCACGGTATCGCCGTCCCTCACGTTATCGACCAACCACTGCAAGCCTTCGAGTATGTCGCTGCGTTTCGCTTTGGCTCCGACGATCGAACGCGTATGCACTTGGCCGTAGAGCTGCCCGCCCTCATTGGATTTCGCAGCCGCTACAAATGCTTGAACGTCGTCGGCTGCGTGTGGCAGCGACGCTAACGTGCCTGTCTCATCGCTGAACTCCGAGCCACCGACTGCGAGAACATAAGCATCACCGAGCTTCGATGGCTTACTGGTACGGTATTCGACCAATACGTGTTCGTCCGATGAAGTCGATTTTGCATTCGCTGCGATCACTGCGACTTGGTTCTGACCTGGTACCAACCGAAGGTCGTGCACAATGGACATCTGCCGTTGGTTATTTTGAGTCGGCCGAAAGACCTTTGCGACTGAACCGTTATGCAACAGCGTAACTTTTGTGATGGGCAACCCATTCACACTCGCGACTTCGCATTTGACTGGCAAAGTCGCATCTTGCACAACATTGCCATCCTTCGGCGATTGAAGCTGAACCTCGGGTGGGTGGCTCACTGCCAACTCACGCGTGTCTCGCAAGTCGATCGAGTCTTCTTCCGATCGCTGATTCTTCACCGTGCGTATTGCTTCCAAGGCGTCGGACACCGAGCCCGTTTCGAGGATGCGGTCGATGACGTCAGGGCGATACAGTTGTTTGCGGAACTGTTGAACCTTGTAGAAACGAGCACTCTTGTCCGGTCCACGATTCACGTGCCATCCGATCAGCTCGTCGGCTCCTGGTGACGCATCGTAGTATCCCTGAGGACTCCAGATAATCCACTGACCGTTGTCACCAACGAAGACGTTAAGCAGCGGATCGACAAAGTCGTATCCCTCCGACAAAGTCATCTCGTAGCTGTAGGTTTTGTCACGCTTCATCACAACGGGAACTTTCTGACCAGGAACGTAGTCGAATTTCCCTTCCAGCATCAGGTCGAACATTTCACGCAGTGTCTTGCCGTCAATCGACTCGATCTTGTCGCCCACCTGGACGCCAGCCTGCGCTGAGGAGGTCCCTGGAATCACTTTGAGAACTGTCGAGTTCTCGAACTTAAAATCGAAGATGCCCGTCGGCCGATAATCTTCAAGGCTCCACAACCGAATGGTTCGGTCCGTTGCGGAACTAACCAGCAGTTTGCCGTTGAACGAAGTGCTGACTCCGGAGACCAACGATCCGTGACCAATGAAGGCTCGTTTCAGTTCATCGCCCGAGGTATCCCACAAGGCCAACAAGCCTTCGTTGTCGCCAAACACCACCGGTCGATTCACCCCCAGCTTGGCCGAATCAAGCAGTGTATAAACCGTTGGGTTGCGACCACTGCTGATGCGGTAGTTGGTCTGCTTGCCGTCCGATTGTAAACGCACGAAGTAGTTTGGATCGGACGCCGAACGTGATACCGAAACCGTGGCGCCTGCGATCGAAGGTTGTTCGTTGTTCAACTGCAGCTTGTCCAAAGACGCCGCATCGAGGATAGCCCGGCGACTGAGGTCCAGCACCTTACTGGCGTTGCCGTGGTTGTTGCGATTCCATTCCTTAGGCGTAAATGGTTTCGTACCGTAAGCAATTCGAGTCGTTCCCTGTTCAAATGCGACTTCGTAGATGGGTTTGCCTTGCCCCGAGAATCGAAACATCCGCTTGCCCGTCTTGTAATTCCAAACGTGGACTTCACCGAACTTGTCAGCACTGGCAACGAGGTCATTCTTCGGTCCAATTTCGATGGTGGAAACGGACCAACGATGCCCGTCATACTGGCCCAACTTGGTGGCTGGATTCAAAGTCGTCTGTGGCTCGCGCGATTCCCACAACCCAACCCAGAATCGGCTGCGCCCTTTGTCTTTGCCCGCGCCGGCGGAAGCCCAAAGCTTGCGTTCCATCTTGAAGTCGAAGACCCGCGGCTGATTCTTGGTTTGGTACGGATAGGTGACCAGCTTGTTGAAGATGTCGACCAACCAGCCACGAACCTCAAGGGCATCTCGTCACTCGCACCCAAACGGGCAGCCGTCGTGGCCGAGTAAACTTGCGGCCCCTCAAAGTCGACGCCGATGAGATACGGTTTGTCCGTGGGGAACGCCAAGGTGTCGAAGATCGTATGCTCGGCGTTTCGGGCTGGAATGCGTTGAGCAATGCTACGCGAATTCCAATCCCACAGAAGGATCATGCCATCCGCATCGACGCTGGCCATCATTTGGTTGTCGCGGCTGAAACAAATCTTGCGACAAGGAGCCGCGTGGCCTGCGAGCAATTCTTTGATCTCACTAAAATCGTCGGTGTCATAGACTCGAATCGAACCGTGAGCCGCATAGTCGCTGATGCCCACGAGCAACTCTCTTCCATCCGCCGAGAACGAAACCGCGTTGACGTTGCCGTACGACGTTCGCGAACGATCACCACGAAGAGTCGTCATTAACTCGCCCGTCGCCATGTCCCAGATGCGAACGCACTTGGCTCCGCCGACAGCCAACATGCGGCCATCCGGGCTGAATGAGAGGTCGGCGACTTCACTGATGAATCCGCCGCTATCAATAATCAGTTCGGCTTGGCCTTCGAATTGGTTCGCCAACGCGTCAATTTCGGGCCCGGCAGGCGCGTCGACGACGGCATCTGGATTCGAGATGAGGGCGGCGGACAATTCGTAGAGTCCCGAGTCGTCATTGACCATCTCGGTTTTGCGAGCAATCGCATCAAAGTCGATCGGCTCTTCCTCTTTCGCCACGCGATCCTTTGGTTCGGCGACCTTTTCTTTCTTGGCGACAAGAACGGGCTCATCCGGCGTTTCGTCAGGTGTGTTCTTTTCAATCGTGGGCTCCGGTCGAACCGGCTTGATAGGTTGCACAGCAGCCAGTCGTACAAGGTCGATATCGAACTCTCGCTGGTCTTCACTGACGGAAAGAATCGCTTCGTACGTTTCAAAGTCTGACTTTTGAACCGTGATTTTTCGCATACCCGATTCCAGCCGATACTCGCCACCTTCTTGCTCTACCGAGCTACCATCGACTTGTACAATGATGTTCATGGGATCGGGGGAGACATTCAATCGGACTCCGATTCGAGCGTCGGCCAGAATCGGTTTGTCGCCGATTTCAACAATCTTTTCTATCGGGTCCGTACCGCTGGG
>CAYYHV010000006.1:0-13396 GCA_964471695.1 uncultured Pirellulaceae bacterium
CGTTCCACCAGTTCAGTCATCAAGCCTGGTATTTGATCGACCGGTACTGGAGATGCCAGCTGCATTTCTCGCAACGACCTTTCCAACCGAGTCATATGGGCATCGTTGTCGACCAACCGACCGTTGATGACGGCCGAGACTTCATAGACGCCGTCTGCGAATAGAAATCCGCGATCAAGGATGGAGACCTGCGCTTGGGCGATGGGTACAAACTGTCCGTTGACGTAGGCGATCTCTGGTTTTGTCATTCCAAACTTCCGTCGGGCTAATGGGCGTTATTCGAATTCGGCAATCGATTGTCGTTGCCGATTTACCACCAATCGAGTCACATCGGGTCGTGAATAGTGCCCGGCCGGATCGAAATTCTGACGCTCGCGACGCACAAAGGCCGGGTCCAATTCACAGTATCGGATTCCTTCGGTTCCTACGGCGGGTTCCAGAACCCACGAACCATCGGGCGCTGCAACACAACTGCCTCCATCCGAATGAAGGTCCGCCAGAGATTCGCGTATTCGATCCGCAAACGGTACGTCATCACGCACATCGGCTGGACGCATGAGCGCCGAAATAGAAACACAATAGCTGCGTCCTTCTTTGGCGAGCACCGGAGTCAGGTCCTCCGTATTGCGAAGACATCCGGGCCAGCAAGCCACATGTAAATCTTCACCTTGCGCGTACAAGGCGGCTCGCGACAACGGCATCCAGTTTTCCCAGCAGTTCAAGCCGCCGACGGTAAAGTCACCAAGCGAGTGCGTTTGCAATCCGGCTCCATCACCGGGTGACCATACCAGTCGCTCTTCGTAGGTCGGTTGAAGCTTACGGTGGACGGATTGAATCTCACCGGACGAGTCAATAAAGACGAAACTGCAATAGAGCGAATGTCCGCTTCGGTCGCGCGGTCGTTCGATGATCCCCAGATAACAAGCCATCTTGTGCTTTTTGAGTAAGGCACAGACTTCATCGAGGTGCCCGTCTTCAATCGTGACGGCCTGGTCCGAATAGTGGGCGAAGATTTCTTTCTGGTCGGGAGCATTGAATTCGGCTCCCCCGGTTCCCGACAACCAAAATGGATAACCGGGAATGAAGCCTTCGCTGAACACGATCAAGTCAGCGTTTTCCTTTGCCGCCTGGTTGATGGTATCCATGACTTTGGCGATACCGTCGGATCGATTCAGCCATACCGGTGATAGTTGAGGAAGTGCCAGTCGAAGCATGGGTTGATCCTGATGTAAGTAACAAACGTCTATGCTCAATATAGACGATGCATCAGGATTGTCAGACGGTCTCAACCAACATGTTACCTAATTGCGTTAGCTGCGCGACGCTTGCAATCTTCCCATTGGATTTTTGCATTCGCGCGATTCTTAATGATGTCGTTAAGATACTGAACCGATTCGACTCCCGTTTGATACTGCTTTCGAGAGCGACTTACCGTCTTGTCGAACCATTTCAATGCCGACTCATAGCTTTTCGCTGCTTCGTCCCATTTCGCTTGCGCCCATAACAATCGCCCACGCGCCATGGCAGTGGCGGATTCAGCCGTCAACACGGTTTGCCAGGAATCTGCACCCTCCAAATAGTTGAAGCGTTTTTGTTTTAAATCTTCTTCCAATTCCTGGACATGTTTTTCAAGTTGCTTAATAACCCGTGGACTCACTTTTCTTCGAGGTGAGTATATCGCGATCGACTTCAGCTTCCGTATAGTTTTCGGATTCCACGTGTAAAGCAGACAATCTCCCAATAAAGCGATCGAACTGGATTGCTGCCCATTGGGTTCGATGATCCAGACAATGTCTTGTTCGATTGCGATTTCCGTGACTTCGAGATCATTGCGATGCATTTCCGATAACACCTCGCGGACTCGCTTCGCATCATCAACGTACCATCCACAAGCTTCAATTAAGTCCGTTTGCTTATGACGTACAAAAGCCACCTGCTTTCCAAAGTGCTCAAAGAACTTCAGCATATCAACTCTTGGACCGTTGGGATCATTCTTAATGGACTCAAGAAGATCATCTGAGAAGCCCATCTCGCCCGACACTTTGTCTAACCACGACTTCATGTGTTGAACAAACGTGGCGTTCGATTCAATCTGAAAATATTCTATATCGTAAGCATCATCGACCTGAATCATTGAGAAACGATTACTACTATTCGCATTCGCGACCTGATTTTCTTTTGCCCATTCATGGACGACTCGCAGCACATTTTCGCCACGCATTGCGTCTTCGTTGGGTGGTGCCGAACCCAGCGAATCCTCCAGTTTCCACGCTTTGACAATTGCCGTAGATTCTTCAACCGCAGGTTCAGCCGTGGCGGCATCTAGTAACTTCGGCATGCCATCCAGTAAACGAGAATCAATGATCAGTTGCCGATTCGCCTTATTTTCTCTGGCGACAATTTTTGACAACGCCCGTTCGTCCAGCACCTTGTAGTATTTTCCACCCGTCGACGTCGCAATATCCTCGAGAATCTCACTACCATCTTTAGCCGAAATGGTTGTGATAGGGATTCCAAGACTCTTGAGCGAGTCCAGCGGATCGGATTCAGCCATGGCAGGCAACCAGAGAAATCCAAGCAGCAATAATCCCGCCAGCCCGATGGCAAACGACGGAATCCCCACAGGCTCGAGCGGCTCTCCCAGGACTCGTCGTACTCGCCGACGAAGCTCGGAAGGTGAACGACCTGCGGCAGCCATACCCACGATTCCGGGACGTTGGTTGGAAAGCGACAGTTCGGCAACGGCCAGTAATGCTTCAGCGTAACGCGAATTGAGAGAATCAAGCTTTGCGTTCCCTTCAATGCACGCGATTTCGTCACAACAGTGTTCTCGTAGTTGGCTGATTCGGCGACTGATCGACCAAATGCACGGATTAAAAAACAGTACGGTTTCCGACAGTCGCTGAATCCATTGCACCCACGCATCGTGACGACGAATATGTGCCAATTCGTGCCGGAAGATAAGTTCCAGCTGAGCCGGCGTGATTCCGGCGAGTACACTCGTCGGGACGAGAATCGCCGGTCGTACCAAACCAATAACCATCGGGCTGACGATATTGACGGCTTCGTAAAGTCTGGGAGTTCGGAGATTCCAGCCATTCGCTGCACTTTCCAGACAATGCCAGGCTGGACCTGCAGTCAATCGAGTCGCGGTCATGCGCAGCCGCCATATCGTGAGGCTACCCGACCCCAGGCGAAACAGCATTACGATGACTCCCAGTCCATAGGCTGCGACGATCCATCCGGCGATCCGCCTCCAATCTACCGCAGTAGTTACTTGTTCAGCACCTGCATCGTGCGGCTTGATGAGTTCGGTATTCGGGCTCATCATCACGGCATCTTCTTTCGACGCGTTACCCTGCTTGGTGGTTGAAAATGCGAATGGGACAGACGATTGCGAAACGGTGCTACTCTCTGTTTCATTCCAGACTGTCGGGTTCGCGGCGACCATTTCCGCTGGCGACTTCTGAACGGTTGTGCTCCACTGCAACACCAGTGGGGTCGCAACCAGTGTCATCAACAGCGCGAATAGATAGATGAAGTATCTTCGGCGAACGCTATCCGCAGCCCAAGTTTTTTCCAGCAACCAAGCGCACAACTGCATGAGGGCCGCTATCCAAATCGAATAGGCTAACAGCCAGCAGAACCAGATCGCCGTATCACCGTGCGGAGCCAACCCATCGAAGCTCATAAGATCAGAATACTTCATTGCTTCTTCTCCTTGGATTTGCGATTGATCAGCTTCTTGATCTCCGAAAGCTCATCCGGATCGAGATCGTTGGTTTCCAGCAGATTCAGCACCAATGCTTCTGCTGAACCTCTGAACACACGAGCAACGATATCACCAACGATATTGCTTTCGATCGACTGTTTCTCGACCTTCGGCGAAAACAGAAACGACTTGCCCTCTTTCTTCCGCCGGACATAGCCTTTGCGATGCATGATATTGAGCATCGTGATCACGGTACTATGGGACAATGTCCGACCGATCGCTTCGAGGTGCGAACGGACGTCTCGCACCATCTGCGGAGATTGCTCCCAGAGAATCTTAAGAATCTCCAGTTCCAATTCCGTCGGATGCTCGGAATTCGGGCGCGCCACTTGAGTGTCCTCCAGACGTTATCATCTAATTAATTAAATGATCTTAGGACGGTAGTACACGGTGGTCAATATTGATCATCTAAAGAATTAGAAGATATTCCGCAGACATGATGCGCCACGTTGAAGGCGCCTTTGTTCTCAGTGTTGGGGAATGTGCTTTCGGTTGCGGCCGACGTTTCCAACCAAATAGCCTCGCGCGTGCTTATCCGAAACGCTTCGCCGATCGGCGTCTTAAACTGAGAATAAGAAATCCACCGATCAATCCAAGGCTACTCGATGGTTCTGGAACTGCGTCAGTGATGGCTTGAAATCGACGCATATTCCAAATATTAAAGTCGGACACATCGGTAACTCCGTCACCATTGAAATCTCCGCGACTCCAAGTCGTTCCGCTCTGAAACTTGTTGCTGTTCCACTGATTAAAGTCCGAGACGTCGACCACGCCATCCAGATTGGCATCACCAAGAAGGTAGGTTTTACCCGAGCCGTAATCATTGGCACCCGCGATCTCCAACCAGGCTTCAATATCCGCCGCATCCACAAGCCCGTCCGCGTTCATATCAAAACTTGTATCCATCGAATTGGCGGCAATCGCTGCCGTTAGCATGTCGACATCCAACAGATCGACTGACCCGTCATCATCGAAATCACCTTGATCCAAATTCAACCGCACGGCAAAAAGACCATACTTACGATCATTCACAATGATGGTTCCGCTATCAAAGAACGGGTACACCGACCAGGCGCCGAAATATTCAAGCCGATCAAAGTCAGGGTAGGTGTCAATATGGGCGACTTCCTCGATATCAACCGTCGAGGCATCATTAATGCGAAACACGCGCAAGCCGGCGGTGTAATTCGCGGCATAGATATAATTCTCTTTGACATACAGATTGTGATCGTAGGCTCGCCGCAGGTTTTCGACGTTGCCAACCAGAACCGGTTCGGAAAGATTCGACACATCCAGAACTTGCGTCCATTCTTGATCGAATTCCGAATTGATAAACAGATAGCGATGATCAACCGACAACCATCCCTGATGTTCATAATCGCCCGTTCCAATGCTTGATAGCATCGACGGGTCGGCTTTATCCGAAACGTCGAATATCTCTACATTTGAACCGGTAAAGGAAAAGAGAACTTCACTGCCGTTGAAATTGGGATCGGGCCCGCGGTACACGACGGCATGGGAATCATGGGTTCCGGCAGCCACGGTTCCCACCTGTACCGGATTCTTGGGATCGAGCAAATCCAGGACTCGTCCATCCGTCACATAGGCGTAACCCGTCTCCTCGTTGATCGCAATGTTGTGTGCCGAGCGAGTCCCGGTAAACACACTATCCGGAGCAAATGTTTGAGGTTCAGTGATGCCTCGTAGTCGAGTCAGATCGAAAATCTGTACGCCATGCGGTCCGTTGTTATCGGACACTACATAGGCATGATCAGAATAGACTTTAATGTCTCGCCAAGTCGAACTGTCCGTGGTGCTTGGCAAATATCCAAGATACTCGGGCGAGTAGGGATCGGTGACATCCACAAACACCGTGCGGCTGTTGCGACCGACGAGCGCATACTCTCGCTGAGTCAGCGTATCCGTCCATCCCCAAATATCATTCGAAACCTCCTGGATACCGGAGTCCGCGGCTGACAAATTCGAAAGGAACTCGATATTTCGAAGGTCATATTGTGCCGTCGCGACAGCCACTAGACCCAACCAGGCAAACAGTACGTTCTTCATGATTTCCCCACCTTGTAGCCACCAGACATGGCTGCATGTTAGCAGACGATCAGCCGCTTCGCTGTGGATTCTGTCGCACGGATTTAGCCGAACACGACTTAGACACCGCGCGGTTCCGACGAAAGTCGCCGCCTAGTCGCCGAGAAACGGCCTACTCTTCCTTAGCAACCTTAGCCACTTTTCCCCACGTTTTGTCCAACGCTCGCTTACGAACTGCGTCGACGACACCGGGAAGGCTTGTCTTATTGGCTTTGCGAGTCAACCATGCCGGCATCGAGCCGCCTGGATTCGTATGGAGTTGATACTTGATCAGACTGCGTTTGTCGTCGAGCTTCTTGAAGGTCCAACTACCCGTACAACACGAGACGCGAATAACTTTTTCCAACTTGGCTGGGCATTCCTCTGTGCACGAGTCGAAGCGACGAACATACAATCCATCCTTCTTTTCGATCCTCACTTTCATCGTGAAGTCACGGTCGGAGCCGATGGGCGGGTCCACGCGTTGATAAACGTAAATGGAATCCGCCTCTTCTTTCACGATCTGCGTTTTCACGACGTACGGCATGAACTCCGGATAAGATTCGACATCTGAGATGACTTCCCATAAGCGATCAATATCTGTTTCCACAATCGCTTGAATAAGATACTCAGGGTAATCCGAATCCTTGACGGGTCGGGCACCAACTCGGATTCCATTGCGTTGGTGAATTACTTTAAAACCCGGTTTTCGAACAGACTCAGTTTTCACCTTGGCATCACCCTTTGGCGACGGTACCTCGTTGGAGACCTTTTCCTGACCTTCTTCAGCCCACGTACGACTCAAACCAGTCTGAATGCTCAGACAGGTACCAAGAATTGCACAGATGATGAGTCTTCGATTTGGCATGCAGTGGGTCCCGATGGAGTCCCTTAATTTTAACACGATGCCCCGGTGGAAATACAACGACGAAATTTTAACGTCATTTTCCACGGGCTTTTGCCGCCAATGTTATGCTAGCAAACCTAAAAATCAGTGCGATTTTCAACTAGACATCAAGGTTCTTCACATCGAGCGCGTGCTTCTCAATAAATTCACGACGCGGTTCGACTTTGTCACCCATTAGGACTCGAAACATCTCATCCGCTGCACCGGCATCTTGCATGGTGACTTGGAGCAGTGTTCGATTATTAGGATCGAGCGTTGTATCGCGAAGTTCTTCGGCATCCATTTCTCCCAGCCCCTTAAACCGGGTGACCTGCATGCCTTTTTGTCCAGCCGCTCGGACTGAGGTCAGCAGGGACCGGAGATCATTGAGATAGATTTCGTTTTCTTCACGACGCAGAATAAATCGGGGCGCTTCGATACCCGTTCGCTCCTGTGGAATGAGCGATTGAACATCGAATCCCATTTCCTTCAGGTCCGCCAAACCACGATTGATGGTACGAACTTCGTGCAATTCAATGACATGAAGTTTGTTGGTGGTTGTTGCGGCAGCAATATCATCCAACTGTTCCCCGTCGGCGGAAACAGGAGTCGCTTCCTTGGATGCATCGGCGACTTTCAACTCACCTGATTCTTTTTCCTGTTCTTGCACAAACTGATCAAGCTCGTCTCGGTTCGTGAACCAGTGAATCTTACGACCCAGATAGACATTGAAGATTGGAAGTCGACCGGATTCCTTATCCTGTCGTTCAGCATGAGCTTTGAGATTGATCCCACGTCGTTCCAGTGCGAGCAGTGCATCTTCGAGATTGGCGAGGATATTACAGAGCTTCTCCATCGCTTCGCCGGAGACTTTCATGCCCTCGCCTTCCAGTTCCGATTCGCCCAGACCACGTTCAAGCAACTGCATCTTCATCTCGTCCTCAGTCTGGACGTAGTAGACCTTTCGATTCAGTTTCACGCGGAACAGCGGAGGTTGCGCAACATAGACATGGCCGCGCGAAACCAGCTCATACATTTGTCGATAGAAAAAGCACAATAGCAGGGTACGAATATGCGAACCATCAACATCGGCATCCGTCATGATGATGACTTTGTCATAGCGTCGTTTTGACAAATCCTGCTCATCACCGATCCCAGCCCCAATGGCCTGGATCATCGAGCGCACTTCTTCATTCGCCAGCACCTTGTCTTCGCGCGACTTGTACGCGTTGATAATTTTTCCACGCAGCGGAAGAATCGCCTGATACTCTCGCAGTCGGCCGCCCTCAGCACTTCCACCGGCCGAGTCACCCTCCACCAGGTACAATTCACACTTTTCCTTATCACGACTGGTACAGTCGCGTAACTTACCCGGCAGACCTCCACCGGAGAGACTACCCTTTTTGCGGAGTACGTCCTTGGCTTTACGAGCCGCCTCGCGCGCCTGAGCAGCAAGAATACCTTTGCGTACCATCGATTTGGCGGCGGCCGGATGTTCTTCGAGGTACTTCCCAAGACCGGCATTCATCGCCTGTTGCACGATTCCTTCAACTTCGCCATTACCCAGTTTCGTTTTGGTTTGACCTTCAAACTGCGGATGGGGAACACGCATCGAGATCACAGCCGTGAGACCTTCGCGAAAGTCGTCACCCGTCGGCGTGGTGTCTTTGAACATGTTCTCTTTGCGACCATACGCATTGAGCGTACGCGTCAATGCGGATCGAAAACCGGAAACATGCGTTCCGCCTTCATGCGTATTGATATTGTTGACGTACGATTGCAGCGTCTCGGTAAATTCCCCCGAGTACTGGAGCGCAATTTCGTAACCGACGTCATCCGTTTCGCCAGCGATGAAAATAACATCACCGTGGAGCTTTTCGCTGGCACGGTTGAGGTGTTCCACGAACTCGATAATGCCGCGTTCGTAAAAGAATTCTTCCCCTTGTCCATTGCGTTCATCCTTGAAATGGATACGCACGCCACGATTCAAGAATGCCAGTTCCTGCAGCCGTTTATGCAGGGTATCAAAGACGTACTTCGTCGTTTGAAAAATCTGCGAATCCGGTTTGAATGTCGTCTTGGTGCCTCGTTTGTCCGTCGAACCCAATCGTTTCACGGGTCCTTGAGGAATGCCGCGTTCGTACTCCTGCTGATGGACGTTTCCGTCACGAAAGACTTCGACTTCGCACCATTCGGAAAGAAAGTTCACGACTGTCACTCCGACGCCGTGCAAACCACCGGATGTCTGGTAAGCACCCTTTTCGAATTTTCCGCCGAACTTCAGGACGGTCATCACTCCTTCGAGCGTGGAGACTTCGCGTTCCAATTCGGCGGATAACTGCTCGTGCTTATCGACGGGAATACCACGTCCGTCGTCTTCTACGGTGACTGAGCCATCGTTATTGATGGTGACCGTAACCTGATTGGCGAACTTGGCCATGGCTTCATCGATCGAGTTATCGACGACTTCATAGACCAGGTGATGCAAACCGCGTCCGGTCGTGTCACCGATGTACATACTCGGTCGTTCACGAACGTGCTCCAAGTCAGACAAGTGAGTCAGGTCTTCCTGACCATACTCGGCCTTGGCTTCTTTTCTTCCAGACGGCTTATTCTCTTCTTCGACCATAAGTGGTACTTCACTTTCCAGTTTTTAACGCTAGTCAACATTCCCGATACGGAAGCGAATATCCTTAATCACTTCGTCCGGTAGCTGTTGTTTCAGTTTCTTCAGGATTTGTTTTTTGCGAAATGTCAGTTCTTGCATGACCGTGGAATTCTTCACCGCGACTTCCAGAATTCCACGTCGGAGATTACCGGGTCGAGATGCTTTCGCGAGCAAGGGATCATTCACAGCTGCCCAAGCCTCGGTGTATGCCGAAGCCGTAAGTTGCCGGGCATAGCCGCGTTGTACGATCAATTCGGCCAACACGTCTGCCAGTTTTTCAGGTCCCCGTTTACGTGAACTCATGAATGGTTCTTTTTCTAACGACGGTCACGTGATAAAGGCATCACGACATAGTGGTATCCATCGTCGGTTTTCAAGTCGGCCGGATGTTCATTGTCTTGCACCCACATTTTTATGTTCGTCTCTGGATTCATGACTTTGAGAAAGTCAGCCACAAATCGATGATCGAGTGTGATGGAAATCTCATCGCCATCGTATTCCACGGGAATCTCGACATTCGATTCACCGACTTCAGCCGTCGAACCAGACATCGTGACCATACCGCCACCAAATTTGAAATCGACACCACGACTCTCGTCGCTCGTCACAATGGCCGCCTGTCGTAATGCCGAATAGAACGGACCAACCGCAAGTTCTATCTGGGAAGAATCCGGTCGGTCTGCTACCACATCCTGCCATTTAGGAAATCGACCTTCGACCAATCGAGCATAAATCGTGGCTCGCGGCGTACTCAGCAACAAGTCATTAGCTCGTGCGGCAATCTTGATCTCCGCGTCGCCATCCGTGAGGGCTCGATCAATCAAATGCATGGCTCGCGACGGCACGATCGTCGTCGCATCACCGGACGAATGTCCCTTCACGGCCAATCCGGTACCTTCCATCTTGGCCAGTCGTCGTCCGTCAGTTCCCACCGCAATAACCTTCGAGTCATCAAAAACGAGCAACACGCCGCCCAGAGCATAGCGACTGCTTTCGTTATCCGTGGCAAAGAGCGTACGTTTTACCAGCTCTTTCACCAATCGAGCCGGTAGCTCGTGGTATTTCGTTTCCTCAAACGTAGCGACTTCTGGAAACTCATCCGGATTCTCAGCCGCCAATTTGAACTTGCTTCGTTGTCCTTTGACATGAATGGCTGTTCCATCGGTTTCGATGGTGATCTTCTCATCAGTCGACTCACGCAAAATTGGACCAAAGCGGCTGACCGGTAGAATCACCGACCCTGGGCTGGAGACTTCGATCCCGGCAACTTCCAGTCGAATACCAACTTCGGTATCGGTTGCCATCAATGTCGCGATACCTTCTGAGCCCTTTTCTTCAGCCGTCAGCTTGATGTTCTGCAAAATCGGTTTGGGACTGCGACTGGGAGCCACACTCGCGGCCGTCTGAAATGCCGCCTGGAGCTTATCTCGCTCACATGTGATTTTCATAGCTTCTGCTTTCTACGCTAATTCAATTTCTACTTTTCGTGCGTTGGCTTGGTAAATCGCAAGTCGAAGGTGAAGTCTTCAACGAGCGTTGTGTTTGCTTAATAAAAGAATTTCAAATCAGTAATAGTATTGAAGAGGCGCTTCTTTTTGTTCACTACTTCCAATCCCAAATTCCTAAGCCGTTATCATTCAAGCGCTTACTAGTTTTCTTCTAACTCTCAAAACGGTGGATACACCTGTCAGTTAATTGTCGATCCAATGTCTGTCATACAAACCAACTCCCAACTGATGTTGGTACCTTGGGCCGCCGATTACTTGTTGTTTTCAAACTCCATAAAATCAACACGCAATAAACAACTTTTCCACCGACCTTACTGTTTGGGTTGAACATCAGTGTTCGTGTCTTTCGTTACTCAAGATCCGCTGTAACTCATCAATCGCGACGCGCATGGTGGGTTCGTTAGCGAGGTCAGATTCGATCTTTGTGCAGGCATGTAATACGGTGGTATGGTCTCGATCGCCGAAATAGCGTCCGATTTCTCGCAGTGAACACCCGGAAAGTTTCCGCGCTAGATACATCGCCATACTGCGAGCCTGTACGACCGGTTTCTTTCGGGATAGTCCCAGCATGTCCTGTTGCGTCGTCTGGGAATACCGAGCTACGACTCGGGTAATCACTTTGATCGGTACACTTAGTTCAGATTGCCAGACTTCGAATAACTGGCGAATCGCAGGTTGTGAAATCTCGGATATTGGTAATTGCAGCTGCTTGGTCCTCGCCAGGCAACCGGAGAGCGCATTGCGGAGGCTGGGGACAGTGCCGGATTGTTTCTCCGCAAACCACATGGCGGCTTCGCTACTAAGCGACTTGTTTTGTTGCAGGGCGAGGTTGTGAACAATACGCTTCCTTGCCTCAGGGCCCGGAGGATTTAATTCCAGTGTGAGTCCGCCGCTCAATCGACTGGCCAAACGTGGATGAAGATAATCACAAGCTGAAGTCGCGATTGTGTTTGTCGCCAAAAATGGTGTGTTGTCGGCGATCAGGTCATCAATCAGGTCTACCAATTCGCGCTGGGCGTTGGCTCGATTCTTCAGCGGCAGCAAGTCATCAAGGACGAACATGCTGCATTGTCGGCATTCGTCTCGCCAAGCGGCAACCAGTTCATTCTTGACGGCTTGGGCATAATCGCGAGCCCAATCGGCTCCCGATTGAATATGGACGGGCAACGGCGAATGGGATTTAGCATGCCAGGCGCCAGCGAAGCAATTGGCCAGCAGCGATTTGCCCGTCCCAGAAGAACCGCAGATGACTAACGGGTTATAGCCCCAATGGGATGGCCCATCGGATAGACGGTCGTCGGTATCTTGTTCCGTCGCGTTGGGGTCGACGAGCGAACTAAGAACCGTTTTGACGAGCAGATTTGCATCGTCACCGATGTAAGCCAGATTGGTCAGGCGCACCGGTGCCTTGGACCGGCGCGGATATTCGCTGCCAACTAACTGCACCAGAGGTATTTCAAATGTACCCGAAACCACCCCGACTCCTTGAGGCGCGACTCCATCTTCAGACGTGAGAGCCCACTGATTTGGTATTTGGCACGTGGACCCGCCGCGGGCAAACGCCCTGTGAAAATGGTCACCGAAGACTGGTTCACTGGCGGTCGTACGACGTACCAACCGAACCGGGAATTATACCCATTTTTACAGCGATTAGCGAGCGCTTCAGGAGCCGTTTTCTGAGGTCGAAAAACCCTTTATTTGTAGGGTTTTTTCGACGATCATGGACACTGCCCGATTGACCTCCTCTGGAGTAGTTTCGCCCGACAGACTGAAGCGCAAGGAACTGCCCACGATCGAGTCGTCGCAGCCCATTGCAATCAGGACCGGCGAGGGTTCGCTCGAACCGCTAGCACACGCTGATCCGGTCGAACAAGCCACTCCGCCTCGGTCCAGCGACAGCATCATCGCCTGCCTGTCGATTCCCGGAAAAGCCACATTCAGCGTGTGTGGCAATCGCTTCGTCCCGGCTCCGTTGATCACGATATCAGGAAGTTCACGCAGCAGCTCACTTTCAAGTTGATCTCGCAGGGTTTGGATCCTACGACGACTTTGTTCCGCGTCGTCATGCCAGATTTCTAGCGCCCGCCACATGCCGACAGCCAAAGCCACCGATTCGGTGCCGGGCCGGGTGCCCAACTGCTGCCCGCCGCCGGTAATGAGCGGCATCAGGTCGAGATCGTGACGCACAATGAGCGCGCCGATGCCTCGCGGTCCGTGAAATTTGTGAGCCGTCAGAGACAGCGCGTCCACGCCCAGTTCTTCGAAAGATACGGGAATCTTGGCCACACATTGGACGGCGTCGGTGTGGACCACAACCTGGTGCTCTGAACAGATCTGTACGATCGCTTCAATCGGCTGAAGAACCCCCGTTTCATTGTTGCCCATCATGACGCTGACGCAGCCCAGCTCCGATCCTTGATCGCGGAGCTCATCCAACAGCGACTGGAGTGCATCAAGTTGGACAACGCCTTGGGAAT
>CAYYHV010000006.1:13406-29353 GCA_964471695.1 uncultured Pirellulaceae bacterium
GCGCTCGATAGCGCCTTTAGCGGTCCTGCCTCCACGCCTTGGGAATCGACCGGCAAGATGTATCGATGGTGTCCTTCGGTGGCGAGTACGGCTGCTGTTTCAGAGATCGAGGGGTGTTCGACGGCAGATACTGCGAAACAGCGCGATTCGTTCACCCCTGCGGCGGTCACGATGCCTCGCAATGCAAGGTTGTTGGATTCTGTTCCGCCGCTGGTAAAGAGGATTCGATCCGGATGAACGGTGTCCAATCGGGTACCCAGCAGTCGTCCGATGCCTTCGCGGGCTTCTTCCAGTTTTCTTCTGGCTGCGCGACCAGCCGCATGTTGGCTGGCTGGGTTCACAAATCGCGATTGAAAACACTCGTTCATCGCAGCCACCACATCTGGATGAATTTTGGTGGTCGAGTTGTTATCGAGATAGATCATTGGGAATCCGTTGCATGATCCTCAGACTCCGTCTCTATCTCAGACCCCTTCTTGTCTTGGGATGCTTCCGATTCTTTGTCGTCTTCATCCGAAGTGATGACTGGGAGATTAATTCGCGAGAGCTTCCGAGCCGTCGCCGACTTTTCGATTTTTCCGATTGCTTCATAGTCGTCGCCAAGCTTCTCTGATTCGATGGCGAGAAATTCATCAATGCGACCGGTGAGCTCGCCAACGTTGTCGGCATTTTCGGCGATTTCCAAGATATCCGGAATAAGAATGTACATGCCCTTACGAGCGACATCGGCCACAATGGGCCAAAGCGCCTTGGCCATATCAGGATGCTTGTCCGCCCACTTCTCCCATATCCAACTCTTTTCGCTGTTCTTGAGATCGAGATAGTCGCAGAGAATCTTGGATTCGCCCTCCCAGCTGATTTTGCCCCCCGGTAGCAACAGCTTGGAGATTTCCCATGTGTTGCTGGTTGAATTGATGCCGGGCGCCTTGATGGCCTTGGCAATCATCTCGTCCACATCCTGAGGAACGTCGACTCGATTAACCGGGGTAATTTGTAACTGAAACATGGGCAGTTGATAGTAGCTGAATTTGCGTCGACGAAACGCATCGGGGCTGAACTCTTCGCCCTCAACCAAACCAAAAATTGCAATCAGCATCCCAAGCAGCAGGATTCCTAACAGCGCAAAGATGAACATTGGAATGGCGTTTCGCCAAACCGCAGTAGACCGAATCGAACGTGAGAAAGACTTTGCCATGGTGATCTCATTTTCGCGGTGCGGGTTGCCCTTCGCAAGTTGTGCCAGCAACGAAAGCACAGGTATTCGAGAGTTTCTTCGTAGAAACTCCCCGTTGATTGCGGGGTTGGAGTCATTTCAACCCGAATAGATCTGGTTGGGTGTGAATACAAGACGAGTTGCGATTATGGTCTCCGCGACTTGTCCCAAATATCTCATGGGAACCATGGTACGCGACGGAGAGCCCTAACAGTGAATTCCAATCGATTTTTCGCAACAAGCTGTCTTGTCCTTTTCCGTATGCCGGCATGTGGCCGGGCTTTCAGTCCGGTGCTCGCAACGATGATGGTGGTGTGTCTCAGTGCTCCACTATCTGCTCAATACAACCAACAGCGAGGCGCGGTGGTTGGCGGGCTTACTGGAGCCGCTGCCGGCGCGATTATTGGTGAAAACAGCGATGAACCAGGCGTCGGTGCCGCTATCGGCGGTATTGTCGGTGCATTAGCGGGCAAGGTGCTCGGTAATGTTCAGGATCAGCAAGCGTATCAGTATCAGGCGGCGCGGCAGCAACAGGTGGTTTATCAGCAAAGTCGTACGATGTCCGTGCAAGACGTGGTGGCGATGGCACAAAGTCGCGTTGGGGACACGATTATCGCCAGCGAAGTTCAGAATCGTGGACTGCAGCGACCGCTCGAAATCGCCGACATCGTCTTCTTGAGTCAACAGGGCGTCAGCGATCAAGTCATTCGCACAATGCAACAGGCCACCGTTGGTGGACCGGCGCCACCACCCGTTCTCCCGGCTCCTCGCGCTGTCGTTGCTCCTCCGGTTATCGTGACTCGGCCAGCTCCCGTGATCATCCATGGTCCTCCTCGTTATGCTCCCAGCTATGGACCCAGTTATGGATATGGACGACCCCCGCGTGGCCACCACCACTATCATCAGGGTCGCCGGTCTGGTGTGAATGCTTCTATTCACTTCCGATAATCGAATACCGGTCAAATGCGTTATGATTCTCTGGTCAAGTTTCATACCCAGCGACTTATAGCCCTGCAGCGACTATGCCCCATTCGGTTTTATCTCCAGCCCGACAATTACAGAGTGTGGCCGGCCGATATCAACACGCATTGAGCAATGGGGCGCAGTCCCGCCGGCTCAAGCAGCGACAAACGCGTCCATCTGCGGCTGTGACGCGTCTTCAGGCGTTCGATTCCCAACCATCGAAGGTTGCGCCCTCACTCATTTTGTCTGATGAGTTGGACGTTGGGACGCTACGAAATGAACGTCTGGCTCGTCTTGAAGCGGTGCTTTTCCTCGCGAAAGAGCCACTTCACGCACGGAAACTCAGTAAGTTTGCCGACCTCAGCGATGGGACGGAGGCGATGACCCTTGTCGGGCGATTGAACGATTTGTACGATCGTTCGGCCCGGTCTTTTCGCGTGGAAGAAGTCGCCGGCGGTTGGCAATTGCGGACTCGTCCCCAATTTGGTTCCTGGCTACGTCGTTTGCAGCACGTACCGCGGGAGTTACGCTTGTCAGCGCCGTCGCTCGAAACGCTGGCAGTTGTTGCTTATCGCCAACCGGTCGTACGTGCTGAGATTGAGGATATCCGTGGTGTCGCGTGTGGCGAAATTCTTCGCCAGTTGATGGAACGAGATCTAGTACGGGTATCTGGTAGAAGCGAAGAATTGGGGCGGCCTTACTTGTACAGTACAACGAAAAAGTTTCTACAATCGTTTGGCCTCCGTGGCCTTGATGAGTTACCGCGAGCCGAAGCGTTCCGCAAAGCGATTTCAGAATCACTGTCAGGTGATTCGGATATTTCAACAGAGAATGGAGATGAAACCGTGGCGGTTGTTTTTGAAAAAGATCAACTGATAGAAGAGATCGAAGGCGAAAAAGTTCAACGACCTGCAAAAAAAGCAGGTTCCAAGAAACGTGCTGGCCCACCGCAAGCCATCGACGACGATGACGAGTGGGGCGACGAAGATCTCGATGGCGATGAGGAATGGGAAGACGGCGACGACGACGAAGACCTCGACGACGATGACGACGAAGAGTTCGAATACGAGTACGAGGGTGACGATGACGACGAAGATTGGGAGGAAGTCGACGATGAAGACGTCGGCGACTTCGAAGATGAAGAAGATCTCGCAGCAGATGAAGATGATGAGGAAGAGTGGGACTAATCCCGCCAACCAGAGTTAACCATAGACAGGCGGATCACCATGGGCATAGGTGTCTTTGAAATTGTTATTCTGGCAAGTCTGGGCCTGATCCTGGTGGGGATCATCGTGGCTGTGGTGATCGGTGTGATTTCCAAGGGCCGCAAGAAGTGATGCAAAGCGAAGCGATGCGGGTGGTTATCTCGAAATCGATTAATCGCGCAGACGAAACAATCGTTTGAGTGTTTCCAGCATCTGAGCCTTTTCGGTGTTGCTGGTTTCCTGCTTCAAGGATTCCAGCGGTGGATGCAGAATCTTGTTGACCAGCCGGCGGAATGACTGCTCGATTTCCTGGCGACTGTGGTCGTCGATCTCGGGTAGCTTATTCATCAACCGCTGAATCTCGGCATCGCGAATGATTTCCGCGGATTCTCTCAGCCTTTGAATCGTAGGTCCCGTTGCCTGATGATCCAAATCGCGCATAAAACGCTGTGTCTCTTCGGCAACGATTTTCTCAGCCTTGGGTAATTCGGATTGCCGCGCCTGCCGATTGGATTCGCACACCTGAGCGAGATCGTCCAGCGAATACAGGTAAACGCCCAAACACTCACTAATGGCTGGATCGAAATCGCGTGGCACAGCTAGATCAACAATAAACAGTGGACGTTGGTGACGTCGCTTTTGGATCGGCTCGAACCGTTTGTGGTCAATAATCGGCTCCTGAGCCGCAGTAGTACTGATGACGAGATCGGCAGCTTCGAGTTGCGCTTCCAGTGATTCCCATGGTTGCGTCCGACCGCCACACTTCTCGGCCAATTCGCGGGCCCGCTCGGGACTGCGGTTCACGATTGTCACATTCCGTGCGTTTTCGGTGGCAAGATAACTCAACGATTCCTCGGCCATCTCCCCCGCGCCGATGATCAGGATGGCTTTGTCGTCCAAGCGCTCGAAAATCTGCCGCGCGAAATCACCAATTGCCACGCTCGGGATACTTAATCGCTTTCGGTGAATCGCGGTTTCTGTGGCGACTCGTTTGGCGACTTTGATGGCGGCTTGAAAAGCCGAGTGGGTTAATTGACCTGCGCTGTTGCGTTCTGAGGCTACGCGATAAGCTTGTTTGACCTGAGACAGAATCTGAGCCTCGCCAACGACCATACTATCGAGACTGGCTGCGACCATAAACAGATGACGAATCGCATCTTCACCAGTGAAGCGGAACAACTCATTGAAGGTTTGTTCTGTATCGAATTCGTTTTCGGTCAGGAATCCGATTAGTTCCGACGGCGATGGTACCAGATCAGGATTTGCGGAAGCCGCGTAGAGCTCCGTGCGATTGCAGGTCGACAACAAGACGGCTTCGGCTTCGGGAAACTGAGCCTGGAAGCGAGCCAGCATATCGGGAACCTGCGATTCGCTGATCGCGATTCGCTCGCGCAGTTCAATCGAACAATCATGGTGACTGCATCCTACAAGCTGGAGCTTCATGATCGGCTCCCGTCCAAGTCGCGTGGCATGGAATCCACGATGGCCTCAACAGCAGCTTGAGTCGCGGTGGTTCGCGTATGATCCGAAGGACCGAAAAGTACCATGGATAACGTCAACGCCAGAATGACAAAATTGGCGACGGTGAGGTAGGCGACTTTGCGGCCCATCCGAGCCGGTTTGTAGACAAAGGAGAAAATTGTTGCCGCGACCAACCATAACTGCAGAATCGCCGAGACGAAGATTCCCGGATCCGTCCACGGAATCATCGACGTCGTGTTCTGTTGTGTGGTCATGTTCAGCACGATGCCTGCGAGTAACCCACCCGTCAGGAAGAACGAGGACCAGATGAGACAGCGTTCGTTGGCTCGGCCCAGCCACTCGAGCGATGGTAGCTTGATTCGATGGTTCAACCGTTTCTGTTTCAGCCGTCGTGATTGCAGCAAATACATGATGCCAGTCGCAAATCCCAGAAGCACGGATACCGTACCGAGCATCAACCCGATGCCATGGATCGTGCCCCAGACACGAGTCGCCTGATCCACGGGAAATGATTGGTTGCTCGGGAAGGTGCGCGCCAGCCCAATCAAGCCCAGGGTCAGCGGCAACAGGAACAATCCAATCGAAGTTCCGGGCCGTGAGAGTGACCACAGTAGATAGACCAGGGCCATGCACCACGCCGCAATCAGGCACCAGTGGTACCAGTTGGAAAGCGGCGCTCCGCGGCTGGTGATTCCATCATTGGCTCGCATCACCAGATAAGCCGAATGGGCAACCATGCCCGCCAGTGTCCAACCCCAGAGCCAAACCAATCGCAGCTTGATTTGTGTGAACACGCGCACAGATTCCAGCAGCAGAGCAACTGCGTAGCTGGCGGCAAAACACAGGAGTGTGACGCGAGTGAGCATGGTAGGACGATTGAGGTGGATGCGGCTAATACTTTATTTTAGCCATCCACTGGCCGATGCGACACGCCATATTGGATTCTGGCGCAACCCCCGGGAGACGCCAATCAGGCCTCCAGCCCGTACTCTTTCAGCTTCTTGTGGAGGGTATTACGATTGATTCCCAAGCGATTTGCGGCTTTTGTCTGCACGTTGTTGCAAGACAACATGACTTGGGCGATCAATTCGCGTTCGACAGCATTCACGATCTTATGATGCAATGCGTCGTCTTCATTCGAAGTTGACAGTCCGCATTCGACGACTTCATAGGTCAGTGAGTCGAGGTCAGCTGCTCCTTTCGAGCCCATGCGAGGTACACGGCCCGTCCGCACGGATTCGGGTAGCAGATCCAGAGTTAGCGAGTCCCCGTCGGACATTACCACGGATCGCTCGACATAGTTTTGCAGCTCGCGAACGTTGCCTGGCCAGGCATAGGCCTTCATGGCTTTGAGGGCATCAGGGTCGATGTGCGTGACGTGCCGGTTGTTCGATTCGCTGTATATGCCAAGAAAGTGGGATACGAGAGCTTGGATGTCTTCTGGCCGTTCCCGCAATGGCGGCAAATGGACCGGTACCACATTCAATCGCCAGTAAAGGTCTTCGCGAAAGCGGCCGGCATCGACTTCGTTCAAGAGATTGCGGTTACTGGCGGCGATGACTCGCGTGTCGACATGGATTGTCTTGGTATCACCGACGCGTTCAAATTCGCGTTCTTGAAGGACGCGGAGCAATTTGACTTGGAGTGTCTTGGAGGTTGAGTCGATCTCGTCGAGGAAGATTGTGCCACCATGCGCAGCCTCAAACCGTCCTGTGCGATTCTCGATGGCTCCCGTGAAGGAACCACGAACGTGTCCAAAGAGTTCGCTTTCGAGTAGGCTCTCGGAGAGTGCACCACAGTTGACTTTGACCAGTGGACCGCCCGCGCGCTGACTGAGTTTGTGGAGCGCAGTAGCGATCAGTTCCTTGCCCGTGCCGGTTTCACCAAGGATCAAGACAGACGCGCTCGAGGCAGCGACTCGGCGCGTGACACGGTAGACCTCTTCCATGGCAGGTCCGCTGCCAATAATGTTGACGTCGGGCGACGGCGACTTGGAATTGCTCTCTGGGACGTAAGACATTGATTCTTATTCTTGGCGGGAGAATTTCTCGATGCTGTCGAGGATACTGCTCAGCACTTCGGCTGATGCTTCGTCATGTTTAAGCACCTGGTTGTATTGCTCGTACTGAGCCAGCAACTCACGGTGCTTGAGCATGATTCCGGATCGCTGAATCGAACGATCGAATTCGGTGGCGGCAACCTTGCGAAGGTTGACATCCCGAAACGATTGTCCCGCCATGTCCAGCAGAGCCGATTGGGCGGCTTGAGTTCCCAAACCACCAATAACGCGAGCCGAGTTGGCCGCTAGTTGCGACACACTCAGCGAGTTAATCAACTGCGACTCGTACGGTAGCAGTTCGTAAAAGGAATAAGTCGATCGGTTGGCAGCGATGGGTCGAAGCAACTCCAGCGCTTGATTCGCCATCACCATCCGATCGTCGCTTGTCGTGGCAAAACGACTGGTTAACGGCAACACTTGCCGCATCAGACTTGCCATTGTCTTTTCATCATGCGGTATCGGAAATGACTGGACGCCGTCCAGCCCCAGAGCCGTTCCTTCAGCCAGACCTAATCGCTCGGATCGGGCGATCAAACACAACGGAATACTCTTTGTATGGTAATCGTGCTGAAGCTGTTGTAACAATTCCGACCAACGTGGATGAGCCACGGTTTCACTCAGCAAAATGAGTTCGATATCCGGGTCTCGACGCGCAATGCGAAACGCCTGCTTGCCGTTCGAGGCGACTTCGGCATCAAATCCAAGTCCACTGAGGGATCCGAGCAGCTGATCTGCTTGGTCCTTGCGATTATGGATAATCAGGACTTTGCGTCGTCCATGCGTACTGATCGTCTGTGCAATCACGTCCATCAAATCCGACGCACCGTTAAACGGTTGACGCGGATCGAGCTGCAAGATGGCCTTCGCAGCTGCAAAGCGGACTCGATGTTCGGGATGCCGCAGGGCGTCGGTCAGCGTGCGAATACGGTCGCCGCAACCACCCACACAGATTCCCGCATTGATTCGACCTAGCGCCTCAGCGGTGCCGAGAACGGAAGGAATAAGCTGCAATTCAATAGCTCGTGTAAGGACTTGATCCAGTTCCGGAGCCATCACCGCTTGGCCAATGCTCAACTGGGAAAGGAACGATTGGGGCAGAGCTTTGTCCAAACCATACTTCGTTTTGTTCCAACCAAATTGGGTCAGCAAATAGTATTCGCGATGACGTGGATCGGTTGGGTCGATCCGGTACAAGTCGCGGGCCAGCCAGGTTGCATGTAACAGCGCCTTTTCGTCTCTCGGGATTTTACGAGACGAAAGTTGTTTCTCTTTGGAGTTCCACCACCAGACCGTTGCCATTCCATTCAGGTCTTCCGGAACGACCTGAGGATCGACCAACAATGTGTGAATGCGCGCTCGCAGAATTGCCGTGGCTTCTGCCCGCGATGGTACGCCACCCGTTCCGTAGGCTTCCATCGCCGAGCGGGCTTCTTTCTGTACCAACTCGGTGGGAGCGAAATACGAACGGAACAAGAAAGGTAGCGATGCGTTGGAAGGGATGAAACGCAGTGCGGAGAGCGATTGATAGATGATACCCGGATCGTCAGAAGCGAGTGCGCCAATTAACGGCGGGACCGCGGCTTCACCCATGTTAGCCAGCGCGTGAAACAGCCACTTGTTTTCATTGCCCTGCTTTTCGTTGTTGATCGCCTCGATCAATTGCGGAACAACCTTTTCACCGATTTGGCGCAGTTCGCTGCGAGCCGACCGACGAACATCGTCATCCTTCGATTTTGCCGACTCGATGAGTTTGCCAATCACTTTGGGATCGCGCGCCGTTTGATCGGTGGCTTTGGTAATCAATTGGGTAAGTGCACTGCCGGCTGGTGCGAGCTGATTGGTACGCTGGATGCGCAGGAAGAAGGTACTTCCCATTTCGCGGTGGAGTTCAAGCAACTCTTTCTGGCCAAGCTTCTGATCAATTGTCCGCTGCAGAAAGTCTTTGGCCAGTTCGTACTCACCGACGTTAATGAGGTCACGAACAGCTCGCAACATCGCCTTGGGAGTCCGGGGGTTGGCAATCAACGTATCTTCCACAACGACTGATCGAATATCACGTTGAGCGGATGCCACGGTCGCGCATGCCAAGCAAAGCATGAATACGGTGACTCGTAGGAGCGTCTGTGATTGAGGCATGCGATGGAACTCGGTTCGAGGTGATCTTTGCATAATGATTACTTCGTTTGCGTCGATTTACGCGAATTTGGATTGCCAAATCTTGACCTGCTTGGCGACTTGTGTGGGACAAGCCGACCCATAGCTTTGGAAAGCGGACAAGGCATTTTTGACGCCAAGGACCGCGAACAACGAATCATCGAGGCTGGCATCCAGCGCCTGATAATCCGACAACGGCAACTCAGCCAACGGGACGCCTTTGTCCATAGCTGTGCGAACAAGTTCACCAACGAGATGATGAGCCGTCCGCTGTGGCGTCCCTCGTTGAATCAGAAACTCCATGAAGGTCGTCGCATCGAGGTACCCGTATTCCAGTCGCGAATTGATCGCGTCGTGACGGAATTCCATGCCCGCGACCATCGGGGCCGCTAATTCGAGACACGCGTTAACAGTGTCGACCGAATCGAACAGCGGCAGCTTGTCTTCCTGCAAGTCACGGTTGTAGGCCAGCGGCAAACCCTTGATCAGAATCATCAGGCTCTGCAAATTGCCCATGACGCGTGCCGATTTTCCACGGATCAACTCCAGCACGTCCGGGTTGATCTTCTGTGGCATAATCGACGAGCCTGTGCAGAATTGTTGCGGCAGGCGAACGAACTGAAACTCGGTCGTCGACCAGAGAATCCATTCTTCTGCCCAACCACTTAGATGTCCAGCAATGAGTGAGAGAACAAAACTCAGCTCAAGGACAAAATCGCGGTCCGACGAGACATCGAGGCTGTTGGCAGCCACGCTATCGAACCCCAATCGGCTTGCCACATCGTCACGGTCGATCGGCAATGTGGTTCCCGCGAGGGCCGCCGCTCCCAGGCTGCATTGATTCAGCCGCTTGCGGCAATCCTGCAATCGTCCCAGATCGCGTTCCAGCTTTTCACAGTAAGCCAACCAGTAATGAGCCGCCGGTACCGGTTGGGCTCGCTGCAGATGGGTGTACGCAGGTAGTATGACATCAGCGTCGCCATCACACCGGCCAACGAAGGCTCGTTGGAGACTAACGATTGAAGCGATCGTGTGGTCGATTGCATCACGAGTCCACAGACGAATATCCGTCGATACCTGGTCGTTACGGCTGCGGCCTGTATGCAATTTGCGGCCGGTATCGCCAAGCTCGTCGATAAGCGCTTGTTCAATGTGCATGTGGATGTCTTCCAGCTCAATGCGGAAAACAAAGTCACCCGACTCGATCCTTTGACCGATTTTTTGCAGGGTTTCGACGATCTGCTTAGCTTCATCGCCTGAGATAATGGCACACTTGGCTAACATTTCAGCATGCGCGATCGAGCCTTGGATGTCGTGTGCATACAATCGACGATCAAAGCTCACGCTTTCGGTAAACTTCTCGACTCGACGATCAGTTGAGTGATCGAAGACTCCGCTTCTCGACGGCGTATTCACGATCTTGCCTCGAAATTAGCCACATTGCGTGGTTGCTTGAATTAAGTCCAAACTACTCAAGCTAAAGGGCTTAAGATGCGCTGTCAACGATCGAATCCGTTCATTGCCCGTTTATTGGGCAAGTGTGACGATGAAGAATGGGCGCACGTTCCGTCTGGGTTGGGTATCGCACGGTTCGACGGCTTTGTCTGATTGAGTCGGGGACTCAGCAGACAAGCTGTTGGGGATAGATGAGGTGTTCGCACGACTCGTTAGCACATCGCGCCATCATGGCATTGATGACCAAGTCTTCTCGTATTGGTGTACTGCAGCGAGGGCAGTTTTCGGGCAGTCGGCTGGTTGGCGAAGCCTGGACTTCGGTCAGCTTTTCGTGCTGTTTTGCAGCCGCCACCTTCTGGTTTTCGGCGAACTTTAGTTTGCCATCTTTGTCGCGCACCAACTCATTATCCATGTCGTTCCGTAATAGAAACATCGTCACGACGCCAACGGCGAACCCACCAAGATGTGCGTACCATGCGATACCGCTAATTCCGTTAGGATCGTTCGAGGCTTCCCAAAGTTGACCCATAATCCAGAAGGCACAGAAACCCATGGCGGGGATATTCGCGACGAAGGGCCGGAATGCAATAAATACCAGACATTTGATGTTTGCTTGGGGACCGTAGGCGACTAAGTAGGCTCCCATCAGTCCCGAAATAGCGCCACTGGCACCCACCAGTGGCATCTCCGATTCGATGTTCATGTACGCATGACAACCGCCAGACGCGACTCCCCAGAAGAGATACAACCCTAAAAGTGTGGCTGCACCCAGTCCACTTTCGAGCGAACACGCGAATGCCCAAAGCACAATCATGTTGCCAAGAATGTGGAAGAAATCGCCGTGCATGAACATATGCGAGAGTAATCCCATCACATGTCCATCCATCAGTTCCGTGGGGACCAATCCGAACTGGTTCCAGAAGGCAATGATGGCCTCATAGCCTTGCTCGCCACCCTCGACGCCTATTCGAATCTGATAAACATAAACGAGAACATTGGCGAGAATCAGAAAGGTCGGAACGATCGGGAGATTGCGACGATTGACGTCGTCACCGAGGGGAAGGAACACAGGTGTACTCCCGTTGTGTCTGAAGGGATGAAATGATTGAACGACTGTCCTGATATGAATATGTAGCTTCTAGTAGCGAAACTCTGCGGATACTGGGTGCTCTGTGGCGATGAAAACATTGACGGCGAGACGGAAAAACCGTTAGATTCGAGCGATTTCGTGAATAGTAAGTTAAAAAGAGATGCGCAGCAGTGCGCCTGAGGAGCAAATTGGTATGACGACTTCGACCACCAGTATTGAGCAACTCTCAATCAACACCATTCGGACTCTGTCGATGGACGGCGTTCAGCAAGCGAACAGTGGTCACCCGGGAACTCCGATGGCATTGGCTCCGGTTACCTATGTGCTCTGGAACGAGTTCATGAAGTACGATCCTGCCGATCCTCTTTGGATGGCACGAGATCGTTTCGTGCTGTCGTGCGGCCATGCATCCATGCTGCTCTATTCCTTGATTCATGTTGCCGGCATCAAAGCGCTGGACGTCAACGGAAAACCGGGCAACCTGCCGTCGCTAACGGTTGAAGATCTGAAGAACTTTCGCCAGCTTCATAGCCCTT
The DNA here is from genome assembly GCA_964471695.1 of uncultured Pirellulaceae bacterium. Classification (GTDB taxonomy): domain Bacteria; phylum Planctomycetota; class Planctomycetia; order Pirellulales; family Pirellulaceae; genus CAYYHV01. The sequence goes on from CAYYHV010000006.1 coordinate 25,564, forward strand.
GTGCTGGTCACCCTGAGTTTGGTTACGCGGCGGGTATCGAGACCACGACTGGACCGCTTGGCCAGGGCATTGGCAACTCAGTCGGGATGGCGATCGCTGCGGAGTGGATGGCGGCTCGTTACAACAAACCCGGTTTCGACCTGTTCGGCAACGATGTCTACGCCTTGTGCAGCGATGGCGACGTGATGGAAGGCGTCGGGATGGAAGCCGCCTCGATCGCCGGTCACCTCAAGCTTTCCAATCTATGCTGGATCTACGACGATAACCACATCACGATCGAAGGCGATACGGACCTCGCATTTACGGAAGACGTCGCGACGCGTTTCGAAGGCATGGGATGGAATACGGTCAAAGTCGACGATGCCAATGATCTGGCTGCGATTTCAGCTGCGATCAAGAACTTTCAAGCCACCAATGACAAACCTACGTTGATTGTGCTTCGCAGCATTATCGCCTGGGGCTCTCCCAATAAAGCCAACACGCATGGCGCCCACGGCGCTCCGCTGGGCGAAGAGGAAATTCAGGCGACGAAGGAAGTCTACGGTTGGGATCGCGACGCGAAGTTCAAGGTACCCGAAGAAGTCCTCAAGCACTTCGCCGATAATCTTGGACAGCGTGGCGCAGCAGCCAAGGCGGAGTATGACAAAAAGTACGCAGCCTACAAAGCCGCCAATCCTGCTGAAGCCGCAGAAGTCGAGATGATTCAGAATCGCGAGCTGCCATCCGGATGGGAAGACACCTTGCCCGTTTTTTCGACGGAAGAGAAATCGGCGACTCGTGTGACCTCGGGCAAAGTTCTCAATGCAGTCGCCGCTGGCATTCCTTGGATGTTGGGCGGTTCCGCCGACTTGGCGCCTTCGACCAAAACCAACCTCAACTTTGACGGAGCCGGTGCGTTTCTGCCCGGCTCGCGGGGTGGACGCAATTTCCACTGGGGCATCCGCGAGCATGGAATGGCTTCCGCGGCGAATGGGATGGCGTTGGCAGGATTGCGACCCTATGTGGCGACATTCTTTGTCTTCAGCGACTATCTTCGTCCGTCCATGCGATTGAGTGCGATCATGCACCAACCGGTTCTCTATATCTTTACCCACGACTCGATCGGTTTGGGCGAAGACGGACCGACGCATCAACCCGTTGAACACTTGGCGGCTTGTCGATCAATCCCTGGACTGATCGTTATTCGTCCAGGCGACGCCAACGAAGTCTCGGATGCTTATCGTTCGGCTTTGTCGATTAATAATCAACCTGTCGCGATGGTTCTCACCCGACAGAACATTCCCACATTGGATCGCGAAACGTACGCTGCCTCGGGTGCCACTCGGGGTGGTTACGTCTTAGCCGATGCTTCGGACGGAACGCCCGAAGTCATCTTGATGGCCAGTGGTAGCGAGTTGACCATCGCCGTCGAAGCCTATGAGAAAATGGTGGCCGATGGGAAAAAGCCGCGTTTGGTCAGCATGCCGTCGTTTGAATTGTTTGAGATGCAGGACGCCGAATACAAGGAAAGCGTACTGCCGCCATCGGTGACGGCTCGCGTTGCGGTAGAAGCCGGTATCGAACAGGGATGGGGACGCTATCTCGGAACCAACGGCGTCTTTATCGGGATGTCTGGCTTCGGAGCCTCGGGACCCTTCGAGGAACTTTACGACCATTTTGGTATTACCACCGCAAAGGTTGTCGAGGCCGCCACGAAACTCATCTAGTTTTGCGGTGAAACAGGAAACAAAGCAACCAACGCAGGGCCGGGAAACCGGCCCTGCCCCCTCCAGGACTTTCGGCAACGAACCGGCTGTGCAGGCAGTTAACCTCGCTCACCGATCTGCCTCGCTCGCTCGATCCTTGGCCAGCGGTCATACTTTATGTGTACGAGTCACGTGACTATGGCTAACGATGGGGATGAACAATGGCGGATTTCTTTGAACGCAGTCTGATTATCCATGAGCAACTTCGAGGCAAGATTGGACTGCATAGCAAAGTTCCGGTCACTAGCAAGGATGATCTCTCACTGGCCTACACCCCCGGCGTCGCCCGACCGTGTGAGGTGATTGCCAAGGATCCTTCCCGCGTCAGAGACCTCACAATCAAAGGCAATTCTGTTGCCGTTGTCAGTGATGGGTCGTCAGTGCTCGGGCTTGGCAACATTGGCCCCGAGGCGGCGATTCCCGTGATGGAAGGCAAGGCGCTGCTGTTCAAAGAGTTTGCAGGCATCGACGCCTGGCCCATCTGCCTGGCGACTCAAGACGTGGATGAAATCGTTGAAACAGTGCAACGCATCGCGCCGGTGTTTGGTGGCATTAACCTCGAAGATATTTCCGCACCACGGTGTTTCGAAGTCGAACAGCGACTCCAGGATATTGGCATTCCCGTATTTCATGACGACCAACATGGGACGGCGATTGTCTTGCTGGCGGGTCTGATCAATGCTGCCAAAGTCGTTGGCAAGGAACTCACCAATCTCCGTGTTGTGATCAACGGCGCCGGAGCCGCAGGAACGGCCATCGCGCGACTGTTACGGTGCGTGGGTCATGAAACCGGATCCTGTGTTTCAGTTGCAGACGTCTTGGTCTGTGATTCAAAAGGGATTATTCATCGGGAACGGGAGAACCTGGCCCCATACAAAACCGAGCTACTAAAATATACCAACCATAACAATCGAGTCGGCAACCTGCAGGACGCCATCGCGGGGACGGATGTGTTCATTGGAGTCAGCAAGGGAAACATTCTAAGTGCCGACGATATCGGGTTGATGGCCGACGACTCGATCATTCTTGCCATGGCAAACCCGATTCCAGAAATCATGCCGAACGATGCCTTCCGCGGCGGAGCCACCGTCGTGGGAACGGGACGCAGCGACTTTCCGAACCAAGTCAACAACGTGCTTGCCTTCCCCGGCATCTTTCGCGGAGTCCTGGATTCCAGAGCGCCGCGTGTAACCGAAGAAATGAAGCTCGCCGCTGCCCATGCTTTGGCGGCGTGTGTCGAATCTCCCACACCAGGGCAGATTCTTCCCGATGTGCTGGATCGCAGCGTGGCACCACGCGTCGCCTCTGCCGTATGTGGAACCTGCGACGACGGCACCGGTAGGATTTCGTGATCAACGTTGCTCGGCAGCCCGGCCAACTCTGCTCGGGTTGTTAGTTGGGCCTATCAAAGTTGGTGCATTCTCAGCGAATATTGCTGGCAAAACCCGATCGTTCATTCGCTCTGCGCTGGCAGAAATTTCAAAACTGCTATTTCCGCAAATCACCTCATTCGCTAATTTTGGAAAACCAAATTTGAAGGACCAAATCTGAGGTACGTATGAATCGTCCAGCCAAACAGGGCCTGACGGAACGCGAACTGGAAGTGATGCACAGCTTCTGGGAGCACGGCGAAGTCACGGCTGCAGAAGCCCGCGATCATCTTGCCGAACGAGGCATTGATATTGCCTACGTTACCGTTGCGAATCTCGTTCGCATTCTTGTTGAGAAGAAGTATTTGAAGGCAACGAACTCAGCCCGACCCTTTCGTTACGTTGCCATTCGTTCGTTTGATGATGTTTCAGGCAGTCTTGTTGGCGATCTGATCAAACGTGTCTTTCATGGCTCGCGCGAACAATTGTTGTTGCAGGTGCTCAGTGGTCGCCGGCGATTGTCGGCGAAAGAGCGAGCGCTGCTGGAACAGGTACTGAAGGAGAAATCCTAATGCCTCCTCTTGAGATATCCATCGTCTGGTGTGCCCTTCAAGTCACGTTGATTGCTTCGCTCGCTTTTGGCGTCGCGCGGTATTCGGCTCGCAATTCGTTGCG
>CAYYHV010000006.1:29453-31580 GCA_964471695.1 uncultured Pirellulaceae bacterium
AATTCGTTGCGTAATTCGTTGCGTAATTCGCGACTCTTAAACATCACTTCGACCGTGATACTCGGTCTGACGGTCGCCGTATTTCTTCCCAATTTCGAGTGGGCGAGAGATGCGAACCGGGTTGCGGGGCTCAATCAAAACCGCACGGCCGCGGATCATCCGACCCATGTGACTGTCGATTCTCCGCAGCTTGTACAAGTCGGTTCCGGAGGTCTTTTTCGACTGTTTTCGAAACTCCAAGCCAGCGGTCAAAGCGTCTCCCAATCTGTGGAGCGTTTTCCACGAGCATCTCGCTGCATCGCGGGGATCATGGTCGCTGCCTCAGCGCTAGGATTGTTGCGGCTGATTTATTCCTGGTTCTTTTTGCGGCGGGTTGTTAGACGCAGTCGCCCAATCAGCGATCCATTAATCGTTGGTGAACTGAAAGAGATCCTTGGGAAGATGGATTGTTCCTTGATGTTTCGTTTGAGCGAATCATCCGTTGTCGATTCGGCGGCACTGGTATCATGCCGACGACCACACATCGTTCTGCCGGTGGATTGGCGAGAATGGACCGCGAATGAGCGCCGCGTGGTCTTCGCCCATGAAGCCGCTCATCTCGTTCATCGTGATGGGTTCTGGCGACTCATCCAGACTTTGGCTTGTGCCTTGCACGCCTACAACCCATTCATCCAGTGGCTGTTCCGTCGCGGCGTATTGTTTCAGGAAATCGCAGCGGACCAACAAGCCACGATGGCTCTTGGAATCAACGTTGAGGAGTATCTGCAGGCCCTCGTGAAACTGGCCGTTCGCCAGGACGATCGAATGCGCGAAGGCCGACGATACGGATCACACTTACTGGCAGTTCAATCAGAATTTCTTTTTCGGAGAATCAAGATGTTGAGAACCATGGAAGGTCCCCACCGTCATTCGCTCTCGCCTCGGACGACTCGTGTCACGTCGCTGGGCTGGACGATGTTGCTCGTCGTAATTTCGCTGGCCACGTTTGGTTTGCGCGGCACGGCTCAGGAGGCTGATGTCGAAGAGATTCGGGTCGCTTCTCGTGAAAGCACGACGCCATCCAAGTCATTGGAATCGTCTCGTTTGTTTGGTCGTTCCAAGTTTCCAGCGGGGAATGACGGTACGAATGAAGATGGCAGATTCATACTGAGGTTAAGCGAACTTGCAAAAGTCCCCGGTGCCAAGCTCTTCTTCGCCTTGGCCGAATCGCAACTCGAAGCAGGGTGGAAAGAGTCGCAACCGGACATGCCCGTACCGGACCTCGACTTTAGTCAACTGGACTACATCACCGGTAAGGCCACGATGACGATTCATTCTTCTGATAGGATTGAGGATAAGGAGCACCCCAACTCACTTTCGTTTGGGGCGGGGCTGGTTACTTTCCGATTCAAGTCACCCGTCGATCTACCCGCGCTGGTTAAGAAATTCGTTCCCGACGCCGTTGTCGAATCAGTTGAATCGGGCACGCGTTACAAAATTAACGTGCCGGCACTTGGCCCCAATCCTATGTATTTCAATATGCAGGATCCCCAGACGATCTGTCTGAGGACCAGCACGCCCAGCGGGCCCTTTGGTTCGACTTCGACGAAGTCCACCAACAAGTCGGCTTGGCGATCAGCGTGGGAACGTCACGAAGGCGGCTTGCTCACCTTCACCGCGTCCAAGAAGAACATTGGCAAGATCGTGGTGGAATCCGAATCAGATGACCACATAGCGGAAACGCTCCTGCAAAACACCGAAACGTATACTGTGGCAGCCGACGCGGATGCAGACGGAAAAATCACGGTGCGTTTGGTGCTAGGTTGCCAAACGGCCGCTGCCGCCCAAGCCGTTTCTGAAAGTTACATCCATATTGCTGCGAAATCCATCGAACCCGAACAACCCAGTGACCATCCCATGCGTGAGTTTTTCTCTCGCAAACCCTCGATGGTCGAACGACCCGATGGCGGAGTCGACGTGTTGCTGGAGTACGCGTCGAATCGAACAATTCCGCAATTGATGGAGTCGTTGTTGAAGTAGCTTCAATTTGCGTGAATACCAAACACTCTGGGGCTCGTTCCATGAACATGGAACGAGCCATTTTTGAAGTTTCTGGTGTATTACCCGTCAACAGGGTTGTTGGGGTTG
>CAYYHV010000006.1:31590-50712 GCA_964471695.1 uncultured Pirellulaceae bacterium
GGTATCAACAATGTCGTCGATACGGTGAGCGGGGAACTGCTCGGTGGGGATGATGTGGGCATGTTTGTCCTCTCCATCCAAGGGCCGGCTGCCGACGAAGCATTCCTCGATGGTACGTCGACGACCTCCGTTCACGGCGGGGTCATTCCTTGGGAAGGGATGTACTTTAACGGTAAGCAACAGCTGTTTACACCAGATCTTGAGCGATGGCTTGATCCACTCAACCGAACCGATCTGTATCGATATCCAACTGGTTTAAGGGCCGACGATTTTGGGCAGGTTGAGATCGGATTGCGGCATGATGTTCGTGCGTCCGGGGGGACGATGTCAGGGTCCGTTCAGTTTGTTGTTCCTGAACCGAATTCACCTCTGCTTGTATGGCTTTCCCTCGTGACAATCGGAATAGCTTGCCGTCAACGAAGGTAGTTCCTCACGTAATCGTCGTTGATTCGGAATGGAAATCGTTCTACTTTCTCGTCCCATTGAGACAATTTGTGCACTAGCTGCCGGTGATGCTGTTAGCACCGGCGGCTAGCTCAGTTCTGGCATTTCGGCGACCTTGTTTCCCGGTTACGGGTGAGAAATTCGACTTGTCAGTGCCCGAGCTATTTCCTGCGCAATCATTTCTCCAACATCTTGGAGACGGCAATGGACTATTGGATGTTGGCAGGTTTTATCTCGGCTACAATATCCCGACACATGAACCTGGAGCCCAACCCAATGCGACTGATCCAAACCCTGGTTATATTTTTCCTTTGCTGTTCATCAGCACTTTCCACATTGGCAGCCACACGTCCCAATGTTGTGATCGTGATGACCGACGATCAGGGCTATGGTGACTTGTCGTGTCATGGGAATCCGATTCTCAAGACACCCAACATTGACGCGCTGTATAGCCAGTCACTCCGATTGACCGACTATCACGTCTCGCCGACGTGCTCACCGACTCGCAGTGCATTCTTGACGGGTCACTGGACCAATAGAACGGGTGTGTGGCACACAATCATGGGCCGGTCGATGCTGCGTGAGAACGAAGTCACGATGGGGCAGATTTTCAAGGATGCCGGCTATGCGACAGGCATGTTTGGTAAGTGGCATCTTGGCGATAACTACCCGTTTCGCCCCGAAGATCGCGGGTACACCGAGGTCATGCGACATGGCGGTGGCGGAGTTGGTCAGACTCCGGACTATTGGGACAATGCCTATTTCGATGGTTCCTACTGGCACAATGGAAAGCCGACGCCCGTGAAGGGTTTCTGTACGGATGTATTTTTCGATTATGCGAAGACGTTTATCAAGAATTCCAAAGCCGCGAACCAACCCTTCCTGGCTTATATCGCGACCAACGCTCCTCATGGACCGATGCATTCACCTGAGGCATCAAGCGAACCGTACAAGCAGGTGGACAATGTTGGTTTGCAAAATTTCTACGGTATGATCGCGAACATTGACGACAACGTGGGTCGAATACGCGCATTCTTAAGAGAAGAAGGATTGGAAGAAAACACGATCTTCATCTTCACGACGGACAACGGAACATCGTCAGGCGCCAGGGTTTTTAACGCCGGCATGCGAGGCAAAAAAGGTAGCGAATTTGATGGCGGTCATCGTGTGCCTTTCTTTGTTCAGTGGCCGGCCGGCAAGCTCGGCGGTGGACGTGATGTCGGTCCTATTACAGCGCATGTGGATATCGTGCCGACGCTGATAGATCTTTGTCAAATCGAATCGCCAGAGGGAGTCAAATTTGATGGTCGCAGCATTGTACCCCTGCTCAAGGGTGATCCGGTCGAATGGCCGGATCGGATGTTGATTACGGATTCACAGCGCGTGAAGGATCCGATCAAGTGGCGGAAGAGTGCGGTGATGACTTCTCGCTGGCGATTGGTGAACCGTAAGCAGTTGTTCGACATGCAGGCGGACCCAGGTCAGGAAACCAATGTGGCTGACAATCACCCAGAGGTGGTTAAGCGCCTGATGGGCTTTTATGAGGAATGGTGGGCTGATCTGAAGCCGTCGTTCTCGAATTCGACAGCCATCTATGTGGGACATCCGCAGGACAACCCGGCTCGACTGACTTCGCACGACTGGATCACAACCGGGTCAACGCCATGGAATCAGTCGCATATTCGAAAGGCCACGACCGGGAAGAAGAATACGGGTTTTTGGAATATCAAGGTGCATGAAGCAGGGGATTACGAGATCCGATTGCGTCGCTGGCCTGAGGAAACGGACTTGGCCATCGACGCGCCCCTGGCGGCTGGTGCTTTGGTACCGGGCGTCAAGCCGTTCCGGGCTACGCCTGGCAAACAGATTAATCCTGTCAGGGCGACGCTCACGATTGGTGACCAGACGGCAAGTTCGGAAGTTGCACCTGGAAGCAAGGAAGTCGTTTTCAAAATGACGCTTCCCGAAGGTCGTACGCATATGGCGGGTCTGTTTAAAGTGTCCGATAGCGAAGCTTATGGTGCTTACTTCGCTTACGTCAAAAAGAAGTAGTCCTTGTTAGACGGACTAACCGAGTCTGAGCAGCGTCGCCGCCTTGGTCAGGCTTGTTGATTCGGAATGGATTGTCTTCGGATGTTTGCATGGGCGCATTATGATGTGGGTCTTCCGAGACCCATCATTCTGACCCTGAGGCGGACCATGCAGTGGCGATTCTTGATTTCTGTTGTCTGTTTGATTCAGTTGTCGACCATGTCGTTGGGGCAACTGGCGGTTAAGCATGACAAAGAGAATGGCAAACTGGAAATCTTTCGAGCCGGTAAATCCGATCCGGTTCTCACGCAGAACGCACGGCCCGATTTCCGGCCTTATCTGCATCCAATCAAATCGCCCATAGGCGATGTCTCGTATACGCAATACAGCCCAGGCCATCACAAACATCAAACAGGTTTGTATTGGGGGATCACGCGAGTCAACGGTCGTGACTACTTTCATCATCCGGAAGGAACGTATTGGAAGCGAGTCGCGGTTAGCGTACTCAAGCCGGAATCGAATCCGTCCGACGCCTCGGTGTCTTGGCAGACGGTGTACCATCAGCTCGACGAAAATGGCCAGCCGGTACTCGAGGAGTCTCAGACTTGGGCGATGCGCGATGAAGGGGAACGTTATGTCCTTGATTTAGTTTGGCAAGGCAAAGCCCAAACAGATGTCACCATTGGCAAGTACGATTATGGCGGACTCTTTCTGAGGATGCCGTGGACCCAGGAAACGGTCGGCCAAGTCATCAACGGGGCTCGTCAAAAAGACCAAGCGGCTGAGGGCAAGCGCGCCGTCTGGTTGGATGTGGGGATGGCCATTCCTGGGCAAGACCCGTGGGCTCATATCGCCATCTTCGATCATCCCAAAAATGGTGGCTTTCCCACGCCTTGGCGAGTCGACGGACAGATGGGCGTTGGTCCGGTACGGGCCCGCATGGGTGATTGGAAAATCAAAAAGGGCGAACAAGCCACTTTTCGGCATCAGCTTCAGGTCTATGCGGGCAAACTGAACGATGTTGATTTGTCGGAGCGCTGGTCCAAATTCACGGGTCAAGGTATGGCTTCGGCACAGTGGTGGTTGGCTCGCCAGGAAGGTAAGCAAGCCGAATTTCTCACGCCGCAAAAAGCCGTCGAGAAAATGACCATGCTCGATGGCTTTAAGACAAACGTGTTCGCTGCCGAGCCGATGATTACCCAACCGATGGCCTTTTGTTGGGATGATCGGGGCCGATTGTGGATCGCAGAGAATCGCGATTATGAATCGCGCGGACATGGATTCGCGAAATTCGGAGACAGCCGCATTTTGATTCTGGAGGATACGGATCGAGATGGAGTCGCCGATAGCCGCAAAGTTTTTCTTGAAGGGATCCCCTTCCCTGCCGGCATCGCGGTCGGCTTTGGTGGATTATGGTTGGGCGCCCCGCCGAATCTCCTGTTCGTTCCGGATGCGGACGGCGACGATGTGGCAGACATGGATAACATTGAAGTGCGGCTGACGGGTTGGGGAATTCGTGACCGACACGAAACGCTCAACAGCTTTCATTGGGGTCCCGATGGTTGGCTGTATGGCTGTCAGGGTTTCGCGACTCCTTCCAAAGTCGGAAAACCCAAAGGCAACGGAAGACTGTACCAACACAAGGATGGTTTTCCGCAATTGAGTGAGATCGAGTTTGCGGCGGAGCCCGTGGACATCAACGGCGGAGTCTGGCGTTACCATCCGACAAAGGATCGGTTCGAAGTCGTCGCGCACGGATTCAGCAATCCTTGGGGTATCGACTATGATCGCAAAGGCCAGATGTTTATTACCGCCTGCGTGATTCCGCATTTGTGGCATGTGATTCCCGGTGGGATTTATCATCGGCAGGGCGGCAGCCACTTCAATCCGAATGTCTACGCGGACATTCGTACGATCGCCGATCATAAGCATCGGTCGGCACACGGCGGGGCGCGTATCTATCAATCGGACGCTTTTCCAGAAGTTCACCGCAATCGGATTTTCATGGCCAACATCCATGAGCATGCTGTATTGTCGGATGTGCTTGAACCTGACGGGTCGGGTTTTGTAGGTCACCATGGCGATGAGTTGCTGTTGGCGAACAATGCCCAGTGGATTGGGTTTAGCGCCGAGATTGGTCCGGAAGGCGGGCTGTATATTCTCGATTGGCACGACGCCGATATCTGTGGCAATGATGTTCAGAACAAAGATACCGGGCGCGTCTTTCGTATTATGCCGGACCAGTCGTCGGCTCAAGAATGGCCAAAACGCTATGCCGATCTTGCCACCATGTCGGATGAAGAATTGGCGGAGTTGCAAACCAGCCCCAGTGCGTGGCACGCACGCCGGAGTCGCATGATTTTGCAACATCGGGCGACCCAGCGCTCGATCGACGAGTCAGCGATCAGGCGAGTGCGGTCGATGTTCGCTTCGGATCTCGACGAAGATATGCGATTGCGAGCGCTGTGGGTGCTACACGGCATTGGCGCGATGCGTGAAACCGATTACTTGACTGCGATGAAAGATCGTCATCCTTACGTACGTGGTTGGGCGATCCAGATGTTATGTGAAGATCATTCACCGACTGAGAATGCCATGCAGCAATTGGTGGCGATGGCAAATGATGGCAAAGCCACGACGCCCATTGATCGGTTGTATTTGAGCATTGCGATGCAGCGGTTGGGAGCATCGGTGAGTTCGGTAGAGTCGCGTTGGCGCATGGCCGAGGGACTGGTTGCGTATGCCGACGATGCGGACGATCACAACTTGCCGAAGATGCACTGGTTTGCCATCGAACCGTTGGTCTGTAAGTCGCCGGCACGCGCCATTCGGTTGGCGCAGTCCTCGAAGATTCCACTGCTGACGCGACACATTGCTCGGCGGTTGACGGTGGATGGTCAGCTTCAGCCACTTGTTGCCGCGATTGGAGAATCTGGGATAGCGCAGATGGAGTTACTTGTTGGCATGCGTGAGGGAATGGACGGCCGAGACGGATTGAAAGCACCGGAAAACTGGCAAACTGTCTATGCAACGCTTCGCAAGCAGGGTGGCGAAGCGGCACGCATTGCGCTGCACTTGTCAGTCAAATTTGGCGACGAAGTTGCGACCAGAGCATTGCTGGATACGGTGAAGAATTCGAGTGCGGATCCAGCCGACCGAATTCAGGCGCTGCGAGGATTGGCCCAACGGAAGCGTCCTGAGCTGAAGCAGGAGTTACTTCCGCTGCTTGACGACGCAATCATTCGGACTGACGCGATTCGTGCGATGGCAGCCTACGACGATGTCGAACTGGGAAAATCCTTGTTGGCTCGGTATGGTGAAATGACGGTGGATGAGAAACTGGAAACGGTCCTTGCTCTGTCGTCGCGTTCGAATTTTGGACGAGTCCTGACGTCGTCGATTAAATCGGGAGCGGTACCTCGCCGTGACATCCCAGCCTACGTGGCTCGTGCGCTTCAGCGAGTCGTCGGGAATGGCTTTCTCGAAGTTTGGGGGCCGATCGACAACGGCGAGGACAAATCGGCTTTGTTCGCGAAGTACCGTGCGCTCTTAACGGAGAAACGATTGGCCGATGCCGACCTCAGCCATGGGCGTCTGTTGTTTAATCGAACCTGTCAGGCTTGTCACCGCTTGTATGGTGAAGGTGGACGTATCGGGCCTGAGATCACCGGCGCGAATCGGACGAACCTTGATTATTTGCTGGGCAACATCCTGACGCCCAGCTCGGATATTCAAGATAGCTATCGGATGCAGTTGGTGTTGATGGATAGCGGACGTATGTATTCGGGCATTCCAGCCAGCGAAGACCGATGGCAACTTTCATTGCGTATTGCGAATCGGGACGAGCCAGTCAAGCTGCCCAAATCGCAGATTGAAGATCGCGAGACAGCCAAAACGTCGATGATGCCGGAGGGCTTATTGTCGACGTTAAAAGACGAAGAAGTCGTCGATCTGATCGGTTACCTGCGACATCTTGAACAGGTTCCGTTGCCCGGTACGGCTGGGCGGTGAGAGCTCAGGATATCCAGTGAGCGGGATCCATGCGGTAGTAGCGTCGTAGGAGTTCGTAGAGTTCTGGATGGGCTGCCTGCAGACGATCGGGAATTTCAAAATAGGACTCGCTGGCTACGGCAAAGAATTCGGCTTTGTTTTTGGCGCCGTAATGATCAAGGATGGTCCATTGCCCTCGCTCGGCGGCGGCGCTGAGGTCCTCGAACTCAACGGCGAGGACTTGTTTCCACTTTTGCTGGTCACCGCTGTTTTCGAAGATGGGTGTGCCACCCATTTCTCCGTCAAGTCCATCGAGGTGATGGGCAAACTCATGCACCACAATGTTGATGGCTTGATCGCGATTTCCCGAACGCAGTACGTCGTTCCATGAAAGCACGATCGGTCCACCCTGCCAAGCTTCACCTCCGCGACGTTCTTGATCGTGCAGTCCATGTTGGGACGTTTTGCGATCAAAAGCTTGAGGGAAAATCAGAACGGTTTTCACGCCGTCAAAGTAATATTCGTTGGATCCCAGCAGCATCAGACTGGCTTTGCCAGCGATCGTGACCCGCATCTCTTCGGTGACTTGAAGACCCTCACAGCCTTCCCAGGATGTTTCTGCCACCATGACTTGGATGCATTCGTGGAGTTTGTCTCGCTCAAGGATCGTGAGCTGGGGGTACTGCCAGACGCGATAATGAAGCAGTTCCTGCCATGGTCGAGGGAACGGTTGGGCAAGAATTCTCTTCCGCTTCTTTGCTCTGAACCAGCCAAACATGCCCGGAGTTCCCAGTCGCTAAGAAAAATGAATCTGGATGCGACGATACGCAGCGAATTGCTTAGGCGATGTCCAGCATGGTGAGATTGGGCGCCAGTTGTCGTAGTTGGTCTGCCATGAAACGCTTGACTTGTTCGGTCGTTTTCAATTTGAGGGCACGTTGCAACACCCATTCGGCGTGCGAGACGTGAACATGGGTTGCGAGTTCTTTGATTGAGGGGACTAAAGCGGGACTCATGCTGAAGCTTCGCAGTCCCATTCCCAGCAGCAAGACAAAAGAGCGCGGTTGACCTGCCATTTCGCCACACAAGGTAACGGGAGTCCCATATTCGTTGCAGTGACGAATGACGTTGACCAACGTCCGTAGCACTGGTGGGCTGAGGGGTTGGCAAAGGTGGCTGACTTTTGGGTTATCGCGATCCGCAGCCATAAGATATTGGACCAAGTCGTTTGAGCCGATGGAGACAAAGTCGACGACTTCGAGCATTGTGTCGATCGAAACCGCAGCGGCTGGGACTTCGAGCATCATGCCGATGGGAATAGTGTCGTATTCTTTCTTTTCCTCGGAGAGTTGACGGCAGGCCTTGCGTACGATCCCGCGAACGCGGCGAATTTCTTCGAGCGTCGTAATCATGGGGAACATCAACCGCATTTTGCCACCACGTGATTTGGCGTGTGCGCCAGCACGTAGGGCTGCGCGAATTTGTCGCAAGAAAAAGGCCGGGTGTTCGAAGGACAAGCGAATACTTCGCCAGCCCATGAACGGATTGGCTTCCTGATGATTGTGTCCCAGATAGGCAACAGTTTTATCGCCGCCGATATCCAGAGTGCGGAGTGTTAGGCTCTTTTTCGGACTGGCGTCAATAATGTCGCGGTAGATGGAGAGCTGCTCTTCTTCGTCCGGAACTGTGGGGTGCGTCAGATACAAATACTCGGTGCGATACAAACCAACGCCGGATGACCCCATGGCTTTGGCAGCCTTTGCATCGGAAAGGCTGTTGATGTTTGCTAGCAATTCCAATCGCGTTCCGTCGGCAGATTGGGCAACGTGCTTGCGATTGGTGGCAAGTTGTCCCTTGAGATCGATAAACTCGCGTTCCAGCTTGCGGTAAGCCGAAAGCGTCTCCGCGTTTGGGTTAACAAGAACATGGCCTTCTCGGCCATCGACGACGACTCGATCGCCCGTTTTGATTTGCTTGAGCAGTCCACGAACGCCGGAAACGGCTGGGATCCCGCGACTACGCGCAATGATCGCAGCGTGGCTGGTTTGGCTTCCACTTTCCGTCACGATGGCAGCGACGTCGATATCGCCCAGCGCGACGGCTTGGGAAGGCAGGAGTTCGTTGGCTGCAATAATGAGAGGGCCGTCCAGTGCGGGAGTCTCAGCGTGGAGCACGTCGGAAAGGTGAGCGCTCAAGCGGACGACCACATCCCGCACATCCGTCAGTCGTTCTTTGAGATATTGATCCTTGGTGCGCGCGAATAGCGAAGTGTATTCATTGAGCAGCCGATGAAGCGCTGCGGGAGCCGTCAGCCGTTCTTCGACGATCCATAGACGGACTTTGTTTCGAAAAGCCGAATCTTTGAGAATGGCCTCGTGGACGGAAAAAATCGCGCCCTCATCCTTGCCGACTTGTTTCGTGACTTTTTGGCACAAAGCGGCGAGGTCAGCGGCTGTCTTGTCGCACGCGGTCTCGTAACGAGCCAATTCTGCGGAGATTTCACGATCTTCCAGACGCTTTGCATCAGGTCGAACGAATACCTCATGCAGGCAATAGGCCGTCCCAACGGCGACCCCCGGCGATACAGCGATTCCACGGCGCATGGCAGGAATTTAGCAGTCGAACGGCTGAATAAATAGGGCCAGAGCGGTTTTGGTGCCGGATTGGCAAATGAGACTGAGAAAGTCTAATCCAATGCGGGGAATCCTATCGACCAATAATTGGGCTTTGAGAGTCCGCCCAGAAATTGTTAAATAGTTGCTACTAGGTAGGTTGCGAGGTTCAGTAAGGCTCAGCGGCGAGGGGAACGCTGGTTGAGGCTGAATTAGGCCACCGGTATACTAACGGGCTTAATTCTCGTTTGTGGTATTCAGTAGCGACCAGCACTGATGTGAGTCGACATTGCGATTTTCATTGATTGACCGAATCGAGGAATTGAACCCGGGGAAACAAATCACCGGTGTGAAGATTCCCACGTTAAGCGAGGAGTACCTACAGGATCATTTCCCACTGTTTCCGGTAATGCCGGGGGTTTTGATGCTGGAGGCGATGTACCAAGCGGCGGCATGGTTGCTCCGCCACAAAGATGATTTTGCTTACAGCATGGTAATGCTGAAAGAAGCTCGGAACGTAAAGTATGTCGGTCTTGTACAACCAGGACAGGTCTTACAAATAACGGCTGATCTTCAAAAAGAAAATGGATCGGAAGCGACCTTCAAGACAAAAGGGGTGCTTAACGACGAAACCGTTGTGAGTGCCCGAGTGATTTTGGAGAAATACAACTTGGCTGATCGGGACCCTGAAATGAGTGGAACCGACACCAATATTCGACAACAGATGCGTCACGACTTCAAAATGTTGTTCGTAAACGCATCGACACCGGTGACTAATACTGCTAATTAGTGACTGGTGGTGACAAGTAGGAAAGAAACAGACGTAAAAGCGTCGAGATAATTCGTTAATCGGATTGTCAAAGAACACCTTGAATATATTCCCGCGCCGGGGCTAAACGGCTGAGAAAACAATACAGCAAGAGATCACAGATGGGAGGTTAGGCAACATGCCGCCAACGAAAGAGGATATTTTCGACAAAGTTAGAGGCGCGTTGGTTGATGCGTTGGGTGTGGATGACGAAGAAGTCACAGAGAACGCCACACTGGTAGGTGATCTTGGCGCGGAGTCGATCGACTTTCTCGATATCGTATTCCGATTGGAAAAAGCCTTCGGAATTGAAATTCCACGTGCAGAACTGTTTCCGGAAGACATTCTTACGAATGCCGAGTACGTACAGGACGGTAAAGTAACACCCAATGGTGTTGAAGAGCTTAAGAAGCGGATGCCCTTCGCAGATCTGTCCAAGTTCGAATCCAATCCTGAAGTTCAGGAATTTGGGAACTTGCTCAGCGTAGCCGATATGTGCCGCTACATCGAAAGTAAGAATGTCGCTTAAGCTGGTGCAAACCGCCCGGTGAATTTTTCTACTGATCGAAATCAGCGAACGACTCGGTCTCACGCATGAACAGCGTTGAGTTGAGACCGGGTTCGTCGCAATCCCTGTAAAACCTCCCTTCACAGAGCCCATTGCGATGCGTTGGTATTGGATCGATCGTTTCACAGAATTCGTGAGTGGTGAATACGCCGCTTCGATCAAGAACGTTTCGTTGGGTGAAGTCCATCTCCACGAGAACTACTATTCGTATCCGGTGATGCCGAATTCCCTGATTGTGGAAGGAATGGCTCAAACGGGCGGATTGCTTTTGGGTGAAGCGAGTCAGTATCGATCCAAGTTGGTACTCGCAAAGGTATCCAAGTCCCGCTTTTATTTTCCCGCACGACCGGGCGAGACTTTGATTTACAAATGTTCAATCGAAAACCAATCGGCGGAAGGTGCCCTGCTTTCGGCGACCAGCCACGTTGGGGATCGTTTGCAGGCAGAAGCCGAATTCTATCTGGCCGCACTGGGCGACCGATTTAAATCGAAGAAGTTGTTCAGTCCCCAGGAATTTGTTCGGCTGCTGAGGTTGCTGCGTGTTTACGAAGTCGGCAAAACGGCAGACGGTCAGCCTCTGAAGATGCCGGAATACATGTTAGAAGTCGAACAACAAAATCGCGATGCTGAAGTAGCCGCAGCGACGAACTGACGTTGAAGCGACTGGTGTGATTTTCGATCCTGCTCTTTCTGGGCGAAACTCATGCGAATAACCAAGTCTGGAGAGCGGATTACGATGAAACGACGTGTTGTCATCACG
Organism: uncultured Pirellulaceae bacterium; assembly: GCA_964471695.1. GTDB lineage: Bacteria > Planctomycetota > Planctomycetia > Pirellulales > Pirellulaceae > CAYYHV01. The sequence continues at coordinate 42,804 of CAYYHV010000006.1, forward strand.
GGTGTCGGGTGCGTCAATCCTATGGGACACGACGTCGAGACCGTTTGGAAAGGCTTGCAGGAAGGCGAGTCCGGGGTAGCGGAAACCACGGCATTTGATGCCAGCTCATTTCCCACACGCATCTCCGCAGAGGTCAAAGGTTGGGACATCAGCAAAGTCGGTGAAGACGCCGAGGTGTGGAAGCATCGTGGTTGGCATTCCCAAATGGCTGCCGGTGCCGCCAAGCAGGCCGTGGAATCCAGTGGTGTCACCAGCGATGCTCTGGATCCTACCCGCTTCGGAATTTATCTGGGCAGCGGCGAAGGTCGTCAAGACTTTGAGTCGTTTTCGCGCATGATGGTTGCGTCGATCGATGATCAAGGTGATTTTGACCTCGGTAAGTTTACCGAGGCTGGTCGTCATATCCTGAATCCGGTTTTTGAAGTCGAACAGGAACCAAATATGCCCGCTGGCCATTTGGCGGGAATGTTCAACGCACAAGGTCCCAACGCAAACTGTTTAACCGCATGTGCGGCCAGCAGTCAGGCGATTGGCGAAGCGACCGAAATTATTCGGCGTGGCGAAGCTGAAGTCATGTTGTCTGGGGGCACCCATAGCATGATTCATCCGCTCGGCGTAACAGGATTCAACCTGCTGACTGCATTGTCCACCAGAAATGATGAACCAACCAAAGCTTCTCGACCTTTCGACAGGTTGCGAGACGGCTTTGTGCTGGGCGAAGGCGCCGCGATGGTTGTGCTTGAAGAGCATGAGCGTGCTAAGGCGCGCGGAGCCCATATCTATGGAGAAGTTCTAGGTTACGGTTCGACGGCTGATGCATACCGGATCACCGATATCCATCCGGAAGGTCGTGGCGCTATTGGTTGTATTCGCATGGCTTTGCAGGATGCGGGGCTGAACCCCGAGCAAATTGACTACGTGAATGCTCACGGGACGAGCACGACGGTTAACGACAAAGTTGAAACGAAGGCATGTCGAGAAGTCTTTGGAGAGAATGCTTACAACATTCCCGTGTCCAGCACCAAAAGCATGATGGGGCACCTGATTGCGGCTGCCGGAGCCACTGAGTTGATCGTGTGTTTGTTGGCAATCCGAGACGGAATTCTGCCGGCGACGATCAATTATGAGAATCCTGATCCAGCCTGCGACCTCGACTATATTCCCAATGAAGCACGGCAATCCAAGTGCGATATTACGCTCTCCAATAGCTTTGGGTTCGGCGGACAGAATATATCGCTTGTGGTCAGTCGATATTCCTGATCCTCTGATGCGTCGTTCTTGCGCCAGAACTTCGACTGACGTTACCCAATCCGCTTCGATATTTTGACGGGTCCGCTATTGGCGAGAACCCGGGGCTGAGCCCGAGATCGTGATGATGCCTACATGCTGTTTCTAATTTGTAACATCGTGTTCGCGTCGCTCTTCATGTTGTGCCTCAAGTGGATTCAGAATCGCCAACGCGAAGATATCATCACCGTAGGCGCGATTAACTATGTCGTAGCGTGTGTGATGATGGCTGTCGTGCTGATCAGTTCAGACAGTCTCAATGTTTCCAGCAATGCGATGCTTATCGGTGGGTCGATGGGCATTTGCTACTTTGTGGCATTCTTCTTTGCAATTTTTGCGATCCGAATCATTGGGGCTACGGGCTCCACCGTGATCTCCGTGCTTTCCATCATCGTGCCCATCCTTTGCGGAATCTTCGTTTGGAATGAGACTCCTAATGGACTTCAGGTCATCGGGATCGTGATGGCAATGATGTCTCTCTTATTGATTGGCAGTCGGAGAAAGACGGAGAACACAGAGATTGTGGAATCAGATGCCGACAGGACCGGACTTCAGTTTCGGGCGATGATGCTTGTTGTCTTCTTCGTCCTGTGTGGTTGCGCTCGGCTGGCACAGGCAGCATACAAGCATGTGTGTGTCGGTGAGCCGAGTGACCACTTTACCTTTGCGTCGTTCCTGTTGGCCTCAGTTCCCTCGCTGGTAATTCTGTTGTGGCGACGGAGAAAGATCGGACGCTCAGAGTGGGCGATCGGTATCGGGTTGGGAGTCGCGAACGCGCTCCAAACCCAATTTATTATTCTCGCACTGGAACGGTTCGACGGATTTGTCGTGTTTCCCGTGACGAGTGCAGGCGGGTTGTTGTTAACCACTGTAGTCGCCACACAGCTATTGGCCGAACGGCTTAGCGGTAAAGCCTACTGTGGTGTCGCCTTGGCATGTGCGGCCCTCGTACTTCTGAACTGGTAGTCGTCGTCCCTCGAACTTTGTAGCGACGTAGCGCGACGCCTAAGCTGATCTCGCTCGCTTTTGTCGCGGGCAGCCTGCAACGATTCGCACTGAAAACCGAGGACCGCGAAAACTCCAGATTGCCATTTCAGTGACATCTTTCGATTCACGCAATGACAATAATCAGCCCTGACCCGATCAGCTGAAACAATCCATCCAATCGGAGGGGGTTATAATCGGCAAAACAAAGGTCATCCCGTCGATCGCGCCAAAATTCGCTGCCAAAGTCGCAAATCTCCTTTACACATTCGCGAATGGGATCATCGTGGAATTAGTGGGCTTAGGGGCGACAAGCGTATTTGGATAAAACATAGGAGAGGCGCAAGCCTACGGAACTAATGAACCTGAATCTAAAACTCAAATTGACTTTCTTGATGTCCCTCGTGATTGCTGTATCTTCCGCAAATGCGGAATGGATCGACTTCACAGGTTGGGACGACTCGGCGATCAACGCTGGTGGACAGACTTTCGAAGATGTCTGCGGCGATATCGACGTTACGGTTACAGGAATTGGTAACTCGTTCCCCACAAGCTTCAGCGGCAACGATATCTTCATCGGTGGAAATACTGACGCAATGTCGTTGACCTTTACCTTCTCAGGAGCTGTGGATGCCACGATGGATATCCATACGCTTGATCCTGACGAAATTCTGACGATCACAGGCGGAAACCCTGCAACTTATAGCCACATTTTCGGTGCCGTCCCAACTCAAACCGGTAACCTGATCCTCCAGGGGAATGGTTTTGGAATCAATCCAACTGGTGCCAGCCACGGCGAAATGGACCTGGGGACAGTAACATCGTTTACGGTTTCCTACGAAGCCTTGAGCGACAACAAGTTTGAACGATTCAGCGTGGGTTGTTCGGAGGCGGTTCCAGAACCAGGCTCGATCGCACTTGTACTGATCGGTGGATTGTCACTGTTGTTTGGTCGACGCTCGTTCTAACGACGACAAAGTATGATTAGCATAAGCGGAGCCGTTTAGGCTCCGCTTTTTTTATGCAGTCACGTGGAAGCCGCTGGATTCGACGCCGAAAGCATGGTCGTAGCGTGCGCGGTAGTTTTCCCAGGCGATCGCACTGGTCAGCTCGACCAGCTGTTTCTCGCTAAAGTTCTGCCTAAGAATCTCATAATTCGAGTCGCAGACTCGGACCGGGGTATTCGTCACCTCAGTCGTAAACTGCAAAACAGCTTTGTCCAACTCGGAGAAACAGTCACTGGATTGAAAATCGTTGATCTCATGAATCTCATCGTCAGACAGTTCACCACTGCGTCTGCCCACGGCAGACATGATATCCATTCAGAATGGACACTCAATCATCTTGGCGGCGCGAAGCATCGCTAGATGTTTGTAGCGATCTGGGACGGATTTCGCGGCCTCGATTCCCATCTCCATTTGGCCGTAAGCCCATAGCAATCGTGGATGGTGTGCGGTGATGCGAATCGGATCGACGACTTCGGCTCGACCAGTGATCTTTTTGATCTTGCGACGGACCATGCTAAAGACAGTCCGGGCAAACAAGCCGGCTTTTTGAGGGTCGACAAGTGGTATGCGAGTCATGTTCCGCTCCTTCTAATTCGGAAAGCAGCTGGGCATTGTTGGTAAACCCGTCATCCATCCCTATTTGATAACACGCGACTTGTCGGTGCGCGCAAGACAACACGGCAACCAGTACGGCTGCCGTGTTGATAGCTTGCGGGAAATAGCGTGGAAGTAAGCTGAGTCGGCTTACGGTCCGATTGAAGGTGGATTATCAAGGAAGAAGTCACGTGGGCCACGAGTCGTGTAGTAAGGCCATTGGACTTGCCCACCACTTTCTGGACCCATGGGGCGATTGCACATGCCATTTGCACACGCCTGAGCCGTGTGTTGCATCAATCGCTGGCCGTGTTGCGTGCCGTGGAGTGCGTGCTCGATGCCCTTAGCAGCCAATTGTGTGGGCAAAAGTGAGGCTCCAGCGATCCCACCAAGCAATCCGTGTGCCCCGTGTCCAAGGCTCGGCAGCGTAAGTCCGCATCCTCCACAACCTCCGGCTCCCAGTCCCGTCCCACAATTGGGACATGCCGAACCGATGCCAAGTCGGCCGCCACCGATACCGAATCCGTGGCCAGCTGAACCGCAGCCACCACTGTCGCAATGCGAGCTGGATGAAACCACGGGTGCAAAGTTGTCGCATCCCCCGCCACTGCATCCACCTGTATCTGCATACAGATTCGGACTACCGCAAGTCGGGTCGACATTGGGGGAACCGCAGGCCGGATCCGACATGAGCTGTGGTGAGCCACATGTTGGAGCGAGTGGGCGTGACGAACAAGTCATTTGACAACCCGACAGGGTCGCCACAGCTATAGCGGCGAATGCCGCGAGGCGGAATTTCATCTTGCGCAAAGTCCTTCTCTGGGTACAAAGGAGCACAGCCACTGCTGGGGCGGACTGCTATATCGCGTCGAAAACGCGCTTAGTCGGCAGCACAGCGGGAATCGGCTGCCTACCTATAACTTCGGCGTCATGTTCCGTGGATTGCAACAATTAGGAATAATTGGAAGCACCGTTATTTCCTGCCTGTCAGACTTTGCGGCCACTGCTATCATTCGCAGTGGGTTACTATATGCGTCCGTCATCCTCGAATGGGTCAATTGAATGATTGCTTCCGAAACCTATCTTCAAACCCATGATCTGAATTTGTCCTATGGCCGAGTCAAAGCCGTATCCGACTTGAATCTGTCCGTGAAGGAAGGCGAAGTCTACGGATTCCTGGGTCGCAACGGCGCAGGAAAGACGTCGACGATCCGGATGTTGATGGGTGTCATTCGCCCCGACGCTGGCGAGATCGAGCTTGGCGATTTTCGTGGACGCCGAATCGGTGCCCATCAGAAGCGCGGCATCGGCTACGTTTCGCAGGAGCAGCATTTTTATCCCTGGATGAGTTGTCAGGGATTGGGACGCTTTGTGTCCGGGTTTTACCCAACTTGGGATCGAGACGAATTCAAACGGCTGTTGCATTTGCTCGATCTGCCGCCGAATCGCAAAGTCGCGCATCTTTCGGGTGGCATGCGAGTCAAACTGGCGCTGGCAGTGGCTTTGGCGCATCGCCCGCCTATTTTGATTCTGGACGAACCGACTTCGGGGCTGGATCCCGTCGCCAGACGCGAGTTCCTGAATATCATTCAACAGCAGGCACGTGATCACGGTCGCACGACGTTCTTTTCGTCACACTTGATTGACGAAGTCGAGCAGGTGGCGGATCGCATCGGCATCATCAAGCGCGGAACGCTCTGCTACGAAGGCGACATCAACGGACTGCGTGATGCCGTACGTCGCGTACCCATTACAGAAGTGCAGCCATTGGAACAGATCGTTGCGACGGCTACCGCGGCTGGATTGGAAGTGCTCGAAGCGGGAGCCATTACGGACGATCAGACCGTCGCCTTGCGTGGTACCCCCGAGCAATGGGCTGCATCCGAATTCAACGGCGAGAATCTACAGCAACTGCCGCTTGAAGATTTGTTTATCTCCCTCGTAGGCGAGCCGACTCCAAACTTATGATTGCATCCCTTGTTGGTAAAGAGTTGCGGCAGCACTGGCTGGTATTTCTACTGGTAGTGCTTGTCCTGATGTTTGGGTTCTTTGTCCTCATGATGTGGGGTATCGATTCGGATTCCAGCACGCATCCCTATGAGGTGATGCAGCGGTTTTTGATCTTCTTTTCCGTGACCGGTGCGCTGGTGTTGTGCAATCGACTGGTTGTCGTTGAGTATGCCGCCAAAACGCAGTTGTTCCTCGAAGCCCTTCCGCTGACTCGAGCGACGATGATTACGGTGAAATATCTGATCGGCGTGTTCGTCTTTCTGTCAGCGACTTGTTTTCTGTTCGGTATCGCAACGTTGATGACCGCCCGAGTTGAAGAACTCGAAATGCGTCATCTGGGGATTGTGCTGTTGCGCACCGTCTCGATCGTGCTATTTATCTACTCGTTCTTCTTCATGATGGGTTTGTTGGGTCGTTATCGCGTGGCAATCTACCTGATGATCTTTATCGGCCTGACCTTGCTCGACAATTTTACTGAGATCGACCTGTCGAATTTGGGCCCGATCCATTTGCTCACTGACTCTCGCTTCGCCTACGAACGAACTCAAATTCCCTGGGAATCGTTGACGCCGACCTGGATTCTGACTGCCAGTTTTATCGGGATTACGCTCATGCTGTCCCTTCTTCGAGAAGGGTCAGTCGCCAGCCTTCTGGCGGAGAAGATGTCGTATCGAGAAAAAGTCTTCATCGCCTGCTTCATTATCGCGGGCATGATGGCGGCCACACTGTACGAATCCAAAGTCGTTCGCAAACCCTACGATCTGATTGACGCGGTGAGTTCATCGACGGAACGTATCGAAGTCAAAGTCTCTGGGGTTGGAACCGATCCCGAGAGGTGTGAAGAACTGGCCAAACGCGTTGCCACGGAACTGGACTCGGTCGCCAAGTTCCTCAATATCAACGCATTGCCTCCCGTCTTTATCGTGTTGCGGCAGGATCTCGACGCCGACAAGTTCGAGCGGGGCGAGCTGGAAAAAGCGGAAGGCGTTTCGGTACGAGCCAATTTTGCCGCCGACGCGTGGAAACATGGTCCGTTTGCAATGTGGTTGATTCGTGAAGTCTTGGCAAACACATCCGAAGGCATCGAGCTACGTGAATCCAAACGCTGGGTGCTCGATGGTTTTCCCTTGTATTGGGCGACGCAAGAAGACTCTACGCTGATGAATATCGAAACGATTGAGCTACGCGCCGCCTTTGGTGGTCGTCAAGAATTTACAGCATCCGACGCCGAGCGCTGGTTGACCTATCGAAATCGAGTCGGCGATTCCATTGCATGTGCTGTCGCATTTGTGGGCCTCAAGTCGCTGGCTGAAAAACACGACAAGGCGACTTGTCGAGAGTTTCTGGATTTCGTATTGCACGACAAAGCCACCGATGATGCCCGCGTTTTTTACAACGAGTGGGTTCATTCGGTGAAGAGTGCCGCCAGAAAGATCGGCTCGGATCGACCAACGGTGATTCAGGATTGGGTTGCCGAGGTAACGCGATTGTCTGAAAGCCACTCTGAGGAGCTTGAGGAGTTGCCTCGGATAGATGGCGAAATCAAACTCGTCCGTTTGTCAAAAGAAACGCGCAGTCTGGAATACTCGTTTCAGTCGACTCCGCCACCCCAAGACGGTTGGTTTGAATTGCGTCATGTCATCCTCGAACCGTTTGAAACGGAGATCGACGACTACGCCGTTGTGAACGAGAAGTTTCTGTTCGAAAACGATGCGGACGGGGAATCTTATGAAACGTTTTCGCGAGGCGATCGTTTTGCATGGACGATTGTCGTCGACGTTGAGCGGCTGGGTTGCGAAGTCATCACCGGTTGGAAGTATCAGGAAGTCGAGTGATGAAGCAACTCTGGCGAAAAGAACTGTATACGGTGGCTCCCTTCTTCTACCTGATGGGATTCTTGATAATTGTGTCGTTGGCGGAATTCGCCTTTGCGCATGTCACCGATCAATTGACTTACGTGGAAACTTACTCGGAGTACATTACCGGCGCCACAGCTGGTGGCGCCGTTCTGTTTGTTCTGACGCTGG
>CAYYHV010000007.1:0-5474 GCA_964471695.1 uncultured Pirellulaceae bacterium
ACTTCGAATTGGAAACACCAAACGCGACTCCATCACATTCACGGACGCCGAATTCTCCGGCAGCGGGTTGCTCGTACAAAATGGCGACACGACAGTAGATGGTACCGTCGATATCTCCGTGACTTCGTTCGATTTCGATGGAACGACACTCAGTGACACCACGATCACTTCCACGGGCGTCATGAACATCACTGGTTTGAACATTGCCGACGACCATGACAGCACGATCGACATCAACGGCGGCACACTCAACGTCAACACAGGCTCTGTCCTTACCCTCCCTGGTGGTCAGCAGATTTTCTTGCCGACTCCTTGGACAATGGCGGGTCAACTCAACCTTACCTCGTCCGGCAACGTTGAAGGTGTGCTGATGAATGTAGCGGGCAATCTCGATACGAATGGACAGGGAGACATCGACGCTCCTGTCAGATTCGAACCGAGCGCTGTGGTCACCGTCTCCGACTCGTCAGATACCCTTGAGTTAAATGGGGCAACTCAATACACGGGCGGTTCGTTCACCGGCGCGGGGGAAATCCAACAAGATGGGCGAGCTAACTTTACAGCCGACACAACGATCGGTGTTTCTACGTTTAACTGGGATGGCAACGCCGGCTCCGATGCAGAAACCGCCGTCGCGCCGGGAGTCACAGCAACAATCAACGCGTTCTCAATTGAAAGCGGTGATGCGACTCTCGACGGTTACGACGGCGTTGCAACCGTTGAAAGCGGAACGTTGAACGTGAATACGGGCACGTTCATTTTCCTTCCACCCAATCCACCGATCTTCCTCCCATCGACTTGGCGTCTCGATGGCAGCCTTCTCCTGCAGAATGACGGATTGGGAGTTGCCACGCTGAATGGTTCCCCAGTCAACGTCAATGGCGGATTGCTCAGCGCCATCGGTTCTGCTGCTTCGGAAGTCAATGCTTCGGTTCAACTCAACAATGGCGGCACACTTCACGTCGCCAACGGAGCGTCGCTCCAACAGGATGGCGTACTGACCAATAATACGGGCTTGATCGATGTTGAATCGGGCGGCGCGTTGTTCATCAACAGCATCCTCAATATGAATGTAGGTTCAGCAATGGCGGTTAACGGAACGGCCACGATAGGAGCCGGAACCGTTGCCAACATCGATGGCGGAACCTATTCCGGAGCGGGTCGACTGCGGCATTTCGGCGAAGCCAACGTAACGGCTTCGGTTGTCCTTGACGTTGACACCACATTCTTTACTGGGAGTACCACAACTATTGATCCAGGAGTTTCCTTGCGACTTAACAACGACGGTTTCGTCCAGAACGGCGCACCCATCACCGGCGGAACCTTCGGCAACAACATCGGTAGTCACCTGACGCTAGGGATGAACTCAAGCATCGCCTCTCCCACGACCAACGCTGGCCTGATGACCGTAGCAGACACCGGTGCGGCAGGCGTCTCCGCTTTTGGGACGTCCATTGAGCAAACGGCCACGGGAACCATGGAGTTTGAGATTGGTGGACCGATCATCGGAACGGATCACGATTGGCTGCGAGTCAACACGTCTGCGACGCTCGACGGAACACTCAGCGTTGACTTGATCAACGGATTTGCTCCAGAGCTTGGCGATGACTTTGATATCATTACTGCCGCTTCGATCTTCGGCACTTTTGCGTCGACTAACCTTCCGCTCCTCGGCGGTGGCTTGGGTTGGCAAGTCGACTATGGTGCGTCCGTTGTTACGCTGTCCGTCATCGAGGCGTTGTTGGTAGATGTCGACTTTGATGATGACGGTTTGGTCGACTGCACCGACATCGACTCGTTGGTGGCAGCTATTCTCGATGGAGCCAACCCCGCCGAGTTTGACCTCAACGGTGATGCGTTGGTCGATGCGGACGATCTCGACACCTGGTTGCTTGATGCGGCGATCTTCAACGGACTGGCTTCATCCTATCGAGATGGCGATGCGAATCTCGACGGAGTCGTCGACGTATCCGACTTTAACTTCTGGAACTCCAACAAGTTTACGATGGCAACCGGTTGGTGTTCGGCAAACTTCAATCTTGACGGCGTCGTTGATGTATCGGATTTCAACACATGGAACGCGAACAAATTCACTTCGTCGGATTCGGCAAGCCCCGTTGCCGTACCTGAACCGACTGGAATCGCTCTCTTACTTTGCGGCGGTTTGGCGTTGTTCCTATCACGCAAGCGACGCGTGAGCTAAACACCGTCCGTCTACGTCACCAACAAAAAAGCTCGCAGCCAGCAAAAACTGGCCGCGAGCTTTTCTTTTTGCTCTCGACTTATGCAGTCGATACGGAGTATTACAGTCGCTTTGCTTCGATGTTCCGGTACTGAACGGCGTCACCGTGTCCAGCGAATCCGAAGTAGCCGCTGGTTCTATCTGTGCCTTCGTGCTTCTTGCCACCCATGAAGTCCGTGACTTTGGCGACATCGCAATCCAGAATCTTCGTGCCGTTGAGTTCGACGACGATTGTGGAACCCTTGACGGTGACTCGCTGAAAGTTCCACATTCCGGCAGGGCGCAAGAATCCGCGATGCGCCGCCACTTTCCCATAGGCCGATCCGTGGTATTGGCGTGGATCCAGTTCCTTGTAATCCTTATGCGGGTTGTCGAGAATCTGCAATTCGCACATCCCTTTGTAGGCAGTGTCGCCTTCGCCGGGGTATCGAATCGCCAGTCCATTGTTTCCACCCGGCGGCAGCTTGAAATCGAATTGCACGGAGAAATCCTGATACTCTTCCTTATAGTAAATCGTACCGTGATGCGACTTGATGATCCCCTTCTCGACTTCGTTCTGATCAATCGGGCCTTTCCAGTCCGTGAAATCTTCGCCGTTGAAAATCGGCTCGTATCCATCCTTCTCCAGCCGCCGCAGAGTCTTGCCGGCTTCGAACGGCTTGATTTCGCGAATCTTTACGTTGCGAAATCGTGTCTCGCTACCATGCGTTTGAAGTTGGATCGGCCCCTTCGCAAATACAGGTGACTTGCGATCAAAATAGTTATCCATGATCGCGCCTTTGACCGTCGGCTTGCCGTTGAACCACACCCAGACTCGAGAGCCGATCATCTTGATACGAAAGTTATTCCATTCACCAATGGGATTGTCGGCTTTCACCAGGGGCCATTTTCCATCGTGGCCTTCGCCGTTGTTCCAAAGGGCTCCTGAGCCGCGATCAGCGCCATTCTTCTTTTCTTTTTCGTTGCTCGGGTCCCAAATCTGCACTTGGGGGCAACCGCGAAGGTAGATTCCACTATCGCCATTGGGCTGCATCATCTTCCAGTCGAGCGAAAGCACAAAGTCGCCGTACTCCTTTTCCGTCGTCAAGAAGACGCCGTGACCATCTGATACGATCTCACCATCAGCGACGGACCAATGTTCGTCACGATCGGCATTCCAGCCCTTCTGTTTTTCCGTTCGCTCGTCGTCCGCAAATTTTGCTTCCGTACGTGGGTCGAAATGTGGCCTTCCTCGCCAGCCATTCAACGTTGTACCGTCGAACAAATTGACAAAGCTTTTTTTGTTCTTGCGTTTGCCCTTTTGCGCTTTGGCAGGAGCGTCCTGAGCAAAGGCCAGATTGGTGATAAACAGGAGCAGAATGCTGAGTGAAATGGCTTGCTTCATGGTTGCAACGTTGTCCTTAGAAGAAACAGGCGGGATAGAACCGAGCGTCGCCAGAAATACCGATCTAGATCTTCTCGGCGACTTCAAGAGAATCCCACGATGTTGTGGTGTTTGCAACATACCGCAGAATAAAAATGCCAGATAAGGTACCCAAGATAGCGAATCCAATCCAATAAGCGGGCAGATGAATGCGTTCTTCAATTCCCCAATTGTTCGCCATCAACCAGTCTTTGTAGATTCCGATCGTCACGAGCAATCCGTTGTGGCATGCATGCAACAACATGCCCGGTAACACCGACCGCGTTTTCCAACACACCCACCCCAGCACAATTCCCATACAGGTGCTGGGTAGTAAACGCTCGACTGCAATGGCGCTGGTCACCACATGAAAGATGCCAAACAGCGAAGCGGATAGGAGAATCGTATTTCGAGGCGTCAATTTTGTAAGTAACGCGCTAAAGAGAAATCCGCGAAAGAACAATTCTTCAAAGACAGCGGGGACGATGGCCATTGCAAAGAGAATCAACAGGGGGGAAGTCGTCTGCCAGCTCTCCACCAGTTTCTGGATTCCCTGAATGCGTTCTTCCGATAGCGGTGCGATCCCAAGGATTCGATGCAGCAAAAACACTTCATGCACCAATGGCCATAGACTGACCCCCAACAACGCGGCTGCCACATAAGCCAACACGGGCGCTGAGCGCAATCGAAACCCTTCCGAAATACGAATGCGAGAGATCAGGGCAACCGTAATTGGCAACACGCCAAACAAGAAAATCGTGATAGCCGTACTGAGACTGAGGACGACATCGATTCCCGATTCGCGGAACCCAGCCAGGAGGCTTGCCAGCAAGATGTAGGCTGGAAACAACATTGCAAGGAAGAGCAGGGCACCTGAAAAGCTGGCTTGGCCCTTGGTGTTGTCCGGGCGTTGAAACCAGTCGCTCCAACTTGACGACGATCCATAGAGTACGGCATCCGTCCCGAAGACTCGCGCTGCGACCGAGATGGCTGCAGCTGCGAACAATATCGTAGAGACAATGGCTGCGACGGCCGAAGCGGGATTCACTGACCCTTGAAACAAATCGCGGGCAAGCAACACGATGTTGACAAGAGGTGTGACGGTCAGTGCACCACGCAACTCAACATTAGGAAGAAGGCTGAACAAGCCTGGCGCCAACGACATCAACATAAGCGGAATAAGATAAGCCTGGGCTTCCTTAAAACTCCTCGCAAAACTCGTTACCGCCAGCAAGACAGCCGAGAAGAAAGCCGCGAACAGCACCAGCAACAGGAAGACCTGAAACAATACCTTGGCTGTCAGCAAGGATTCGCCGAAGAGTACACGGCCCAGTCCTGAGCTATGTAGCGTAACCGCCATCGATGACAAATTCGCTGCAGCCGTCAGGAGCGCTACGGTGACCACGGCGACATACTTCGAGAGCAGGACATGTACGCGTGAAACGGGAGCTGCGATCAATGCTTCCAGGGTTCCACGCTCGCGCTCACCCGCGGTGAGGTCAATTGCCGGATAGACGGCTCCGGTGATCGTCATCAAAATCAGGATTAGCGGAATCAGCGAAGACAACGAAACTGCGGTGTTCGATTTTTTGGTGGCTTCGCGTTCGATAACCGTCACAGGCAATTCGCTATTGCCGCCGAGTCGCACCATACTTTGTCGAGCATAGGCCTCGTTCACTGCCTGCAACCGCTTTTGCATAAACTCGAGTGCCGATTCACTGATCGGCGAGCCCGATTGGTAGGTCAATTCGAATCGAGCGGGTGTAATGCGAGGCGTCGCGCCATTCCGAATCTCCTCCTCGCTGGGCACATCGCCGACCAAGCCAATCA
>CAYYHV010000007.1:5484-8567 GCA_964471695.1 uncultured Pirellulaceae bacterium
CGGCAACCGCAAGGTCAATCGGAACATTCAGGATCTGTTTAGTATCTTCAATCTTCAACCACTGGAGTCCACGTTCAGAACGTCGCAGCGTCTCGACAGCCGTGAACAGCTGTGCCTGCTTATCATCTCCGTCAACCGAAGGGTCCTGAGATGGTTCTCGCGGGGCGGAGCGCCCACTTCTTCCAGCGGCTTCGTCGGCAGCTTTGGCGTCCCGCATCAACAGTTGCTGGCCTCGAGCCAGATAGTTGTACAGAATTGCGGCATCGTCTTGTGAAGCCACGCCAATTCGATAGATGGCCTCCGCCTTATCGCGGGTAGCCCCACTGATCAGAAAGCGCTGAAACACGAGACTGAGGACGGGGTATACCAGAATCGGCATGAGGATTAACGTCACAATCGTGCGACGATCTCGCAGAATTTCCCGCAGTTCCTTTTGACAAAGTCGCCATAAACGGGGGAGTCCACCCGGTGAAATCCGGGGGCGCCGATCGCCTGCGATAGGTGGTGTTCCCTCCATCAATCCCCCGTCATCCTTCACTTGTCGTTGACTCTTGTTCCACACGAGTCATATCGCCAAAAATTTCTACCAACGATTGTCGCCCCGAACGCTGACGCAACTCGTCGAGCGTTCCTTCGTATCCTAGCTGTCCTTGATTCAACAACCCAAATCGATCACACAGCCTCTCGGCTTCGTCCAGACGATGCGTACTCACGATGACGGCTTTTCCTGAGTCACGTAGCATCCCGATATAGTCAAAAACGACCTGGCTGCCGATGACGTCCATACCTCGCGTCGGTTCATCCAACAACATCACGGGCGGATCGTGAACCAGTCCGCGCGAAAGGATGGCTCGCTGTTTCTGACCGGTGCTCAGCGTTGAGGCTCGACGATCAAGGTACTCGCCCATCCCGAATCGCTCGGACAAGCGAGCAACATTCTCTGCTGCCGTCGTCGGATCGACTCCATAGAGATCGGCAAAGAACATCAAGATTTCGCGAACCGACAACCATGGGTACACGCCGTCACTCGCCGCCACCATGCCAATACGAGCCCGCACCTCCATCGGTTCGTCCAGAGTGCGATAGCCGTCGACTTCGGCGTACCCAGAATCTGGCGCCAACAGTCCAAGAATCATCCGAAGTGTTGTGGTCTTGCCAGCCCCGTTAGGCCCTAACAATCCGTACACCTCTCCTGGTTCGACACGCAAGGTAAGTTCGTTGACCGCACGCACTGTTCGCCCACTTGCGTGGAAGCTCTTAGTCAATTCATGCAAGCGAATCATAGACGAGCGCAGCCCGATGTCACGGAGTTTGAAGATTATAGAAACCGGCCCGAAAAAAGCGTGCATGGGCATTGTAAGCATTGCCCAGCAGACTGTCTTCGTCGAAACCGCGTTTTTGCTTTACATAACCCGGTCAATACACTGTCGAAATGACGTATTTCCGCGCAGTTGGAGTTTCTGAGACGATTACTGTCGACCAAAGACCGATGAAAACACGATCGAAGAGGGCCCAAGCGTAACGGTTCACACTCTTCGATCCTAGCCAAAATTCCCGTATAATTCTTAACCGACGAACAACGGAATTCCAACTCACTGGAACACCGACTACGCCCACCTTCCAATCGTAATCACGAAAGGACACTCATGGCTCGCCCATCACGTCGCAATTTTCTCAAAGCATCAACCGCATTTGGTGCTTTCCTCATCACAGGGACTCGTGCCTCCGGTCGTATTATCGGCGCCAACGATCGCGTCCGCATCGCAGTCGCCGGCTTAAAGAGCCGTGGTGGTGCTCACATCAACGGTTGGAAAGAGTGCGATAATGTTGAGATTGCCTATCTCATCGACCCCGATAAAAACCAAATCGCGCGACGCATGAATGACATTGGCGATGCCAACCGCAAGAATTGCCAAACGACCGATGATGTCCGCGAAGCGCTCAAGGACAAAGAACTAGATGCCATCTCGATTGCGACGCCAAACCACTGGCATTCATTGATGACGATTTGGGCTGCCCAAGCCGGCAAGCACGTCTACGTAGAGAAACCAATGAGTCACGATGTTGTCGAAGGCCGTGCCGTTGTTGAAGCCCAAAAAGAATCGGGCGTCGTCATTCAACACGGCACACAACGCCGAAGCAGTCCCGGAATCGCGGGACTGCATGAAGCCCTGCACAACGGCGACTTGCCCAAGTTGAAGATTGCTTATGGTTACTGCTGCAAGACGCGTGACGGCATTGGATTCAAGGCTCCCAAGGATCCACCGTCGAATCTCAATTGGGAACTTTGGAAGGGGCCAGCCGTCGTCGATCAGTATCACGAAAACCTTGTGCACTATAACTGGCATTGGTTCTGGAAAACTGGCAACGGCGACTTGAACAATCAGGGAACACACCAATTGGATGTGGCTCGCTGGGCCATCGACAAAGAGATGACGCATCCTGTACGAGCCATGGCCATCGGTGGCCGATTCAAGTGGAACGATCAGGGCGAAACCCCGAATACGATGTTTGGTATCGCCGAATATCCAAACGGGCAAACGGTCTTGTTCAACGTACGAAACGTTAAGTATCCAGGCTACAAACACCAAGTCTTCAATGAGTACTATCTCGAGGACGGCAGCAAAATCACCGGCGAAGGAAAATACAAAATCCAACATGCCGGTAGCGACAAAGCCGAAGACTTGCCACTCGAACCTGGACACGTGACGCCCGGCGGCAACTGGAAGAGTTTCATCTCTGCCGTCCGTGCTGGCGATCCTAACATGGCGAATGGCAACGCTCTCGACGCCCACTATGGAAGTGTTATGGGGCACCTCATCAACAATTCCTATCGCTTGGGCAAGAAGGTTCCCTTCAACGCGAAGGCTGCCAGTTTCGGCGACAACCAGGACGCCGCTGAGCATTTCCTTAAGCTGCATGAAATCATGCGAGACGGCGTCGGGGTGCCTGAAGACGGTGCGGAGTACACCGTGGGACCATGGTTGACGTTCGACGCAGAAACCGAACGTCACACGGGCGATTATGCAGAGGCTGCCAACAAACTTCTCGCCGACCCCAAGAACGCTGGATTCGAACTGCCG
>CAYYHV010000007.1:8577-11034 GCA_964471695.1 uncultured Pirellulaceae bacterium
CACGACGGGCGGGTGCATTTGCACCCGCCTGTTCTTTTTGCTCCCACACAAGCCTTTCACCATAGACTCACGACCATGTCACGAATTCTCACCACAGCATTCCTGCTAATCGCTTCGGTTTCATTCGCAGATGGGCTTCGCGACAACAACCCCGCAACGGTACGACGTGTACCGCCAGAGGGCGTCGAGGTGCCGCACGATATCGCGGCTGACTTGTCGCTGCAGATCAACGCACTTCAGATTCAGATCGCCGCGATTCAATCCGGAAACAATGAAACAGCCAAACGGCTGTTGCCGGATGTCGAAATCTTCTCTCGCGCCGTTCAGCAAGCCCTCGAATATCGCGAATTCTTCTCGACCAAAGAATTCAACTACGGGCGCAAACTGCTGCAAGAAGGGCTGCGCCGCGCGAATGCTTTAAGGGACGCTCCACAGGATGAATGGTACTGGACGAAACCCACGCAAAGATTAGTTGTGCGCGGATTTCGCTCCAAACTGGACAATACCGTCCAGCCTTACGGTCTGGTCCTCCCCAAACAACTTCATCAACCAAGTCGGTTAGATATCTGGTTTCACGGACGCGGCGAACGGACCGGCGAGGTGGGATTTATACATCAACGCATGAACCAGCCAGGTCACTACTCGCCCAGCAACGCCATCGTCCTTCACCCCTATGGTCGCTACAGCAATGCATTCAAATTTGCCGGAGAAGTCGATGTACTCGAAGCCCTCGAGCATGTGAAGCAACACTATCCCGTCGACAACGACCGCATCTCCGTTCGCGGATTCTCCATGGGCGGCGCCGCGTGGTGGCAGTTCGCCGTCCACTACGCAGACCAATGGTTCGCAGCCAATCCTGGAGCCGGCTTCAGTGAGACGCCGGAGTTTCTGAAATCCTTCCAGAAGGAAACGCTCACCCCGACTTGGTACGAGAAGAAACTGTGGCAATGGTACGACTGCAACGGATATGCCCGCAACCTCTTGCACTGCCCCACGATTGCTTACAGCGGAGAGCTGGACATTCAGAAACAAGCCGCTGACATCATGGCCGCGGCGTTGAAACGCGAGCGCATCGACCTCCTCCACGTTATCGGGCCTCAGACGAAACATGCAATTCATCCCGACTCGAAAGTCGAAATCGGACGACGCATGAATGAACTGGCGGCAAAGGGCAGGCAACGCTTTCCCAAAGTCATTGACTTTCAAACGTATACGCTGAAGTACAATCGCATGCACTGGATTACTGTTGATGGATTGAACGCGCATTGGGATGAGACCACGGTGCATGCCGAACGCAGCGACTCGGAGTTCAAGGTCGCGACGAAAAATGCCACAGCGATTTCGATCCATTTGCCTTCTGGCGCAATAGACGACCTGCAATCATCTTGGGGGGTCGTTATCGACGGTCAAAACGTTGGTAATTTTCACGCCAAATCGGATGGATCATTGCATCTTTCTTTTCAACAGACTCAAGGGGAGTGGAAATTCGGCTCGACTGAACTCAAACAAAGCGCGCTACTTCGCAAAGTCCATAATCTTCAAGGTCCCATTGATGACGCATTTATGGACTCCTTCATCTTCGTAGCTCCTGACCGTACCGGCGACGATTCAGCTATGAACCAATGGGTGGCGGCGGAACTGAAACACGCATCGGAACAATGGCGACAACAGTTTCGCGGAGACGCGCGCGTCCGCCTTGCCTCAGAAATTACTGACGAAGAGATACGCAACGCCAACCTCGTTCTCTTTGGCACCCCGCGCTCCAATACCCTGATCGAGAAGATCGAACGCGAACTTCCCATCACTTGGGACACATCTGCACTTAACGTCGGATCGCGCACCTTTGATTCTGCCTACCACATCCCTCTCCTTATCTACCCCAATCCTCTCAATCGCTCGCGCTACGTTGTGATGAATAGCGGATTCACATACCGGGAGTACGCCTACCTCAACAATGCGCGACAGGTGCCAATGTTGCCAGATTGGGCTATTGTCGACATCCGCACACCTCCCACGAGCCAGTATCCAGGCAAAGTGGTTGCGGCTGATTTTTTTGACGAGGATTGGAAACTCAAGCCGAGCTCCTCGGAGAGTTCAAACTAAACGTGGCCGCGTCAAGAAACGCAACGCTCCAACGCAGCTCAGAACCCCGCCGCTTGCCCATCCTTGCGAGACTCGGACGCTCCATACATCACACCAGTCTGCGGGTCACGCATGATGGCTTGGTATCCACCGTAAGGGCCGCGAGCGAATTGAACGGTGTGTCCGCGGCCAAGAAGCTCTCGAATCTGTTGATAATCAAACCCAGTTTCCAACGAGACGACTCCCCCATCCTTCATGATCTCGCCCGTAGGTTGTGACGAGCCGGAATGAAGGATACGTGGAGCGTCACCGGCTTCCTGCAAATTCATTCCAAAGTCAACGATATTCATCATGATCTGTGCGTGAGCCTGTGGC
>CAYYHV010000007.1:11044-11580 GCA_964471695.1 uncultured Pirellulaceae bacterium
GCCCATAACTCCGAAGCTCATGAACGGCTTTTTGTCTCGGGTGACAAACGCGGGAATGATCGTATGAAAAGGCCGCTTGCCCGGCGCGTACGTATTGAATTCCCCTTCCTTCAGGGTGAAAAGTTCCCCACGATCCTGTAGGCAAAAACCCAGTCCGTCCGGACACATCCCCGAACCAAAGCCGCGGTAATTGCTTTGGATCAATGAAACCATATTCCCCAGCTTGTCCGCAGTCGTAAGGTAAATCGTGTCGCCATGTTCCAGGGCTGGGTTGCCGTGGGGATAGGACTTCGCCGCCTTTCTGCGATCAATCAGCTTGTTACGCTCTCGTGCGTAAGCGTCCGATATTAGCTCCTCGACAGGAATCTTGTTAAACGCTGGGTCGGAGTAGAACTTGGCTCGGTCTTCAAACGCTAGTTTCTTCGCCTCGACGAAATAGTGAATATGATCCGCCGATCCGAATCCGAACTCCGATATATCATGTTGCAGGAGAACGCCCAGAATCTGAAGCGCCGCGATGCCTTGACCATTGGGGG
>CAYYHV010000007.1:11590-17105 GCA_964471695.1 uncultured Pirellulaceae bacterium
ACTGAGACGGGATCAACCCATTCGGATCGATGTTCAGCCATGTCCTCATAGGCCAAAAAGCCGTCATGCGCCTTCATGAATTCGCCGATTCGTCGCGCATACTCGCCCTTGTAGAACAAGTCACGTCCCTCACGTCCTATCGACTCAAGCGTCTTCGCCAACATTGGATTCCGAAACAACTCTCCTTTCTTCGGCGCTTTTCCATTTGGCAAGAACGTCGCCTCAAAGCCCGGATATTTCTTCAGTTTTTCCGAACGAGCCCAATAATGCGCGATCAACTCCGAAACCGGAAACCCATCGCGTGCGTACCCAACAGCTGGAGCCAGAATTTCAGACATTTTCCGACTGCCAAACTTGGCGTGCAACTCAAACCAGCCATCGACGCAGCCGGGTACTGAAACCGGCAGCGGACCGAATGCCGGAATTGTCTTTAGTTCGCGCTTTCGAAACTCTTCCATACTCAACGACTTGGGCGATCTACCGCTTGCGTTCAATCCATACAATCGCTGAGTTTTTGCGTCCCATACCATGGCAAAGAGATCGCCACCGATGCCATTCCCTGTTGGTTCCATCAAACCTAGAGTCGCATTGGCGGCGATCGCCGCGTCAATCGCATTGCCACCCTGCTTAAGAATGTCGAGGGCGACTTGAGTTGCCAGTGGCTGACTCGTCGCAGCCATACCATTTGTCGCAATGACTTCAGAACGCGTTGCAAAGGTTCGACCGGTGATCCGATCTTCAGACCAGGCGCGACTTGCCACGACAAGTACTGCCAGCACAATGGGTACGGCGTGAATCCTATTTGACATGACATTACCACCTGCACAAGTCCTGAAGAAGAATGCACGCAGTATGCCACGGACTCAAAGCAGGTTGAAGTCCCACACGTCAATTAGGACTTGGAGCCACTTCCGCGTTAAACTCGTTCAACCGCTTCAGGCCGGTTTCCAGAGATTCTCGGGCGGATTCAAAATCAATTGAATATGACTTGTGGAAAGCGTCGTCCAACTTTCGATAGGAAACAAGAAGTTCCTTGGCAGCGCCGCGCATTGCGTCAATTTGATCCGGCGACAGACTCATTTGCGATTCAGGATACGCAATCAGAGTCTTCAATGTCGCGTCGATCTCATGCAGGGAATGATGCAACATCCCAATAGCGTTGCTTGCTTCAGAATCCGTACTCTGAGCACGAGCCTCGATGTCCCTATGATGCTGTTGAATCTGCGCGATCAAGTCGTCGACATCATACGTCGGAGCCACATACGCATCCTGACAACCTATCAAGCAAACGAGCATCATTGCCATCGCCATCGACAGCCATTTCGAATTCTTCATCGGATTACCGCAGCGCATTTATCTTGGAGTACCGACACCATCATAGTTCCAGACACTCCGACTTCGAGTCGAAAGCGGTTGGAGTCTGCGTAAACTGCGCGATCGCCAATAGAACAATGCAGGCTCCAAAAACCCAACCCAACGACTCGATGCCGGTATAACCGTTAAGAGGCCAACCGGGAATCCGCGCCAGACGGCTCCAAAATAAGAGATGTAGTAACGTTGCAACGAACAGGATGCCAATAGGCTGTGCGAGCACGCGCCCCAGAACCAATTCTCCGTTTCGACGGATGCGTAACAATTCTCCCAACATTCTCAGCACAGTCCCGACAATCAGCGTCGAAAGGATGCCGAACAGCCCCAACCACAATCCGACGATGCCCCACACGATTGCGCCGGACCGAAGTTTCTCTTCAGCCCCGCCATCGCAAGGAGCGCACGACGCCGAAACCACATAGCCCAGAATGAATCCAACCACGACTCCATAAGCACGAGTCGCCAGATCACTCTCTGTCAGACCCGAGAAAACGCCGGGCAGGGCGGCGCCATATTTTGGTGCCACTGCCGTCGGCTGCGAAGGAAAGCCGGGCGCGAAAATCGCTGCTATTATTCCACATCCCAACATCAGCCCCATCAGGCGCCAGATGGCAGCGTGTCGATCAAACTCAATCAAAGTGCAAGCCAGCAACAACGTCATCAGCACCGCATGAGAAAGAAATAACACAAGGTTTTCCGGTCGAGGCGTGATGAGCGACTCCGCAAAACCCGGATACCGCGGCCATGAAACAGACGGCAAATTCGAGCCACCGTATGCGAAATCGGCCGTCCCCAAAGCCAAGAAGACGAAACCGCAGATTGCTTCTACAATCGGATATCGCCTTGATATCGGCAACTGGCAATTCCGACAACGCCCACGCAGCTTCAACCATGCAAAGACCGGTACGTTATCGTACATGCGTATCGTCGTCATGCATTTCGGACAATGTGAAGACCCTAGCAGCGTCAGCCCCATAGGCAGCCGATAGGCCACTACGTTAAGAAAGCTACCGATCGACGCTCCGACCATAAACAGCCAGAAACCGGAAAACAATTCGACTGGGATACTGATCATCGACTTACCGTGTGACTTTAAAACCAGCGGGTTGTTGTACCATGTTGTGGGACATTTGTCGTCGCTCCCTGCCTGAAGTACAACGGCACGCATCTTCCCCGTTTCACGACTACGCCCAACTGAACCAATATGCAAACGACATTCCCCCAGTTCCATTGGCAACCTCAACCTGCCACTGCCCGCTGGGTCAACGAACATATCCACCAGATGGTCCACGCCAACGAATTTCTGGCAAGTCTGGCTCAGCGTATGGAGCTCGAAACCGGAACGCGACTCGGGGACTGGATCGACCATTTTGCGATCCGGCTAACCGACGCGGAAACCCAATCTTTGTGCGATCTTGGCTACACAGAACGCGAGACAGGCAGGTTGGAAAATCGGTTGGGAATGTTCCCTGATATTTATCGCTTAGCAAATGGTGCCCCATTGAAACGAATTGGAATTAAGGTCGATTCCGTTTCTGATTTCGTTCAAGCCAACAACCTGAACATCATTCCGCACGGATCGGCAGGCGGTCAGTTTCGATTCGCCACGTGCTCGCAAGACGGCGGCGTTGAAGTGCAAGTCGTGGAACGCCATGGCTGGCGCACCCACGAACCCATCAACGACTCTCGCGAGACCATTGACGCCGCGAAACGTCACCTGCGACTATTCCAAAGTCGACAGAGAAGTTTTGATGATGACTCGGAGGGATTTGCGCATGCTAGGCGACTCATCGCGGAGTCGATAAAAGACATAGGACGTGATTGGACGTGCGATTTGTTCTTCCAAGCCGAACGAGACTATTGGCAGTCTCGAAATCAGGCGGCATGGACTCAGTTCACGCGTCAGAATACTTTGGGTTTAGGATGGGGCAATCACGATCATCACACGTATCGCAGCAGCCGCGTTGCCTTCCACCGATTGGTCGCGATCCTTGAACAGCTAGGGTTCGCATGTCGAGAACAATTTTACGCCGGGCATGATGCAGGCTGGGGAGCCCAAGTGATGGAGCAGTCAATTTGCGGAATCACAGTCTTCGCGGACGTTGATCTGACTCCCGAAGAAATTCAGGGCGATATTGCGCACGAACCTTTAACGCCGTCGGATGAACTTGGCACCGTGGGACTGTGGTGTTGCCTTCACGGAGAAGCGTTTCTCGAGGCCGGAATGCACCATTTGGAGTGTCAGTTTTCCTTCGATGCTGCGCGATCACAACTTGGCGAAATGGGCGTTGCGTCGATGACTCCCTTCACCGACTTCCCGTTTCTCCGACAGTCGTTCACCGAACCGGAACGATGGGAAATTTGCCCGGACCGAATCAGCGTGGCACTTGATTGTGGCTATATCACAGAAGATCAAGCTGAGTCGTTCGCAAAGGAAGGGGCTCCTGGTTCGCATCTGGAGGTACTTGAGCGCAACGATGGGTACAAAGGATTCAACCAGTCGGGAATCAGCGATATTATCAAGCGCACCGATCCGCGACGCGGCTAGACAAGTCCACCGGGTGCAGGCTCCTTTAGGCATGCACAATCTTTGAGCCGACGTCGTGCAGCAGCTTGGCCCCAATCTCGCAGCCAAATGATTCGAGCCGCCACTGGGTCGTGGGATCTTTGACACTCCGCGCTACCGCCGTCACGGCGTTCATCAAGCCGTAGAGCGAACGCGGTTCTTCTCTCAGAAATTGGCTAACGATTTGATGGATCATGCCGCTACCAGCCCAGCCCAATCCATCCATGAGCGTCGCAGTGGATAGAGCCAGATCAATTTGCGTGTCGGCCATACGGCGCATCATACTGACTTGACCATCAAAAACTTCCAGCTGACAACAGTTTCCAATACCCTCGACGACTTCGTTCAGAATCTGAGATTCCTCGAACGGCGACGATGACTCTTGGGGCACACGTGCGATGCGGACTCCACCCAAGGCGTTTGCATCAATCGCTCCATTTTTACAAACCTTTCGCCACGTATATGGATGAACCGAAATCTGGTCCTCAACGACTCGCATTGCAACCCCCGCATTGATGGCGTCGCCTCGCTTGACTTGGCTGGAGAGTGAGAATGTCGCGCGAAGAAACATTGCGTTGCCGCACTCAAGGCGTTTCTTGACTTCGCCATCGCGTGCAGAAACTTCTTCCGAAAACGTTTCGAACAGGTCGTCCGTTGATGGTGCGAACTTTTGCGTACCCATGTTCCCTCTCCCCGGTTTGAAAGTGATTTGCATCAGCGCAATCAACACCTTCAAGAATAGGCAGCAAGGTTGGAATGAGAACAGCGAGCTCGCACACACCCGCCGCCCTCACCCGCTGTGGAGCAATAGATGGCGTCAAATTGTTGTGCCCACATCCACTCGAGTTTTCAATTCCTTCGTCAGAGTACCCGCTTGGGACAGTTGGGAATTGAGGATAGCCGGCACAATTCGCCAGAGCCTGATTACATTGTTTTTTGAAATTTATTTGCTTCCCCACCCCTCCATTCGAAGCATCCGCTCTTTCATCGATACTCCGCCGGGCGCGGTAAACCCGCCCGGGCGACTGCCGGCTGCCGTGATTCGATGGCAAGGTACAACGATTGGGTAGCGGTTCTTGGACATAACGGTTCCCACGGCTCGAGCGGCTCTCGGCGCCCCCACGTGTGCAGCCAAGTCCCCGTACGAAAGGGTCTGGCCCCATGCCACGGTTCGACATGCATCCAAAACCGACAACTGAAAGGGGGTAAAGCCGTCCGTATCTAGCAATACGTCGGAAAACGCCACCTCGCGGCCGCTAGCATACCGCTTAACCCTCGTCACAAGGTCCCGCTGAGCCCGCCCCAGTCGCTCGACAGGTTCGTCACTGACAGGAAGGCAACTGAGCGCGGCATTCGGATCAGAATGCCCGAAAGTGGACCTGAGCAAGCGATTATCAATCCATTGCAACCCCACCCATCCCAGATCGGAATCGAACACAGTCGTCACACAGTTCGTATTAATCATCTATTCATACTCAATAACATTGCACAATCGTGCAGTTGTGGACGGAGCCACGGATTCAGGCGAACGTTGACCCCAAAAACTAACTCACCGATGCTTTGACAGTTCCCACGGAC
>CAYYHV010000007.1:17115-17420 GCA_964471695.1 uncultured Pirellulaceae bacterium
GCTAATCCCGTAGATGTACACCTTGAAGAAGCTATCGGTAATCTGTGCGGCAGGAGAGCTAGATGCATCGTTTTGGAAGCTGTAGTGACGACTTCTATATTAACTTAAACCTGAACACCGAGACGGAACTTGGAACCAGTCGCGAATCCGTACTGCATTATTTTGAGTTGATGCAACGCAAGTATCCTTCGATGCACAACTTCTACTGTCGCGATTCAGGGGACGCTGTGCTTGAAGGTGACAAGGAAGCCGGACATTATCGTTGGTCTTCCGTCGAAACAAAACGCATCTGTAGTGGATATGTA
>CAYYHV010000007.1:17430-25072 GCA_964471695.1 uncultured Pirellulaceae bacterium
CCCCATCTCTTGTCGGTCAGCCCGCTTGATTGTGAATCGCTGAATCTAATGTTCGGGTTCGATTTTACTTTCGCCGGAAACCACAACCAATTGATCGCCGAAGCCTTGGGACTGCCGCCAGCTTTTGAAGGCGTTCTTGATCGTCCCGATACGACGGCAATTACTTACGAGCCTGCCATTCAGTTCGCACTCGCTGACGATTGCCGACTTCAGTGTCGCATGAGTATCGAACCCAGGACTCGTGCTTATCATATTCGCACAGGAGAGTTTCCGTCCGATGAGCAATTGAGTGTTTACATTACGGCGCGACGATTTGGCAGCCTTCGAGGTGAAACCTATGGTGATGTCCTCAACACGCTCACCAAACATTGCACGCAGATCGTCGACGAATACGTAATGGAGCAGATTTTGCTGCCGCTCCAAACCGCAATCGCGATGCATTAAGCTCGGTTGTTGCAAAGTCGGAGCAACGACTTCGCGGCGAAGACATCGACCGCGCCAGCCAGACCTTATGGAATTAGGCCCAGGTCTATTACGAAGTTCTACTACGACTTATTCGCGACGATTCGTTTCAAGCAGTTTGGTCAGTCGTTCGATGTCGAGCTTCTCAGCCGTGACGAGATACTCACCGGTTGTGATCAGCCCGTTTCCTTCTTTGCCACCAATCGCATCAGCCGCCGTCATCACAGCAGATAAGCCCATCAGGAAAGGATCTTCCAGAATCGTTGCGGTGAGCGCCGAGGATTTGAGCTCATCTTCGATCCCTTCCCAAGACCCGGAACCGTAAATCGCCCAATTCGAATAACCTTCGCCCCCTTTGGCTTTCCAACCAAGGATTTCTTTCGTAGTTGCTGCGTCGGAAGCGACGACAACAAAGATATCCTCCGTGGAAGAGTCCTCTTCCGTATCTTCCTCGTCATCTTCGTCGGTCTCTTTCGCATCGTCACCATCGGCATCAGCATCGGCATCGGACTCATCCGACGATGGACGCGTATTGTTGGATGCGAAAAGTTCCAGCACTTCGGCCAAGGTCGTTGGCGGTTCCGTTTCCGCCCCTTCGACCTTTTTCATCAAATCAGCAGAAGAGACGACTTTGATTTTGCTTTCCTTCAGTCCAAACTCAACACCGTAGCGGCGATCTGACGAAGTCGGACTGTCGGAATCTTCGATGATCAGGACAAACCCATCTTCAATGGATTCCTTGATATGATCTGCCACAAGCTGACCACAGCGAAAGTGGTCAGTCGTTGCGAAGTTGAACTTGGATTGGTCGGCGGTCGGATCAAGGGACAACGGTCGCTCGCAAATCACCACAGCAGATTCATCCTGCATGGCAGCTTCAAGCGATTCGCCAAATTTCCCGACTTCCTGAGGACTGAATACAATCCCTGCGTAACGACTAGCGACGACATCTTTGAGAAGAGTCATCTGCCGCTCAGCATCCCCAGTCGGAACATTGAACCACTCAATTTCGACTTCTTTTTCTGTCGCAGCGGTTTTTGCACCATCCCGAAAAGCCGTTGTATAAGGACTTTTGTCAGAAGTATGGAAGACTGCGACAGCATCCTTACGAGCGGGTGGTGGTTCCGGTGGAGTATCTACAACTGCGACCGTTTGACCATCGTTAGCTTCCGTGGCGCTACCGCATCCCGATAGCGACGTGACACCTAACAGCAGCACGAATACAAGAGACAGTCGTAGGAAGTGAAACTGTTGGTTTGTCGTCATATCTTTGTACATTTGCCTAGTCATTGGAGCGGTCACGTGGGCGTCTTCTCCCTCGCGAGCCGCGTCGTCTTTTCTGTCCACCACTATCCGATCCACCACCGCCGCCGCTTCCGCGACGTGACAAGTTAGCATCGACCATGACGCCAACCGTTTCTTTCCATGCGGGAACCTCGACTCGCTTCGAAGTCGATTCGCGTCCCTCAGCACGGTCTCGGTTGCTTCGATCATATCCGCCGCCGTCATCGAATTGATCGTCGGCATCTTCGTCCGACTCTTGCGAGTCAAACGAGGACGAATCCTGCGGCCCATCGTCTTCGTCATAATCATCGGAGTCAGGGAATCCACGTGATTGGGTGGTTGTTCGCTCGTTGGAATCTGAATCCTTACGTCCTCGACGTCCGCCCCGGCGTCGGCGACGCCGACGTGGTCGTTCTTCATCTTCGGACTCCGATCGTGACGAACGTTCTCCTTGCTCAGATTCACTCGTATCGCTGGCCGTTGATGCAGCCGCCGCTTCTCGATGCGCCGTTATATCGGGTTCACCAAATACGGGCGCACTAAAAGTCGAACGTGTCGGTGGTAATGGTTTCGGAGCCTCCGGAGTGCTCACTTCAGGATCCGCCGCCTTTTTATTGTCGGAAAAGAAAGCAAACGGATTCCAGAAGGAAGACTTGCGGGGCGCTGGATCGTTAGCAGCCGGCGATTCGGTGGATTCCGCAGACACAACCGGATCCGCAGCCTTTAGTGGCTCATCTCGCTTCGGCTCTTTATTCTCGACGCGTTCAGGCTGACGCTCCGAGCGAGGCTTCCTACCGCCGGATCGTCCGCCACGTCCTGAACGAGAATCCTGAGAACCACTTTCGTCACCGCCACCGGAGACTCGACGCGGTCTCGACCTCTTACGACCGTCATCGCCGCCTTCTTCACTCGTCGCAGACTCTGCCGAGCGGTTTTCATCCTCTGCACCGCGCACCTTGGTGACTTCGCGACCGCCCCGATTGCCTCGACGTCGAGCGCGACCTTGCCGATTCCTGTTACGGTGTTCCCCGGCGTCATCGTCCGGTTCCGTCTTTGGCGCTTCAGCCGCGTGAGGTTCTTGGGATTGAGTCGGCTTCGACGATTCGTCATCCGAGTCGCTATAGTCGTCGCGTTCATCAAATGCGAACTGCTCAGCCCGGTCCTCACCGCCACGCTGTTCACCGCGACCGCGTCGACCACGCCCTCTCCCCCGACCGCGACCGCGTCGCCCGCGTGGGCGTCGCTCGCTGCCAGTATCTTCGCCATCTTCCGACGGGCCAGTCGATTCGTCAGTGCCGCCGGAGACAACGGCTTCGTCCTGAGAGACAACATC
The DNA here is from genome assembly GCA_964471695.1 of uncultured Pirellulaceae bacterium. Classification (GTDB taxonomy): domain Bacteria; phylum Planctomycetota; class Planctomycetia; order Pirellulales; family Pirellulaceae; genus CAYYHV01. The sequence goes on from CAYYHV010000007.1 coordinate 20,510, forward strand.
GTCAGCGGTTCGGTCTTGAACGCGCCCACGTCCACTCTCACTTCTTCCTCGGCCAGCTTCGCTCCGACCACGGCCACGACCGCCGCGTCCACGACCGCCTTCTTTCCGTGGACGTCGGCCTTCGTTCTTTTCGGAATCAACTTGCGAATCTTCATCGAGACCGGCGTCTTCGTCGCGAACGCTTTCGTCGTTCTTGGGAGCCTCATTCATGATTGGAATGTTGGCCGCGACAGAACTATCCGTGGAGAACATATCGTCCGTCACCGAAGGCTGAGATTTGGGTGGACCAAAAGCCAGCTTGCGGCTGAGCGGATCCTCTTGCGGGTCGGCTGATTTGACGGGTTCAAACGTCTGCGGACGAGGTTTGGGGGCTTCCGCACGAGCAGGTGTGGTGGCAGCTCCTGGAGCCTTCGTCGGCTTTGCCTTACGTTCCGTGCGCTCGCGACGTTTCGGTTTGGGCGATGGAGAACCAAACGCAGACGTCGAACTGAGCGGGTCAAAGTCTGGGTCACTGACCGACGCAGCGGCGGGTGGATCGACCTTAGCCGCGGAAGTCGCTTCGCTCGATTCCTCGGCGACCGCATCTTCAAACATAGACGGACGATGCGTCGTCTTCTCAACCGGTGGTGCATCCACCATTTACGGCAAAGGCTTTTCGGGTTCGGGGGCAGGTTCGGGAGTCGCCGCAACTGCTGGTTCCGGGTCCGGTTCTGCATCCAATCCAAGGTCACCTGCCAAGGCGCCCCAATTCGTCGGTTTTGGTGTTTTCTTTTCCTTGGGTGCGGGCGAGTCTTTCACTGATCGACGCGACACAGGTTCCTCTGCTTTTGCCTTCGGAGCGGGCGTTTCAGCCGATGGCTTTGCTCCCAGCAGTTCAGCCAGATTGTTCCACTGCGATTGGTCCTGATTCGACGTGTCGTTGGACTCTTCAGCTGGCGATCCGCCGTCTTGATCGTTCATTTCGACTCTGTTCCGTTGCAAATAGAAATGCACAGATTGCGCATCTTGGGTAGTGCAAATTGAATCCCTGAGTATAGCGATCAAGTCGATTTTGGAAAAGGTTGGACTCATCGCGGGCGCAGCGCAAGACGGAAGATAGGTCCCCAAGTCGCCGAAGCCGCTTGGAATCGTCACTCAACAGCCTATTTTGGCTCATCTAACTGTTTGGGCGTGGCAAACCCAAGACGTCTACCGACTCGCTCTAGCATCTGCCATTCTCGCGAGCCACATTGCCATCGGCGACCGCAATCTAAGAGAGGCTTCGTCGAATTCCCCGAAAACTTGGCCGGATCTACTTTTCCTTCAAGCGAATATGACGCCCGAGCAACTGATTTCGATACCGTGCATACACGGGATGCTTTGATTGCCGACAACAGATCTCGGCTTGTCGTACCGCTTCGACGGGCGACTTTGTTTTCTCCAGCAATTTCGCGAATCGCAATCTTGAAGCGACCAGTTCGGGAAAATCCCCGTTTGAAAGCGCCAAACGATAACACTCTAAAGCTGCCTGCCTATCTCCGCGACTTGAATACACTTCACCAGCCAAACAACCCAGCTTTCGAGCGTCCGAATCGAGATAATCCGACGCAGCGGTTTCATTCCATGCATCGGTCACAAATCTTCCAAGCGATTCGTGAAACTCTGGACTGAGGCCCTTGCGACGAAACAGTCGCATGGCAATCTCACTGCCCCCTGGTGGTATCGATCTGACAAATTCATCGGGACGCCAGATTGAGTTTATCGCGACGATCAACTTTTCGTCGATGATTGCACCCAATCCAATACTCTTAATGATCCATTTTGCCGCATTGTCGAGGTCGTTCATCGTCAATGCGAGGTAGCCAGCGGCCATATGAAGATTTGGATGAACCGGCGCGAGTCGCAGGCATTGATTCAGATGTTCGTTGACCAATGACGTGTCTTGTAAAAGTCGAGCGATCCTGGCTTTTTGAAGGTACACGCGGGGCTGTGCCGAACAGGACTCTATCGAACGATCCGCGTACCGAAGCGCCAACTCCACGTCCCGCAATTCAGGACTGTCTAACGCCGCCTGAAACGACTTGGGCGATTGCTGCCGTAAAATGTCGAATCGTGACGCAACGACCTCGGGTCGAGTCGCTTGCCATAGATCGGCTCTCACCAGCCTCGCAGATTCATCGTTGATCTGTTCAAGAATCTGCAGCCGAAATCTCTCGAGATAAAGCCGTGCCAACAGTCGATTGGCAGTCGGATGATCGGGGCAACTCCCGATGGCATCCTGGAGTACCAAAATCTCTGTATCGAGAGCATCCAGACTGGGCGGTGGTTGGTCGGCTCGAGAATTGTGATAGACATTGCCCCCCATGGCCAAGGAGATCCTCGCGTGTCCAACGGATTCATAAACTGAGAACACACCCGTCAGCAATGCAATTAGCAAGACGATGATTCCCATCATTGATCTTTGATCACGCTGCGTCGACCGATCATGAGCCGCAGTCGCCTGCAGGACGATTCCAAGTTGCGCTGCCAGCAAGAGCAGGTTGGAAGAATGAAATAACGCGAAATCAAAAAACGCGGTTACGGAATTGATGGTGATAACCAACAATCCAAGGATGCCTACGACGCGAATATGCGGCGAACTTCCAGCAAGCAATCTTATGGAATCACGTACGACGCTGAACTGAAAAAGAAGAACCAGTCCAAGGCCAACAATCCCAGTTGAGATAAGAATCTCCAAATACTGATTCTCGCAGTAAGCGAACCATTTGTCGCCACTGAAGGACTGGTACGCACGATTGGCGAACCGATAGGCGCCCAAACCACAGCCGGTTTTCCAATAATCTGCCGCAAACGGCACATCGTCGACCCAGTGAAGAATCAATCCCTGTGCGTCTTCCTCCGTAATCTCAGCAAACCGAATTTTGACGGCTTCATCGGAATCGACCCAAATCAGGACTCCAATACAAGCAACGACAAATACCATCAAGGTCGCGATAAATCCCCGCGTCGATGGAAATCGAATCAACGGAATCGCCAGGACAATCAAGCTGACAATCAGCGCGACATATGAGCCCCGACAGAAGGAAATGAGGATGCCAACGAAGATTGCAACGACGGATGCAAGAACCGCGACTCGGCCAGCATAGTGCGCCGAATCGACGCTTCTGACGGAACGCGTTAATCCAATGTGCTGGGAAATCGCCAGAACAACGGCTGCCGGCAGACAACCAGCCAGATATCCCGCAGCGTTATTTCGATTGAAAAACGGACCGAACCCTGACAATCCAGGTGGATTTTCCCAAAAGAATGTTGGATTCCAACCCACTCTTTGAAAGATGCCAAACAATGCCAACAGTGCGCCATTGGCGGCGAGTAAGGCCAACAACAGGAACACGCTGGATTCGCTACGAAATAACAAACCGACAAGAACAACCGTTGTTGCCGCAAGCCACAATCGAGTCAGAACCAGTCGACTTTCCGCTGGTGCGAGCGAGAGCATCTGAAGGCTGGCTGGATCACCCACGCTTTCACCAAATCGCTCTTGCGTTGCGGGCGAGAGCCATTCGATCCATGCGATCGGCATCGGCACGATGTGGACCGACGCAACGAGCACCAAGCTAAACATCAAGAAATGTGTTCTCGACGGCACCCACGATCGAACACTGTCGTGTGTCAATGAAAAGACTAGCGCCACCAACGCGGAAATACAGAGTCCCGCATGCAACACATGATTGACTCCACCTTGTATCCAAGGAGCCGCGAGAACGGGACTTAGAATCAAAAGACGCGCAACGACCAACAAGCCGTATCGTTCGGGCATTGAACGCCTCTAATCCTAAGCGTCTGTCGAACTAGTCTTTGCAAGAGGCAAAAGGGGCTGTCCGTTCGAGCCGGGTTCGTCAGAGTCTTCGTAGTAAACGGTCATCTCTTGTCCATATCCGTCGTACCCATAACCACCAGCAGCGTATCGACCGTACTGGTTTCCGTACCCATAACCTCGATAGCCACCCTTGGCTGCTTTTGGATCAAGCCCGTTCACGACCAAGCCAACAACATTGGCTTCGATCTCATCCAGAATCTGCTTTGTTCGCATTCCCGTACTCTTGGATCGCTGGTCGAGCCGGAATACGAGAACAACCCCGTCAACTTTAGCTGCAATACCGCTTCCGTCTGAGACAGCCAACATGGGCGGTGAGTCAATGATGACAAAATCGAAACTCTCTTTCAGTTTCGCGATCACATCATCAAATTCACTGGAAATGATAAGCTCGGCAGGGTTATTAGGAATCCTACCCGAAGGCAAAACGGTTACGCCTTCCACGTCTGTAAATACTACGGCATCTTCTAACTGGCATTCGCCGCGGATCACTTCGACTAGTCCGTTCGATTGTCCGACACCGAATAAACGATGGACTCGAGGACGACGGCAATCACCATCGACCACGACCACGGATTTCCCTGAGCTTGCAATAGCTACCGCGAGATTCCCTACGGCTGTCGATTTGCCGTCTCCCGGCATCGGGCTCGTCACCTGAATTACCCGGACACCTTCGCGAATCGAACTAAAGAACAACTTGTTTCGAA
>CAYYHV010000007.1:25082-30803 GCA_964471695.1 uncultured Pirellulaceae bacterium
GAATTCCACGAAACGATTCGGCGACACGCGAACGAGGCGAGTGATATGTGACAATACTCGCGTCTACGTCGCCACCTAGATTCTTTCCTTTACTGCGAATGATGGGGATGTGAGCCAAGATCGGCGCCCCCACCAAATCGCGAACTTCACGCGGGTCTGCAAACGAGTCGTCACGACTCTCTAACCAAAAAGCAAGTGCCATTCCCAGCATCGAACCCAACACCACCGACAATCCACCAATCTTGACAATCGAAGGACCTACTTGTTTTCCGGGCAACGCCATTTCTACAACCGTCGCTCGATCACCCTGATAGTCCTGAATGATGCTAATCTCGTCCAATCGCGCAACGACCGCATCAAACAAGGCTTGAGTTCGTTCCATCTCACGTCGTAGCGATTGATCCTTGCGAACATACTTTTCGATTGCAGTGGCGTCCTGCTCTTCGGCCGCGAACGAATCATTCAGTCGACGTAGTTTATCCGCCGCTTCAGCAATCTGAGCCACCAGAAAGCGCTGATAAATGCCGGCATAGTCAATCTCATCGACGGGCTCTGCCGTAAGTTTTCGTAGTTCTTCGGTTTGCGCTTTCATGAGTTTGCCAAGCCGAACTCGACGATTGCGAGCAGCAATAATGTCCGGGTGTCCTGGTCCGAAAGTCTCGGACATCTGCTTTTCTTGAAAAAGCAGATTGGCGTATTCTTCGTAGAGCTTTTTCGCCAGCGTAGCTGGGCCTGATTGCTCGCTTAACTCAGATTCCGTTTTGTTCTGAGCCCCCAACTCCCTGATGGCTTCATAGCGAACTGCATCGTACGACATGCCGCCTTCTTTAATGGCCGAAGTCACCTTTTGCAGCGTGGCTTTCAAAACCGATAATTGAAGCATCGTTTCCTTGCGAGACTTCTCAAGGTCCAACTGGCGCTCGTGATGAATATTAATGGCATTGCCATCCTTCCACATCACCGGGGCTTGGTCGCGAAACTCGTCGTATTCCTTGTCGAGTCGACGCAGATCCTCAAGTAAATCGACTCTCGCTTGAACAATCAAATCGCGGAGCTCATTACTCATACCGCGGTTTCGCTCATCCAGATACGCTTCGTACTCTGATGCAATCGTCGAGGCGATTAAATGACAGTCTTCGGGGTTGTGTGTCCGAACTGTGATGCGAAGAATAGGCGACTCTTCGTCAGGCACGACAAACTCTGCGAGATTCTCTCGCAAATGGCCAAGCTGATCCTCGACTTCAAAAACAGATGGAAGCGCAGCAGCATCCACCTTCTCCAGCACGCGTTTCAAAATGAGCCCGGATTGGATCATTCCTCTCGTCGCACCCAAAGTCAGGTTGCGATTGAGCTGCTCGCTCATTGAAACGTCGCCGATTTCCGGAACTTTGGCCGCCTCGATATAGATGTCCGTCGAGGACTCGAACGTCGGCTCAGCATTGACAAAATACAGAGCCCCCAAGATGCCAGCCAAAATGACAATGACCGATATCATCGGCCAGTGCCGGGTGGCGACTCGTACCAAGTCGAGTTGCGCAGTCTCAGGGCTTTCTGAAGTCCAATTGGACTCAATTTCAGATATTTCGGCTTTAATCACAGAGGTGGCTCACAGTTGACATTCATACGACCCCATCATGATCGTAGCGGGATCACTACCCAGTGAATACCACCGGGAATTTTTGTCAAGCGCAAGTAAAAAACATACTTACACAAAGACAAAAACTCGTCATGATAGCAGCCAACCAATAACAAACAAGCCACAATTTGCCACCGAACCCCCACCGCTTAATCCAAGAACTAATTGAAAATTATTAGATCAATTCTGATCGACCATAAAGGAACCGTTGCCAGCCACATCGAAGAGTGGACTGTAACAACTGGGCTGAGATGAGCAGGCATCTTTCCCCCACTTCCAAACGAGGGATAGGCTGATATTCCAGCTCTCGTTGGTATTCCCACCGGCGCCAGTCGCTTCTTCGGGAATCAGATACATCCAATCCGTTTGTAGGGCCAATGCATTCCCCATCGGCATGGTCCACTGCGTGCCAACGAGGCCATCCCTATTCCCAGTGAACCCCGCCATAAGTCTCAGCACGCCGCCCGAGGTAATGAAATTGTGCCGTCGATAGAAAGCCAGATGAAGATCTGTGGGGTCCCAAGTCAGGGTTTGCCCTACATTGAATGGGTCGATCGAAGTATCGTCGCTGTTCGATGAAGTGAACCAATACCCCCACTCATGCTGACTAGGAAAACGGTAGCTAATTTCTCCACGAAGCTGGCTAAGGTCTACCGCGTCGTACCAGCTATCCCGCTGTATGTCGACAACCAGGCCACCCTGGAATCCTACGGAAGCTCGCCGGAACATTCCAAGTGTCACAAACGACTGATTCCGCTGTTCGTTCGTAAAATCAGTACCGTTGTAATTACTGCTGACTCCACGATACCCCACTTGGACTCCCATCCCAGAGTAAGAAAGGAGGTTGAATGGCAAGCCAAGGTTGGCTCCATAGTGGAATCCAAAACTTCCAGAACTAAACGATGGCGGTCCCAAGAACCCTTGAGTCCCTGCGAACACAGACAGATTCTGAAGACTCAGTCCTGGAGCCCCCAAACCATAGCCGCCCATGCCAAATTGGTCACAATCGCCACATCCCCCTCCGCACGTTCCGGTGCAGCCGCCGTCACACGAGCCGCCACAATCAGCCATTCCACAGCTTCCGCCACATCCTTCTTCCTGGAATACGTCGTTCGTTCCCCACGAGTCCCCGATTTCCATGGGCATTTCTTGGAGCGGCGCGGACTCGAACACCGGAGTTGCCTCAACCGGTGCTGCGAAAGGTGTCAGCGCCTCTTCAAACTGAGTCCGTTTGGCCTTCGCCAGACGGTATCCATTGGGAATGGGCTGGGCCCGTTGCCTTACGGCGCGAGCCGTCGATGTGTGCATCAACGCTTGCCGCGCCCGTTCGGCGTTGAGGCGATTCGGGGCGGAACGCTCTTGCCCCGAGACGATTTTTACTGAGCCCAGTAAAGTCACGAAAACAACAAGTAGTTTCAACATGGGCGGGTATTGGGTCTTTTTGCTCATAGCCGTTTTCCGTATTGGCGGTTCCGACGACCTACGCATTCCGGGGGCATTCAGAATGCACTCACGTGTAGAAGACTCATCGGATCTCCCCTAACCGGATCTTTCAATAAAACCGGAAAACCTTGCGCCGTCACACGCAAACACCGCGAAGCCCCCAGATCCAACAAGCTACGCTAGCCCCCGCGTCAAAACCGCAAGCAGATAGGAAGACTAGGCAACCAATAGGCAACAGTAAACGCAAAGCGATTAGCCTGACGCTGCCGGGCCAAACGAAAGTTCTATTCATTCCGCTGGTGTCAGTTCGATGAGTTGTAACGTACATGGCGCATCGTGCGCTCGATCGCTTATCGATTGTCAGGACCAACCCGCAAACGTGTCCTGAGTTCCAATCACAACGGGGAGATTCAAGGATGATTTACCGTTTGGCCCTACTCGCCATCATTGCGACTGGCCTGATCGCCGGAGATGCAGAAGCCCAGCTCTCTTTGCGAAACCTCACGAAAAAGTCGAGCAAGAAATCCAAGGTCAGCTCTCGACCGTTGACGAATGCACAAATGTCCCAGCACGTGTCTCAGGCGACACGAACTCGTGCTACCCAAAAACGATCGACCGCAGCTCAAAAGTCACAAGTCCGCAAAGTGTCACACGTAAAGAAGGCTTCATGTGATACCGGAATTGTTGAATCCTGTGGAAGTGCCGGCGGATGCGGTTGCTCGAGCGGATGTGCGATGAGCGTCGCCAGCCCTCGTTGCTTCAAATTCGACAGTGGTTGTGGTGGCGGTGCCATCGGCTGCGATGCATGCTGCGGCACGATCTTCTCTGAACTCTATTGCAGCATGCACAACATGTTCAGTCGAGCCAGCAGTGGCTGTGGACTGTTCGGCGGCCTCGGTCGTCCCAGTTGCGGCGGTGGACTTTTCGGATGCACTTCCGGAGGTTTGAGCGGCGGTGGACTTTTCGGACTGGGATGTTCCGGCGGCGGAAGCTGTAGCGGAACGTTGGAACCAGGCTGTGGAATCGCCGATGCCTGCGGTTGCGGCGATGCGGGATGCAGTGGCGGATGCGACTCACTCGAACCAGCCTGTGGGATCGCTGATGCTTGCGGATGTGGCGATGGAGGATGCAGCGGTGGATGCGAGCTTTCCGAACCGGCTTGCGGCATTGCCAGCGTCGGTGGGTGTTGCGACGCAGTTGAGCCAGCATGTGGAATCGCTTCCAGCGGTTGCAGCGGAGGATCGTGCTTCCAAGACCTTCTTTCGACTCCCTGCGGCGGCTGCCGGGGCGGAGGAGGCTTCCTGGCTTCACTGGGAAGCATGCTCTTTGGCGGATGTGGAAGCGGATGTGGAAGCGGATGCGGATGCTCAAGCTGCTCGGCTATCGACGGAACCGTCTACGCCGAACCCGGTTGTGGTATCGCCGATTGTGCCGAGCCAGCATGTGGCATTGCCGATTCATGCGGAGACGCAGGATGCAGTGGCGGATGTGGTGACGCAGGGTGCAGCGGCGGATGCGATGGCGGATGTGCTGTTCGCAAACCTTACGGGGACAGCCGATATGCTTCGCGGTCCGGTGGCCGTACGTTGAAGTACACGATCAGCCAAAATCCGGAGTCGCGTGAGCCTGTTTATGTGGGCCAACGCCCAACGACTCGCGTCGACGCCGTTGGCAACGGTTCACGAACTGCCAAGAAGCCAACGGTAAAGCGAACGTCGCACTCACGACAGATTCGCACCACACCGACTCGTGCATCCCGAATTCAACGCACCAAAACGTCGCAGTTGAAGCAACGATCGACGCGCAAAATCGGACTGGTCAGTCACGAACAGGTCGTTCCAAGACGACCACTCGACCAAGACCTGACAGTAATGTTCGAAGACGACCTCACTCGTGACGTGAAGTAACGATTGAGTCAAATCCGGAATCAAGAAAGCCCGATGCGATCGCATCGGGCTTTTTTTATCGACTAACTAACTGAATTATCCAAGCCAACTAGTGCAGTTCCTTGATGCGAAGATTTTTCCACATCACGTGATAAGGTCCGCTTTTGTCGCCAATCCCGTGAACTTGCAATCCAATAAACCCATTGGGGTGCGTCTTGTAGATTTCGTCATCATTAAGGTCTTCGATCGCCTGGCCGTTGATGAATGTTTGGATGCGTGGCCCTTTCGCGACAATGCGATACTTATTCCACTCCCCATCCTTAAAGTGCTTGTGAGGTTTCAGTCGCTCTGCGGAAGTCCTCCATCCACCGGCGGCTTCACCATATACATAGCCCGCTTCAGCTCCCCCGGAACCACTGGCTTCGATTTCAACCTGCGGGCCATTGACTCGGCCTGTCTTATAAACCGTGTGCTCACCTTTTTTGTCACGAGTCTGCGAGCGGATTTGAACTCCGGAATTCAGTTCATTGGAAACCTTGACTTCGAACTCCAATTCAAAATCGCCGTATTCTTTGACGCTACATAGGAAAGAATTGGGGCTGCCCGCGGCAGTTGTCCCTTTGATTGCACCGTTCTCAACTTGATAGGTCGCCCAACCATTCTTCTGAGTCCAACCTGCCAGTGATTTCCCATTAAACATGGAAGTCCAGCCTTCATGGTGGTCGGCGAATGCCGTCGATGCGACAAGAATCACAA
>CAYYHV010000007.1:30813-45434 GCA_964471695.1 uncultured Pirellulaceae bacterium
GATTGGTAGCGAACGTCGATGGAACATGATCATCCTTTAGATTGCCCGTGGTTGCGAAAAGCCAATTATCGCCCATTTCCGGGCAAATTGAACCCACCCCAATTGAATCACAAGAGATAGGAGTGTGACAACCGTTTTCGCACCCAACCGACGGCATCCGGCTATTGCCAATTTGGTTTACGCTTTTCAAGAAAGGCTTGCAGGCCCTCTCGAGCGTCAGCCGACTTTCGTGCAAAGGCAGAAACCGTTGCAGCTACATCGAGCTGCTCCGAGAGACTCTTGCCGCCGACATCGCGCAGAACTTTCTTGGTGAGTGCAAGTGCTTCCGGCGAACCACGAAGAATCGACTGAACCCATTCGTCTTCCGTTGCGGCGAAAGATTCGATTGGCGTCACGGAATGACACAGCCCAGCCGCCAAAGCTGACTCAGCCGACACCTGCCGCCCGGAAAGCAGTAAATGACTGGCGTGCCCAACACCGGCTCGATACACCAACAATGGCGTCACCATGGCTGCCGTAATGCCTCGCTGTGGTTCGGGAAGTGAAAAGAAAGTCGCATCGGTCGCGATGACCAAATCGCTCGCCAGAACAATCCCAACGCCGCCTGCCAATACGGGACCTTGTACCGCCGCCAAGACCGGCTTGGGAGCATCCACCAGCGACTTCAACAAGTCTCGATAAACCTCAGAATCTTTCAACCACTGGTCTGCGGCGTCGGGCGCGGCGGCACGTTCTTGCATCTCGCTGAGGTCCATTCCCGCACAGAATACCGTTCCATTTGCAGCCAGTGCGATGACTCGGACCTTCTCATCCGCCGCTGCGGTACGGACATAATCGGTCAGTTTCACGATCATCTCGCGAGTCAACGCATTTCGTCGCTCCGTTCGATCCAAGGTGATACGGCCAACTCCATTTTCGGAGTGGTAAAGCACATATTCAGTCATAACTTCTTCAGCCCCGAGTCATCTCGCTCAAATTCTCGGGAACCGGTATCTCCATCTCCAACAAAGCCAGCGCCAGTACCTTCCCCTGATTGTCCGTGCGAAGCGATTGGCTCGCCCCTCCCTGCAGGACGTCGTGCAGGAGAAAGTTTACGGCACGAATTCCCGGCAATTCAAAGCGCTGGACGGCTGTTGGATGCAAAGGTTCAAAAAAATCGCGCAATCTGTTCGACTTCAGTATATCAACTAGATACGCGTAACCCTTTTCGGTATAGGCAATGACACCAATATTGGCATGATTGCCCTTGTCCCCCGACCGCGCGTGCGCAATCATTCCCAAGGGAATTGTTGTGGAATCTTTCAATTTCGGCAACTCATTCATACCAGCCACTCCGACGCAGATCGAACCTCAACCGTTGATTTCACCAGCTCTCGATCAATTGTCGAGGGCCAATAAGAAATTACGGGGCGTGTTCGTGCCCTCGCCCCCGTATAGCCGGTTACACCGGGTGGTCCCGATGTTACCAAAGGAGCCAATTCCCGAGTCAAGCGATCCACCGCTTCTCGCCGACTGTCCCGAGCCGACAAGCGCAACACGACTTCTCGCGTTTTGCGTTTCCACAATTCCATTCCAGGCAACGTGCCGCCGGCGCCGAGTATTTCGTACTCGAATTGGTCAAGTTCAAACCCAGCGGACGCCATTTTGGCTTGCACAGCTTTGGCTGCAGCCGTGGCTTTTTCAGCTGCATTCTGTCCCACCACAACGATCATTCCCGTCGTCGCAAATCCGTCATAGTAAGCCATCGAGACCTTGAGTTTATCGGGAGCTGCGGTACCGCGACCTCCCGTTACCACGACTTCGTTGGGCTTTCGCTCTTCCAGACGAACCTTGGTGAAATCAGCCACCACGTCTGGGGTAAGATAGTTCTTCGGATCACCAATCTCGTAAACCAGCTGCTCCGCCACTGTGTCAACGGTCACCGCGCCGCTCGATTGACGCGGCTTGGTTATCATGCACGTACCATCGCTCGAGAGCTCGGCAATTGGATAGCCGATTGAATTCAGGTCAATCGACGGATCCCAATCCGAATACATTCCACCCGTCACCTGAGCTCCACATTCGATCAGATGCCCAGCCACCGTCGCACCGCCCAACCGATGCCAGTCATCCGGCTTCCAACCAAACTCATGCATCGCCGGCCCCACCACTAAAGCCGCATCGGCGATTCGCCCCGTCAGCACAATCTGCGCTTCATCCGCCAAACCTTGTGCGATACCTTCATAGCCAAGGTACACATTGGCACTAACAATGCGATGCGCCAACTCTCCCAAAGGCTCGCCCGTCTCGAAATTGGGAAAGGCGTTGCCTTCCGCCGTCAGCTCGAGCAGCCGTGGCATGAGATCATCGCCTGCCACCGCCGCAATGCGAATATCCGGTAATCCACGCGCTACGAGGACTTCGCCCGTGGCTCGAGCACACCCCTCCGGATTCATGCCACCGCCATTGGTTACCAGCTTGAGCGCCCTGCGTTCGCCAGAAAAATGAGGCGCCAAGTCTCGAACTACCGTGGGAACGTCCGTCACGTATCCCATTTCGGGTTTCTTGGAGCGTTGATGAGCCAAAATGGAAAGCGTCAACTCGGCGAGATACTCGAGAGTCAAATAGTCGAGCTTTCCATGCTCTGCCAATTGCCGCGGCGCATCGAGATTGTCACCCCAAAAGCCTGCGCCATTTCCAATTCGGATCGTTTTCGATGCGTCAGTATCCATGCGTAGAATGTTCGCGGCAACGAGGGCTCAATACAAGACCGGTCTCTGCGATAGGACCGATTTCAGGGGCGACGGCGATGCGACATGGCGACTCAGACCCATTGAGCCACGATATTCCACTTCGACAATGAATTTCACGATTCGTGTTAGGTCTGCAACACACCCGTCGCAAACGGCTTCTCATCAACATGCTTCGTCGCACATTCCAGCATGCAAATCAACGCGCTGCGAGTCTCGACAGGTTCGATAATCCCATCTACCCAGCCGCGTGATGCCCCGTAGCGAATATCGGTCGTGTTCTCATATCCCTCGGTGACTTTCTTGCGCAACGCCTCAAGCTCTTCAACATCCGGTTCCTGCCCCGCACGTTTCATGGCTCGAATATTAATATCCAGCAAGGTCGAAGCCGCTTGCTTCCCCCCCATCACCGCATAGCGAGCGTTGGGCCATGCGTAAATGAATCGCGGATCAAACGCTTTACCACATAACGCATAGTTACCAGCACCGTAACTGCCGCCCGTGATGATGGTCAACTTGGGAACCCGTGAATTCGACAGCACGTTTACCAGCTTCGCACCTGCCTTGATAATGCCGCCCTGTTCCGAATCACGCCCGACCATGAACCCCATCACATCTTGCAGAAATACGAGCGGAATCCAATTCTGATTGCAATCCATTATGAATCGGGCTGACTTCTCGGCACTGTCGTCGTAGATCACCCCTGCAAACTGATACCCACGATTCGGCGTCTTCACCTGCTGTCGCTGGTTCGCCACAATTCCAACCGGAAACCCACCTATTCGGGCATACCCGCAAACCAGCGACTGGCCAAATTCGGCTTTGTATTCCTGAAATGATTCTGCATCCACAATACAGTCGATCACCTCTCTCACATCAAACTGTTTCTGAGCATTCGTTGAAACAATGTCGTAAAGATCCTCCGCAGGCCGAACCGGTTCTGCAGACGCTTCCCGTCGATAGGGAGCCGCCGGGCTGTCCTGCGGAAGTGTCCCCGCCAGTCCACGTAGTCTCGCAATCGTCGCCGGATCATCGACTTCGCGAAAATCAATCGTGCCACTAATCTGTGCATGCATCTCGGCTCCGCCCAGGTCTTCGTGAGAAACGTCCTGGCCAATGGCGCTTTTTACGAGGGCAGGGCCGGCCAAATACAATCCCGAGCCTTCTGTCATCACCAGTTTGTCACAAAGCACGGGAAGGTAACCTCCCCCGGCGACACAGTTGCCCATAATTGCAGCGGTTTGAGGAATCCCGGCAGCGCTGATGATCGCGTTGTTGAAAAAGATGCGACCAAAATCATCTTCGTCCGGAAAAATTTCATCCTGCAATGGAAGAAACACGCCGGCCGAGTCCACGAGATACGTCAGCGGAAGATGATTCGCTATGGCGATCTTCTGAGCCCGCAGTACCTTTTTCGCAGTCGCTGGGAAAAATGCCCCTGCCTTAATTGTGGCATCATTGGCAATAATCATGGTTAAACGGTTGGCGATGCGACCGACTCCACAGACCACGCCCGCCGACGGACATCCGCCCCACTCGTCGTACATCCCCCAAGCCCACCATAAGCCGACTTCGAGAAATTCTGTCCCGTCATCAATCAATTGCTCGATACGTTCACGCGCGGTCAGCCGGTTTTTCTTATGTTGTCGATCAATCGACTTGGCACCACCGCCCAAACGAATCGTTTCCGATTGCTCGCGGATTTCGCCCAGCAACTCATTCCAACTCATGGTTGATCCACCATTAATGACACTTGTTCTGTATGCCGCCAATTATTCGAGTTGTGCGCCATTTGGCTAGGTCAACCGAACCAGCCCGGCTTTTTGACTTGTTAATTGCACGATTGTTGCCGCCAGGGAGACAAAGATACCCTCAGCCCGCCAATCGGCGTCCTTTACACCCTTAGGTTCATTCTGGCAGAATTCATGCGAATATGAATTGCCGAGAGAAAATCAACCGAGGTGATGATTCGCTTCGAACCTAGAAGAGCCCCATGAAAAACATTCGGAACTTTTGCATTATTGCCCACATTGATCATGGCAAGTCGACTCTGGCCGACCGCCTGATCCAATCGTGCGACGGTGTCGCCCAGCGTGAACTCCACGAACAGATGATGGACACGATGGATATCGAGCGCGAACGTGGCATCACCATCAAGAGTAATACCATTACGCTTGAATACTCCAAAGACGGCACTACCTACCAGTTGAACCTGATCGATACACCAGGTCATGTCGATTTTTCCCACGAAGTTCGCCGATCCTTGATGGCCTGCGAGGGCGCCCTGATCGTGGTCGACGCCTCGCAAGGCGTCGAGGCTCAGACCGTCGCAAATCTTTATCTCGCATTAGAGCACGATCTTGAGCTGCTCCCCGTGATCAACAAAATCGACTTGCCGTCCGCCGATATTGATCGGGCCCGTGAGTCCATTGATGCTGAACTCGGACTGGATCCTTTTGAGGCTTTACCGATCTCCGCCAAAACCGGCGTCGGCATTGAAACCGTCCTCGACGGCATTGTAGACAAACTGCCGCCTCCCACCGGCGACCCGAACGCACCGCTCAAGGCGTTAATCTTTGACGCTCAGTTTGACAAATATCGTGGCGTAATTCTCCAATGTCGCATCATGGAAGGCACACTCAAGCCGCGTGAGACCATTCACTTCATGCACGCCAATCGAGACTTTACTGTCGACGAATTGGGTTACAACCAGATGAAGCTGAATCCTCGCCCCCAACTCTCCGTTGGCGAAGTCGGCTATATCGTCGCCGGCGTCAAAAGTGTCCAGGATATTGAGATTGGTGACACAATCACCCACCTGGAAAAGCCCGCCGCTGAACCGATCCCCGGATACATCGAAGCTAAACAAGTCGTATTCTCGTCGATCTACCCGATGAGCACTGAAGATTATAAGGACTTGACGAAAGCTCTCGACAAACTGGCCATCAATGATGCCGCGCTAACTTACGAAAAAGACAGTTCAGCGGCTCTGGGTTTCGGGTTTCGTTGCGGATTCCTGGGATTACTGCATCTCGATGTTATCCAAGAGCGACTTCAACGCGAATTCGATATCGGACTGGTCATTTCGGCGCCTTCTGTAAAGTACCATTTGACGCTGAAGGATGGCTCGACCATCGAAGTCGACAATCCCAGCTATTGGCCGGATCCCATGTCAATCGACAGTGCGACGGAACCCTTCATTCGGGCGTCCATCCTGACTCCTGAAACCTACGTCGGCCCGGTCATGGAGCTTTGCCGTGAACATCGCTCGGAAAGCCAGACGATGAATTACATTTCGGCTGGACGAATCGAGGTCGTTAGCGAGATGCCGCTGGGGGAAGTTTTGTTTGACTTCTACGGCAAACTCAAGATGATCACACGCGGATATGGGAGTTTTGATTACGAACCGATCGAATATCGTCCCACAGATGTGGTAAAAGTCGACATCCTGGTTAACAAGGAACCTGTTGATACACTTTCCTACCTTGTCCATCGCGAGAAGGCTCGAACACGCGCGTTGCATTACTGCGAACGACTCGCCAAAGAGATTCCACGCCACCAGTTCAAAATACCCGTCCAGGGCGTCATTGGCGGCACGGTCATCGCTCGTACGACAATCCAGCCATTCCGTAAGGATGTAACGGAAAAGCTATACGGCGGCGATGTGACTCGAAAGAAAAAGTTGCTCGAAAAGCAGAAGAAGGGCAAAGCCAAGATGAAACAATTTGGCAGCGTCAACATCCCCCGAAAAGCCTTCGTCTCGGTGCTCCGCACCGACAAAGAATAGACGGCTCCTCATAATAGGATGGACCTCTGGTTCGTGAACGGTTGGAGAAATCGCTCTCAGCGTTGAATGCCAACGGGGCACAACGCTAGTACCAATCGCCAAAGATCATATCCAACGCTACGAGCTCTCGGCGTTCTTGGTCCGATTGCTCTTCGCGGCGTTTCGATTCAACAACATCCCGCTTAGCAACATGCTGCCTCACGGTGGCGGTTGAAATGTCTACGGCAGGAATGACTGCTTCGGAACTGCCCGTAGTGGAAATGGATGCGGCTGGAATAGCCGCAGTTGGACGCGTCGTTTGGGCCAATGGTTGCAAACCACCCAAAGCCCTTCCACTCCCGGCATTGTTTTGCTCCTGAACTCCAGTACCTGGACCGCCTGAGTTGGCTCCGAAATCAATACCGCTATCCAGTCCAGGATCAACGCTAAATGCCACGATTTCTCGAGGAGCTGGGCTGCCAGCCAGATTCTTTACCAAGGCTGTGTTGGCTGCGGTTCCATCGGTACTGAACAGTTCCGTTTCGCCAGTCGCCAACGTCGCAGCGAAGTAGAGCGTTTCGCCAACTGCCGTCAGATTGTGTGGATTCGAACTGGCCGTTCCAGCGATATCCTTGAGCCGAACGGTTCCGGCCGCAGTCCCGTTGCTGACATACAATTCACGTTCGCCATCGTTCCCCAAAGCCGAGAAGTAGAGCTTACCGTTGAAGACCTCCAGTCCCTGAGGATTCGCGTTGGTGTTGCCATGTAAGTTAGCGACTAATCCAATTGCGAATCCATCGGTTGAATGCAATTCGTCTTGCCCGGCGGAAGTTGTGGCGACAAAGAACAGTTGGTTATCCATGACCGTCAGCTCACGTGGGTTCGAGCTTGTCGTACCCGACAAGTCGCCGACCAGCTGAGTTCCTGCGGCTGTACCATCCGACTTGTGAAGTTCCGCGTTCCCGTTGGCCAAAGTCGCCACGAAGTAAAGCTCACCATTGAACTCGGTAAGCTCTTGAGGATTGCTGCTCGTTGTCGCAGACAAGTTTTGCACAATCCCAGTCCCGGCTGCAGTCCCATTACTCATATGAAGTTCGCGTTCGCCACTGGGAGTCGTCGCCACGAAGAACAGTTTCCCACCAGCCACCATCAAGTCACTTGGCGACGAATTCGTTCCGACACCATAAAGATTGACGAGCCGTGTTGTCCCTGGCCCCGTGCTGTCGCTGACGTAAAGTTCGCGTTCACCAGTCGTGCTCAGCGCCGTAAAGTAGAGTCTGCCGTCATAGATCGTCAAATTTTCTGGCTCGGAGCTGGTATCTCCGGACAAGTTCTTAACACGAACGGTACCTTCCTTCGTTCCATCGGTGACCATCAATTCGGTTTCTCCGTCGGCTCCGGTGGCAATAAAATGCAACTGGCCATTGAAGACGGTAAGCTCATGCGGGTTCGAGCTGATTGTTCCCGCAATGTCCTTGAATCGCTGCGTCGCCCCATTGGGCTCGGTCACGAACAATTCGACTTCACCGTCTGCTCCAGTGGCGGCAAAGAACAGCCGGTCGCCGACTACGGTCAGCTCATGGGGGTTGGAGCTTTGGCTACCACCGACATTCTTCAGGATGCCCGTGGCTCCCGAGTTCGTTCCGTCGGATTTGAACAATTCGACTTGACCGTCAACTCGCGAACCGACGAAAGCGATGGAATCCACAACAGGTTCAGGCAAGTCCGATTCGTGACTGCCGATATCCACCGTGCCATCGACAATGCGATTGAATCCACGTTGGTCCGTAGCGAGAGCGTTTCCGCCTTCATCAATAGCGAGCGAATTTTCGCCAGCATCAATAGCAGGGCTGTCAGATAACAAGTCGTAAGAACGTGTACGACCGCCATGGTAATCCAGAGTCCCAAGCAGTGGGTCTGTGTTGGTCAGGTCAATTGCCGCATTGAAACCCGAAGACGTGTCATCAGAGATGTTGGACCCTGACGTCACAAACGTAGCAGCACCACTGGCCGAGGCATTCGTCGACCCGTTTCCAGCAAAAATGGAGTTGCCGACATCCAGCGTGGCGCTGCCACCTGCGGACGAATAGGCTTGTGCGCCCAAGCCTGCATTGTCGGCGAACGTCACATTGCGAATTGTCATCAGCCCGGTATTGCCTGCCACTGTTTGCAAAAAGACGGCTGGGCGAGCCCCATTCGACGACGTACTTCCGCTGACCGTCGAGTTGGCAAGGAATGCGTTTGTGTTCCCAAAGCTCAGAAGCGCAGCACCATTGAAATTCGCATCGTTATCTATGAAGGACGAATTCTTAATTACGCTGTCCGCTCCAAAGATTGAGATGGCCCCGCCACCGTTCGACGAATTCCCAACGAACTCGGTTTGATCTACGGTGAGATCGCCTCGAATGTCAATTCCGCCTCCAGCTCCCGTGGCTTGATTGTTCACGAAACTAGATTGGACAATCGTTGCCGTGCCGAATGTTCGAATGCCCCCTCCATATCCAACAACGGTATTGTTGCTGATCTCGCTGTTCGAAATCAGCAGCGTTGACGCCCCGGCGCTGTAGATGGCACCGCCCGAAGTTGAAGAGTTTCCTGTGATCACGCTGTCGATCACCGTGAGGTTCTCGCGGTTAAAGATCGCACCGCCGGAGAGTGGCTGGTCCGTCCGGCCACCACCAGTCAACGTTACGCCGCGAATGGTAACATCTTCAGGAACAGCGCCTGGGGCGTTGACGACAAAGATTCGTTGGTTCGTTCCCGAAGCGTCAATCGTCAGGATGTCAGCACCTGGCCCGCTAATCGTCAGCGAACTACTAATCGGAATCTCACCTATAAGCTGAACTGTTTCCAATCCATCGGCGAACGTAATCGTGTCGGTGGTCAGCCCATCGTTGTCCGCATCACCAATGCCCTCGACTCCGGCAATTGAACTATTCGCAAAGTTGATGGCTTCGCGAAGCGAAGTTGCAAAATCGAAGGGGTCGATACCACTCGCTCCTGTCGTGACGACCAAGCCGGGTAGCTCCTCAATCCCAGCCTGCAACTCGACGGCCCCTAGATCGACTGGTGAGAATCCCGTGATGCCTGGCAAGTCGACGGATCGCGTCAGACCGCGTTGATCGGTCACCACCGCCGCATTGGCCAGGAAGCCCGCATCGAGCGCCGGGTTGGTTGGAGACGGCCTAAGTGCGATTGACGGATTCAAGCCGCCGTTGTCCGCTAGCTCGACGCTCACGAAAACGTCTTTCATCTTTGCATTCAGTACGCTGGTGCCGTCGGTATCAAACGTGGCTTTGCTTTCGCCAACAATATTTCCATCCTCGAAGGTAAGCATGTCGCCGGGCTGGATCTCACTCGACGACTGGTCGGCTGCTGAAAAGTTGCCCAGCACAATACTGTTCCGCGATTTGGTCAGATTGGCCCCGTAGACTCCACCGCCACCAGCCCCGTCGCCGGTCACGGAGTTATTCACCACCGTTGCGTTCGTCAGTGAGACGACGTCGGCATAGATACCGCCACCATAGGAATCGGCTCCAGTTGTATCGTTACCAAAGATCGTTGAATTGTTGACATTGACCATGCCATTGGGCGCACTGACTCCACCTCCCAGCGACAAGTCGCCACTTGTCGAATTGCCATCGACAAGGCTTTCATTCAAATCGACTTGCCCAACAGCGTAGATACCCCCACCCGATGCAAGATCACCCATCGTCTGGTTCCCAGTGACTCGCGACGACGTCAGCCTGAGTATTCCTCCGGAATCAAAGCGAATCCCGCCACCTCGTTCTGTCGATACGCCGTTCGCAACAGTTACCGAGTTCAATTCGAGATCGCCCGTCTCGGCATCGAAATGGATCGCTCTTGACCGCCGGTTTGCGTCGATCGTGATTCCACCAATACTCGAAGCATCAATCACGAGGTCTTGATTGATATCCAGCTCTTGACCATCCAGTACAAGCGACATGCCGGCCAGTGATGCATCAAAGGTGATTGTATCCGTGCCGGGGATACCGTCCGCGTCACCACTATTAGCGAACTCAATGGCTTCGCGGAGCGAGGTGACTTGATCGAAGTCGGACACAACATCTTCAGTCGTGGTGACCATCAAACTTCGCGGCTCGGACGTAAGACTTTGGAGTTCCACACTTCCCAAATCAGAAACGCTGCCCGTCATCGCAAATGCAAGGTCACCGCCGAATACGCTTTGCAGGTTCACGAAGCGGCTGAAACCATTGGCGTCAAACGGTACCGGTTCGGTGGTATCGCCATCGCCGTCGAGATCATCCACATCGAGTACGACCTGGGCATCGTCGCCCCCATCGAGGGCTGCGTTCGCGATCAAATCAGGATTGAGTGCAAAAACCTCTGAACCGTTGCTCAGCTTGCTCAAACGACCTGCAACAATAGCAGGATTGGCTGGCGTTTCGGCAATGCCATCAAAGTCCGCATCGAACAGGACATTCGTCGTATCGGCAAAAATATTCTCTGCGGTATCAATCAACGCCGCCCCATTAGCACCGTCCTGCGAGAATGTTGAAACAAGGCTCAAGCCGTAGGGTTCGAATGTGTTCGTCTTCAGATCATCGTCACTTGAGTTATGGGCGTAGTTACCGAGCACGAGACTGTTGTACAGCTTCGTCGAATCCGCCAGAATTCCACCACCGCCAGACTGATTCACCGTTTGAGAATTGGTGCTGTTGCCGCTTAACGTGCTGTTCCGCAGAATCATATCCTGCGTTGCGATTCCTCCACCGCCGGAGCCTGTGCGTGCTGTGCTGTTGTTGGCAATGGTCGACTGATCAATAAACGCCTGGTGGATTGGCGAAACACCTCCGCTAATGGATGTCCCAATGCCGCCGCCCGGCGAGTTCGCACCGACGGTTGAATTCCCTGCGATTGTTGACTGTGCAGCGAAGGCGAATTGTCCATGAATCGCGCCCCCGGGGGAGTTTGCACCATAAGTCCGGTTGCCGGAAGCCGAACTGACATCCAATCCCGTCGAGTAGAAAGAGGAGAGGGCACCGCCAGGTGAATTATTTCCTTCCGTCCGATTGTCCGTGACAAGACTTCCGTTTGAGACTCCGGTTTCAATGTACGACCGAACGGCTCCACCGGGAGCGTTGTCACCCATCGTGAAATTGCCCGAGAGTACCGTCTGTTCAAGGAACACCTGATTCGAGGCATAGATCGCGCCGCCAGCCGACCCGTCTTGAGTGGTATGATTGTTGGTGATTCGCGAAGCGGTCGACTGAGCAGACAGGTTGAGAGAACCATAACTATTGCCATACACCGAGTAGTTGGCGAAGACGGCTCCCCCGGGCGCGTCAAAGCCGGCCGTGTAGTTCCCGGCGATGCTGTTTTCCTCTCGCAAGAAGACTCGATATGCGTGGATTGCACCACCCGATGCGTTGTTCCCCAGCGTAAAGTTGTACGACACTTCACTATCAAACAGATAGACACTATTGTCGCCCGCAAAGATGGCTCCGCCTCTAGCGTGCGCCCCTCCAGTTGAGTTGCCAGTTACCAACGAATCTCTCAGAACCAACGCCCCCGTGCTGTCAAAGTAAATCGCTCCACCGCTGTGCGTATTGTCCGTTGCGGATGAATTGTTGCCCGTCGTCTTACCGCCCGTTAGATGCAGGTTTTCCAATAGTAATGAACCCGAACCGTCAAAGTTGAAAATACGATCCGAGCCGGACCCGGTAATCGTCATTCGTTCATCGAGGTCAGAAGCGTCGATGAGCAACGCGTCGGTGATCGTTGGCAATTGACCGTTCAGGTTGATTCCCTGACTTCGATTCAACTGATCTGAAAACACGATGGTATCGACACCATCCAACTCGTTGGCGGCCAGAATGGCTTCGGCCAACGTAAACTGCCCATCTGGGAGTACGATATCCGCAAGTGAATCCACAATGAAGATGCGTTGCAGTTCGAAGGCACCACCATCCACGGTCCCCCCGTTGTCAAGGTTCGGCAGGTCGATTGAACGACTGACACCGCGAGCGTCCTGCCCCACAATGTTGGTCAACGAATCGAAGGGATTCAAATCGAGCGCGGGGTTCCCCAAGAAATTTCGTTTCAAAGCGACTGTTTGGACCGTTGTGCCAAACGGGCCGATTGGCTCAGCACCATTGTCAGCGAGGAGCCCGCCTTGCAGGAAACTACCAGGAACGGCTGCTGTCAACTCAAACACACTGTCGGCCGTAGCTTCGCTTCCAAACAGATTTTCATTCAATTCGTTGGCGGCACCAGTCGCCATGTGCAGGTCGCTAACCGAACTCCCAACGTCCGAACGATTGCCGACAAGAATCGAGTTTGAAAGCGTGGCTGTGGATTGGGCGTGAACGCCACCGCCTTCGCTGGCGGACGTATTCGATGTCACCGTGACATTGGTCAACGTGACGTTTTCGGCATGAATGCCTCCGCCTAGCGAATTTGAGCCATAAGCGTGGTTATTCGCAACCGTCGCATTGGTCAACGTAACATTACCAGCGTAGATCGCTCCGCCATGCGATGCATTACCATCGGTTTGATTACGTGACAGCGCGCTGCCCGCGATATACAAGTCGCTAACATCATCACTGGAGAAGGCAATGGCTCCGCCTTTCGAGCTATTCCCTAGAGCTTCGTTACCGGTCAGCACACTTTGAATGACACTGACGCTCCCACCATCCACGAAAACGCCACCGCCGGAGTTGTTGTTGCCTCCGTCGGCGCGGTTGAATCGGAGCGTCGTCCCCAGCATGTCCACTCGATTCCGAGCAAAGACTGCACCACCATCCGCAGCACCGGATTGCGCGAATGCGAAATTCTGTTCAAGCAGGCTGTCCGTCAGCGTGACGGTGTTCTCCGCGTGAATTCCGCCGCCCGTCGCGTGCAATAGATTTCCAACAGCCGAATTGCCGGTGAGGGAACTTGATACCAATTCGACTTTGCCCAACGCGTAAATGGCTCCCCCCTCAGCGTCGTTAGCGCTGCTACTCGATACAACGCTGTTCGCGATATGGCTGTTGATAAGTTTCAGCGTACCGAGGTTCGAGCCAAAGTAGATGGCGCCGCCTTGGTTTGTATTGAAGTTTGCGTTCAGCGAGTTTCCATTACTTAGCGTCAGGTTTTCCAATGTGAGGTCGGTGCTTGCCCCTTCTGTTTGGAATATGCGTCGCTGCCCGTTGCCTGAAATTTCTACCAAGTCGTTACCAACAATGGTGAGTGAGTCTCTGATCGTTGGCAGATTTCGAGTGAGAAAAATTGTTTGAGCCGTCCCAAACAATCCATCGGTGTCGAATGTAATGACATCTGGACCTGGGTTGTTATTCGCGAATCTGATCGCCTCGACGAGAGAAGTTTGAAAATCGTTCGTACTTTCAATACTGCTGGTCGTCGTCACGACAACACCGGGGACTTCCGTCGCCGTAGAGCCCGTCACAGCCAACGATTCCTGGCTGCTATTCCGATTCGTGGCGACTACCCGGAAATCGTATTCCTGATTAGGCAACAAGCCCTCGACGACTTGGGATGTCGTACCAGCGTGGACTTCATCGTCGATGGACAGTAGCGAGACATACGCGGAATCCGGTTCGCCAACCAGCTTGCCGACGATTTCGTACTGTTCAACGTTTCGCGCGGTTGTCCACTCCAGCTTGGCTCGTGTCTGCGAAAGCATGGCGACCGAAACATTGACGGGAGCAGTCACGGGTAGTCTATGCGAGAGGATTGTGGCGCGTCCGACCGAGAATCCTGACGCGTTCACACCACGAATTTCGATCTCATATTCAGTATCGGGAGCCACGTCAAACACAAAGCTGGGATCGTCGGCAAGTCGCGTCAACGCCATACAACCATCCGAGCCTGCGGTACATGGTTGATTGCGTTCATCCCGGAAATGGTTTTCTTGCGCCACACCATTCACGAATACTTGATAGCCAAAGGCACGGTCGGCTGCGTCCCAACTCAGCGAGATGCTTCCCTCCGTCGTTCCGAAGGGTGGAAAAGCGTCCGACGTACCCTGAGTCTGGGTAACCACGAGATTCCGCATTTCGGCCGGTGGTGCAATGTGTGTCGTCAGAGCAGCCGAGAAGGCTTTTGCGGACGAGGCGAGTTGGTTCCGAGCCTGAACCGAG
>CAYYHV010000008.1:0-17928 GCA_964471695.1 uncultured Pirellulaceae bacterium
GATCTATGCAGCGTTGAATCACGGTCATTTTGGCGCGAAGATTCACCGTAAAGACCATCGAGGCGCTACATCGGGCGAATGGACTGAACTTGAATGCCCCAGTTACCCAGAACGACCCGACGACATCGTTGACGTGGATCCGTTTCGCAAGCAGCCAACGCCTTGGTCCGTTCAAAAAATCTGGGCTCTGGAAACAGGCGGAGCCAGTTACCCTGATCGCTTGTGGTGCGGCACGATCCCGGGGGGCCTTTTCCGCTCGGAAAATCGAGGCGAATCTTGGGAGTTCATCAGATCACTCTGGGACGATCCGGCTCGAGCCGAGTGGTTCGGCGGCGGTGAGGATTGGCCGGGCATCCATTCGATATGCGTTGATCCACGCGATGCGGATTGCATTCGAATCGGTGTGTCGTGCGGTGGCGTTTGGGAGTCGCTGGACTCGGGAGCAACATGGCAATGCCGCGCCGACGGTATGCGAGCCGAGTACATGCCTCCTGATCAAGCCGCCAACCCAAACATTCAGGATCCGCACCGTATGGTTCAGTGCTCATCGTCGCCTGATCACTTTTGGGCTCAGCACCACAACGGCATTTTTCGTTCAACCGATGCGTGCAAATCGTGGCATGAAGTCGATCCTCCCGTATCGGGGTTCGGATTTGCCGTTGCCGTTCACCCTCATGATGGCAACACGGATTGGTTCATTCCCGGCATCAAAGACGAACTACGAATCCGTGTCGACGGTCAACTTGTGGTTACGCACACTCGTGATGGCGGAACGACTTTTGAAACACAACGCAGTGGCTTACCCCAAAAAGACGCCTACGACATCGTTTATCGACACGCGATGGACATTTCCCCCGACGGAGACCAACTGGCATTTGGATCAACGACTGGCAACGTCTGGACCACGAAAAATGGCGGTCAATCATGGGACTTGCTTGCCACAAACTTACCACCCGTCTACTGTGTGCGTATGGTCAACTTCGAATAAGTCGCGACGGATAGAGTTCGCTCCCCCTAATTTCCCAGGCGGCGCATTGCGCAACCCAATCTCAAAGGTGCCAACGACGTGTCTACCCGCTTACCACAACTGCTCATCGCCCTCATGCTTTCGGCTCATATCGTCATCTCTGTTTCCGCCGAAGAACCGACCGCACAGGTGAGCCAGTCCATGGAGACGGTCCTCGCTAAGGCTGGTCGAAACCGAGCCACTTGGGTCACTGCGCTCGACGAAGTACCCAAGGCGCATCGCGCTGCCCTCGAATTCCTGTTGACGCACATGCCCGATTCGGACTTGCAGCAACTGAAGGGCGATCGAATCCTTGAAACAATCCGCTTGGCTTACTCAGCGCGCGAATCGGTACCATGGGGAAAGCAGATACCAGACAGCGTATTTTTTAACGACGTGTTGCCGTACTGCAATGTTGACGAACCACGCGACCCTTGGCGGGCTGAGTTTCAAAAGCGATTCCTCAAGCTCGCAAAGACGTGCAAAACACCGGGGGAAGCCGCACACAAATTGAATCAGAAAATATTTCAACAACTCGAGGTTGAATATTCAACCAAGCGGAAGCGAGCCAACCAAAGCCCCAAGGAGTCGATGGAACAGGGATTGGCATCCTGCACAGGACTTTCGATTATCTTGTCCAATGCTTGCCGCAGCGTATGTGTCCCTGCGCGACTCGCTGGCATCGCCAACTGGACGGACAAACGCGGCAATCACACCTGGGTCGAAGTCTGGGACAAAGACTGGCACTTTGCAGGCGCGGCCGAACCTAGCGAAGAAGGACTCGATCATGGCTGGTTTGCACCCGATGCAGCCCGAGCGATTGAGGACTCCTACGAACATTCGATTCGAGCCGTCAGCTATGAACGTACCAAAGACAAATTCCCCCTGGTATGGAACAAGAACTCCAAAATTTCTGCCGTCAATGTGACGTCTCGATACAAGCCAAAAAGCGATGGTAAACTGGCATCCGATCAACTGCGATTGCGTATCCGCGTGCTCAACCCGTCCGGTGAACGTATCGCAGTTCCCGTATTCGTTTTCCTGGACGATTCGAAGTCGGCAGACTATTCGGGAACCAGTCGAGGAGAATCTAATGACACCAATGACATTTTGGAATTCATCATCCCCCGAACCCAACAAATCAAAGTGACAGCTGCAAGCTCTTCTAGCGTTGACTCCAGCGACACCTTCGCCACACTCACTGGAAATAGCTATCCGACGCAGACGGCTGATGTGACCTTAACCGTCCCGACCGCGACAACGTCGCAATAGCTCACGGCGACTCTCTTCGTTGACTGGAGTAAAGCTGGAAGTTGCCACAAAACAGAATTCTTTCAGCGCGTTTTCTCTTGCGCTTGTTGCGATCCGGTCAGTTTTTTAATACTCAGCGAACCAGATCGGCGCCCCGTCACAAGCAGTCAATTCACTTCACAAATTCGCGCCGCAGAAAAGAGCCGCTTCCATGCGATTTTGTTGCAGCATGATGATGCTGATTGGGCTTCTCAATTCGGGATATGCACAGCTCCCCGCGGCACCGGCAAAGATGACGGGGGCTCAACTCTTTGATCATGAATGGCGATATCCAAACACGGAAGGAGCCGCACGAATCGAGTTGGTCGAACAAGATTCGCGTGACGACCAGACCGATGAAGTGTTTGAGAAAGCAGGTTCTCTTACCAATGGTCTACATTTTCGCACCAACCGACTCGACAAGGTTACTTGGGTTCGGAATTACGACCAACTAATCCATGTTCCACGGTCTTGCTCTCATTGCCACCCGAACGGCGGCGCCGCGGGTCTCAAAACCAATCAGACGTTACTGACGATCGACCCACGTTCTGACGCCGTACTGAATGCAACGCAAGATAGCTTGGAACGTTTGCGTGCCATCTCTAGCTCAACCAAGAAAATGCGAAGTAGTGGCATACGGTTTGTCAACTTGGTTCACGACTTCAAAACAATTACGAATGACGGTTTTTTACGACTCCCCAATCAATCGGTAACGTTCGCGCCGGAAGTTATTCCCATCCCATGGTATTCAACGTATTCGCACGACTCGCGTAAATGTGTTGCGATCGCCGAGACACCTGTGATCGCCGGCCGAATACAAGATGTCGATTTCTACCTCAGTCAACGAAGCCCCGCGCCGCTCCATGGGCTCGGATTAATAGACCAGATTCCAGAGGATCGAATCCGTTCTCTTGCAGAACTGCAAGCAAGCGATTCAAACAAGAAGATCACCGGGAGATTTGTTGGCAAGTTCGGATGGCGCGGACAGGGCGAATCGGTAAGATCGTTCTTACTGGACACGATTGTCTTCGCGCCCAGCTTAGCCCATGCGTACGACCACCGTTCCATACGAAATTCCGTTCCCGCTATTCCACCGGATGAGTTGGAAGTCGACAACACGACGATCCCTCGCATCGTTGATTTTGTGAGACAACTGCCACCGCCAATCGAAGTATCGCCTCCCGATCACAAATTCAGCCAAGTCTTAACAGGAGAGAATCTCTTCATTCAAGTCGGTTGTGCCGATTGTCATGTTCCCGATGTCCCGCCGGCGCTGAATGTTTTCAGCGACTTTCTACTCCATGACATGGGTGAGCGATTGCAATCTCCATCCCCGGCTCCGATGGGCGACGCGATCGTTGCCAACACGACCATCTGGGATTCGTTTCCACCATCAATGGCCAAGTTTCCGGCTGCCGAGTCCATTGCGAAACCCGCATCGCCTCAATTTCCCCGTGGGCCTCGCCCGACCCCAGTCGAGTTGGCTCGACCTGCCACAGCATCGGTCGCGAAGAAAAAGCCGACGGGGATGACTTGGGACGACATGCAGCGAGAATGGAAGACTCCGGCACTGTGGGGAATCGCCGATTCAGCGCCGTACTTACATGACGGTCGTGCCGGCACGCTCGACGATGCCATTCGCTGGCATGGAGGCGAGGCGCAGGAATCTCACGACGCCTACGCGGCTCTCCAGCCCGAGGAACGCTCGCTCGTTCTAGTATTCCTATCTTCACTCAGAGCACCGACGTCCAGCCCACTACTCGACTCAGCTAAAGAGGACTAGCAGTCTTACGGGACGACAACGCTTCCCGAAGATCATCAGGCAAACAAAAATGGACGCTCACGGCTAGAACTTCTCACTGAAGAACGGTTTTTCAGCAGCTTCGTCGTATTTTCAAATCGACGGTCAAAAGGGCATTGAGGTCGTCCAACCGACTGCGCGAAACTATAATTAGAGGGTCAGTTCAACCCATTTCGTGAAGAGACCATGCCGCCCATCGAAGAACCCGAACCAGTCGATTCCAAGACCAAGGAACGTCTTACCGACATTCTCAATTGTGATGACTCGGAAAGCGATCAGGACAAAGCTGCTGAGTTGTTGACGATCGTTTACGATCAACTTAAAGCCATCGCGCGGCAACGAATGGCTTCGGAGCGCGCTGGTCACACGCTCCAGGCAACGGCTCTTGTCCACGAAGCCTTCGTAAAGCTCATCGGGCCTCGACAGAAACCGTGGCAAGGGGCAGGTCACTTTTACACGGCCGCAGCCCAGGCGATGCGCCGAATACTCTTGGATCATGCAAAATCGCGTGGACGCATCAAACGTGGCGGTGGCCGCAAACGCGAATTGATCAATGTGCTGGATTTAGCTGACGACGAGCATGTAGGCGAAATCGTGGCGCTCGACGAAGCCCTTTGTCGCTTGGAAAAAGAGGACCCAGAATCGGCGTCGGTCGTGCGGCTGCGTTTTTACGCAGGCTTGAGTGTAGACGAGACTGCCGAGGCTCTGGAGCTGTCGCCTCGCACTGTGGATCGCCGCTGGAAATTTGCTCGTGCATGGCTGTTTCGTGAGCTCGATGAAGAAGTCGCTGAAGAATAACGTCGACATGAACCATCGGATGTTTCTACGCGAACGCAAGAGGAGGCCAGCAAAGGCTCATCGTCTCGACGAGCCAAAAGAATCATATTTAACCGGCCGAGCCTGGCTCTCCTAACAAGGCACTAAGGGACTATGGCAAAGACTTTACAATCTATCTTCGATCAGGTGTGCGAGCTTGCTCCTGAGAAACGTGAAGCGTTTTTGGAAGAAGTGTGTGAAGGCGACTACAATTTGAAAACCGAAGTCCTTTCGCTGCTCTCGGCTCATGAGTCCGCTGGTAAATTTCTCGGCAATCCAACTGCCGACTACGTCGACCCGAACTCCGCCACTATCGGAGTCAACGAAGGCGACATCATCGACCGCTATAAGCTGCTCCAGAAAATTGGAGAAGGCGGTTTTGGCGTTGTCTATATGGCGCAGCAAACGAATCCGGTTCGCCGTAAAGTCGCCTTAAAAATCATCAAGCTCGGCATGGACACCAAACAAGTCGTTGCGCGATTCGAGGCTGAACGCCAAGCCCTGGCCATGATGAGCCACCCAAATATTGCTCGGGTTCTCGATGGCGGTGCCACGGAAGCCGGTCGGCCTTACTTCGTTATGGAGCTTGTTCGCGGCGATCCTATTACCGATTACTGTGACTCAAAGCGCCTCACGACAAAGGATCGACTCTCACTTTTCAACCAAGTGTGCTCGGCCGTCCAACACGCGCATCAGAAGGGAATCATTCATCGCGACATTAAACCCAACAACGTGCTGGTAACGGTTTCCGATGATAAACCCCTCGTCAAAGTGATTGATTTTGGAATTGCCAAAGCGACCAATCAGGAACTCACGGAGAAGACGCTTTTCACGGAGTTTCGTCAACTGATCGGAACTCCGGAATACATGAGCCCCGAACAAGCGGAACGATCTGGCGTCGACGTGGATACGCGAACCGATATCTATTCGCTCGGCGTTTTGCTCTACGAGATGCTCACGGGAACGACACCTTTCTCAGCCGAGCGACTCCGTTCCGCAGCTTGGGGACAACTTCAATCCATTATCCGCGATGAGGATCCGCCGATTCCCTCAACACGAGTCAGTACGCTCAAGGACGAGCTGGATATTCTCGCACGCAGCCGCAACGTCGAACCCAAACGACTGTCGGCTGAACTCAAAG
Source organism: uncultured Pirellulaceae bacterium (assembly GCA_964471695.1). GTDB lineage: Bacteria > Planctomycetota > Planctomycetia > Pirellulales > Pirellulaceae > CAYYHV01. The sequence continues at coordinate 6,055 of CAYYHV010000008.1, forward strand.
GCGAACTGGATTGGATCGTCATGAAGGCGATGGAGAAGGATCGGACTCGCCGCTATCCAACGACGACCGCGCTGGCGACTGATATCGAGCGATACCTGAACGACGAACCGGTTACCGCAGGCCCGCCATCAGCCGTCTATCGCTGGAAGAAGTACGCTCGTCGATATCGCGGAGCCATGATTGCAGCAGGCACTGTGGTTGCTGCCATGTTGCTGGGAATCATCGCTACGACTTACACGATGTTTTGGGCATTAGCCGAGCGTGACAAGGCCATCGCCGAGCACAGGCACGCCGTCATGGCCGAACAACGGGCCATTGAGGAAGCCGAACGAGCCAAGCGGTACTCATCCATGGCGGGCAATATGCTGATGAATACCGATCAGATTAATCGCTCTAAAGAGGAATGGGAACACGATCTGGATACACTCCGATCGCAACTATCACCCGAAGACCCGGAGCTCGTCCGACAGGAATGCCAGTTTGCCACGTGGTTATTCAGTCGACGAATGTTTGGCGGTCAATTCCAAGACGAAGAATCCTCAACGACGAAAGAGTCGGGTGAGATGATCAAGAAGCTCTACCCGCGGGCTCGCGAGGTCCTTGGATTGAAGGACATGAATTTCTTCGGCGTCTGCAACTCCTATTTACAATACCGCATGCTCGTCGAAAAAGCCGAACCGACGGAACTTGTGGCTGCGTTTGATGATCTTATGACATGCTTGCGAAACCTCTATGGCGAATCCCACGTAATCACCAAAGAGGTCATGCTAGAGTACGGCATTGTCGTCATGATGGCTGGTCAGCGCGAGAAAGCGGACACGATTCTGCGTCGCTTCTTCGAATTGGCTGGCGATGAAGAAGACGCCTCGATGACGATGAAGATGCGATTACAGTTTGGCAAGAAAGCCATCGAAGAGTTGGACGTACCACCTGAAGAGCTGTCCGATTCGCTGAAGCAGGTGCTGGAATGGCACCGAAAACACGTTGGCGACCAAGTCGTGCCGACCATTTTCTAAACCGTTCGACGCGAATATGCCCGGTGGAGTTGTAAATTGTGGCTCCATCGGGAATCATGAATGTCATGAAATACGTGACACGATTCGCACTCTCCACGTTGATTCTGGCCTGTCCAGTCGACGCCTTCGAAACGCCTTGCTACCCCGGTACCTCAGCTTACTTCGCGGGACCCGCTGAAGCCGCCAAGCTACTGGGCCAATCGGACGTCTACACCAGAAAGCTGACGCCATACGATCTCCATGTTCGTTTGGCGACAGACCAAGACGTCACCGAAGCCGATTACCTGAAGCTGGCATCGACTCAATTGTTAAAGTGGAGCAATGAGGACATCGACGCGATTGCCAAGATTCTCGACGAGCATCGTCGGCTGTTGCAAAACTTCCAGCTGCCACTCCCAAATCGTATCACGTTTGCAAAATCGACTTGCAAGGAAGAAGGCGGAGCTTCCTACTGTCGAGGAAATACCATCGTTTTGGCGGAATCGATGCTCAAGTCGATGGAGCCCAACACTCTTAAACATTTGATTCTCCATGAAATGTTCCACATCTGCAGCCGCCAGAGCGAAGCCTGGCGTAAGCACATGTATGCCGTGATCGGTTTCCAGCCATGTAACAAACTCACGCTCCCCAAGTCGCTTCAACAACGGTTGCTTACCAATCCCGATGCCCATCGAAATGACTATTACATTGAGGTCATGGACGGCGATGAACAAGTCGCGGCTGTTCCGCTGCTGATCGGCAAGGGCCCAAAGTACGACCCGAAACGTAAAGGCGGATTATTCAATGCGTTTGATTTCCGCTTAGTCGTTATTGAAAAAGTCGATGGTGGCTGGCAACTTGCAAAAACCGACGACGGCAAAATGCGACTGATCAAACCCACCGAGAATAAGGCCTTTCTCAATCAGATCGGTCGCAATACCAACTACATTATCAACCCAGAAGAAATCCTCGCCGACACGTTTCCAATGACGATCCTCGAGACACGACCCCAATCACCGATGATGCTGGCAAGATTTCTCGAGGCTCTATTGATGCCACCCCAACCGAACGTAAAGGACAAGGCCGACAATCCATGAATCGCGATGACGCCTATAGCTTGATGTGCGAGTACACAAAGAACGAAAGCCTCCGTCGTCACATGCTGACGGTAGAAACAGCTATGCGCGCTTACGCAGAACATTTCAGCGAGGACGTCGAGAAATGGGGCATCGTCGGATTGCTGCACGATTTCGATTACGAAAGATTCCCTTCGGCACCCGACCATCCTCTCGAAGGTTCGAAGATTCTCGCCGCGAAGGGATACCCTGACGACGTCATCTACGCTATCAAGTCGCATGTTGATGCGGTCGAGGATTGCCCTCGAGTTTCACGGCTCGATAAGGCGCTGTTCGCCTGCGACGAGCTCTCTGGCTTTATCGTCGCCTGCACACAAGTCCGTCCGGACGGCATTCAAGGTATGAAAGCCAAGAGCGTCCGCAAAAAGATGAAGACCAAGAGCTTCGCCGCCGCCGTACCGCGTGAAGACCTCACCCGCGGTGCAGAGGATCTCGGCGTCGATTTGAATGAACACATCCAATTTGTCATCGACGCGATATCGGCAAAAGCAGATGAGTTTGGACTAACGGGTAGCTGACGGCAACGTCTGGACGTCGTCGTGCGTCGCTCATTCGGAGCTGATTCCTGCGGAATCTCGTTCCTCTCGACAACTTGAATCCGGGCGGGCCTGCGCCGGTCCGGGGAACAATGCGACGAGGGATGAGCAGACTATGGCCGTTCCAACGTCCAAGCTGGGACTCGGCCCGGAGTCCATGGGGCGCCGACTTCTTCCAGCTTGCTTTCCAACTTCTTAAGATCGCCATGAATGGACTTCAACGATTCCAGCGCCTTTCGGAATTCTTCACCGGCATAGGTGTACGCATCTTTTTCCGTTTGCGTTGGCGCGGAGGTCGCCGTCCATTGGCTGGACACGATGTTGTTCACCCGTCCAGAAATTGACGGCGGAACCGGCTCGTTCTGCTGGCGCAAAGTCCGATCGCCATTCAACTCGGTTTGCAACTTCTTCAGCCGCTCTCCCAGTTTCTTCGCGTCGACCAGCAAACTGGCATCGGCCGTCGGAGTTTCGAGAATGGCCTTCCTCACGTAGTTGATGCGATTAGACAGCTCGCTTGTGCTGCGACTCGCTCCCATCACGGCTCGATCCAGACTCGCGACTTTGCGTTGGAATTCCAAAACGGCTTCACGATCTTCAGCGACAAACGTCGCCAAATCCAATGGCACGACCTGGAATTCCGTGGGCTCCGTCATGGGACTTGTTTTACCATCGACGGTTTTTTCCAGCGCGACAGAATACGTGCCGGGCAACGCCAGTGGGCCGCTGGGAAGCTCAGCCCACGGTGGCAAGTCGCCCGGGCCGGTCAAGGATACTGGTGAAGAAGTCGGGTAGCGAAGATTCCAGGTGGCTCGATGCACCCCGTCGTTACGCGATGCTGCCACGCGGCGAACGATTTTCCCCCCGGCGTCGCGAATCACGAGGTTGACCATCGGCGCCGTCTCGGCGTCTTCCTTTCGCAATTCTTCGATCGTCGGATACTTCGCAGATTTACCCGCCTTTGCGGCTTCGCTTTCCGCCTTCTTCCGACGCTCGCGAAGCGTCATTAACTTCTCTTTGATGTAGTAAGTGATCGTGGCTCCGTATGCCGGGTTTCTTGCCGAGTAGTAAGCCGACCCTTGCGACCCTCGACCGCCACGCCCCCCAAGTCGATTGCTCTGCACGTAACGCAGAGCCGGCTTGATTGGCAGGATGGCGGCTTCGCCTTGGACGACGGCTCGGTTTTCGGCTCGTAGCGGCGAATAGTCGTCGACGACATAAATGCTTCGCCCAAAGGTTCCGAGAACCAGATCATTTTCGCGGCGTTGTATCGCCAGATCGCGAACCGCAACCGTCGGCAACCCACCAAGCTTAACCCACTTCTCACCTTGATCTGTCGTATAGTAGGCACCAAACTCCGTACCCACAAACAACAAGTTGGCATCAACATGGTCTTCCTGCAAAGAGTAGGCGACTTCGCGGTCAGGCAGATCACCAGCCACAGGTTCCCAATTCTGACCCCGATCAACACTCTTGAGAATGTACGGCTTGAAGTCGCCGTTCTTATGGTTATCAAACGTCGCGTAGACGGTGTCCTTGTCGTGTTGCGACGCGGTCAAGCAACTCACGTACGTCATATCCGGGACGCCGGGAAACAGCGACTCTTTCCGCCATGTCTTGCCGCCGTCCTCAGTCACTTGCACCAACCCGTCGTCGGTTCCCACGTAGATCAAACCTTCGACCATCGGCGACTCGCAAAGCGCCACGCAGTTACCAAATATGGACGTCGAGTCGTTTTTAGCGACGGCATCCACACTTTGAATTTTCCCCATGACTTCTAGCGTGTTGCGGTCGAGTTGCCGAGTCAAATCTTCGCTGATGGCCGTCCAACTGTTGCCACCGTCATCGGTTTTGAACAGTCGATTACCGGCGAAGTATAAACGGGTTCGCGAATGGGGGCTGATGATCAAAGGCGAATCCCAATTCCAACGATAGGGTTTCTCACCCGGCTTCTCTCGAGGCTTGATATCAACGACTTCGCCACTACGACGATCGTGCCGCACCAAACCACCGTACTGCCATTGGCTGTAGACAACGTTCGGATCTTCGGGATCAACTTGAGTCTCGTACCCATCGCCGCCAACGGTAATGAACCAATCTTCGTTGGTGATCCCGGCCCGATCGGTCGTCCTCGATGGGCCACCTTGCGAATTGTTATCTTGAGTCCCACCGTAGACGTTAAAAAACGGCAACGCGTTGTCCACGCTGACTCGGTAAAACTGCGTGATCGGCAGGTTGGGAACGAAGTACCAGTTTTCTGCGGCGTCACGCGTGATGTATATCCCACCGTCACAGCCCACGATCATATGACGATTGTTCCTGGGGTTGATCCACAGGGCGTGGTCATCGACGTGACGATTCTTGCGACTGACGCGTTCAAATGATTCGCCACCATCTTTTGTGACGTGCATGAACGTATCGAGAGAATAGACGCGGTCCACATCAACCGGATCGCAAACGATCTCGTTGTAATACTGCGGGCTGCTGGCAACGTATCCGTTCCGCTTGCTCCAGGTTTCCCCTCGATTTGTCGAGCGATAGAATCCGCCACCGTCAGCGGCTTCGATAATGGCGTAAACCACGTCCGGATTCACAGGCGAAACGCCCAATCCAATTCGCCCCATGTCAGCAGAGGGCAAACCATGCGTAACCTTGCGCCAATTCTCACCGCCATCCGTCGATTTGTAGATTGCCGATTCCGGTCCACCATTGATGAGCGTCCAGACTCGACGCCGCCGCTGGTAAGCCGAAGCATAGAGGACGTCCGGATTGCGCGGGTCCATGTGGACTTCGTTGATGCCGGTATCCTCGCTCACATGCAAGATACGCTTCCAGGTTTTTCCGCCATCACTGGTCTTGTACAGTCCACGGTCCCCGCCGGCTCGCCATAGTGGACCTTGAGCCGCTACATAGACTGTGTTCGAATCATTTGGGTGTACGACGATCTTGCCAATGTGTTCGGACTCCTTCAGCCCGAGGTGCTCCCAGTGCTTCCCGCCATCCATCGAGCGGTATACACCGTCACCGAAGGAAACACTTCGCTGACTGTTATTCTCGCCAGTACCAACCCACACGACAGATGGATTATTCGGATCCAAGGTCACGCAACCGATCGAGTAGGAACCTTGACTGTCAAAGATCGGTTTCCAGGTCGTACCGCCGTTTGATGACTTCCAAACACCGCCCGAACAAGCCGCGGCGTAGATTTCATTTTCATCGTTTGGATTAACCGCAAGATCACCGACTCGCCCCGACATGAGGGCGGGTCCAATCAAACGTGCACCAAGCCCTTTGAATATCGAACTGTCGACTTCTTCGGCTTGCTTTTCATCATCGGATTCGTCGCCTTCAGCGTCGGCGTCCACATTGGATACTGCTGGTGAGTCTTCGGCGGCAGAGTCACTCGCGGCTGGCGCATCGCCCACCGATTTATCATCTGCATCCTGGGCAACAGCAGGAGCCACGAAAAGAATGAAAGTCAGAGTCACGAAACAGCGAATCAAAAAGCGGCGGTAGGTCATTGAGGCACCTGGGAATTGCTCATGCGGTGACGTCGAAGTAAGTCACCCAGTATACCTACGAGCCAGCCCAATTCCTTAAGAATGCGGCAAAGACGAGCCGGCGAATTTCTTAATTTCGCTCGCGAATTAAGCTTTAGAAACCGCAGGGGGCACGGTGCAGCCATTCTTATCGCAGCGACCGGTGAGCTTCAGTCGATTGCGAGCGAACACCCGGTATCCCAAGTCGAGAATCTGCCGGATGAGTGGGAGTCGAGTCAACATCACGATGCGCCCGAACCCGATCGCCCCATACAGCCGCCGAAACACTTCTACGCCAGTAATCCAGGCTCCACAGGGAAGGCGACCGTGAATTTCGGCCATCAGTGTATGGAAATCTGTACCGTAATCGGACGCTACAAAATCTGCAGACGAAATGTCGGTAGCGCGGATGCGATTTGCGTGGTCCCGTCGTTTCAGAAAATCTATCTCGCGTCGGCAAAGTGGACAGTCACCGTCGAAAAAGACTTCGATATCGTAATCCAGATCGCTATTATTTTCTGCAACCATCATCCACCTTACGCCTTGTTAACAGTCACCGAGTGCGACGACACTTCGCAGTTAAAGTGAACGCCACCATGTCGCTCAAGTGTGCCAAGCCGTTTTCGACTTGCTCCCAAGAGTTCTAGTTTTTCGACGATGGCGGCAATTTCACCGGCTGGGGTTGAAGCGCCTTCGCCAGTTCCTGAATTTGCGACAAGTCTTCACAGTACGATGCAAAGGACATCTTGGCTCGCAACGACTTGTCGAGCGCACGACCGCCGATCACGACTGCCGTCTTGTCGCTAACCGCTTCATAAAATGACGCGTACTTCTCCAAAAATTCCCTACGATCTTCGACGTGCGATACGCTCAACCAAAACAGTCTTGGCTGGTGCGTTATCGCGGCTTGCACCAAACTATCGAAGGGAACCGGGCCACCGAGAGAAGTCGCGTTCCAGCCAATTTCATGCAACACCAATTCCAACATCTGCGTAGGCAGTGAGTAAGGGTCGCCCGTCGGTGCCCCTCCCAAAGCCAAAGGAGCATTCGCAACGGGACGTGAAAGCGACTGCTGCAAGTGATGCAGGACTCGGCTGATCATCATCGTCGCGCGACGCTCCTGATACACCTCGACTTCGTTGCCCTCCCACTGCTGGCCTATCTCATGCATTGCCGGAGCCAGCACGTGATCGCAAACTTTCGCGAGCGAGTGACCGCACAAGAAAAGGTCAAACGTGATCTGTCGCAGTGTATCCACACTGCCTTCAGCCAGCGCCGCAACCGTCGCATCATGAGCCCGGTCCAAGTTCCACTGGCCACGACCTGCCGACGGTGGGAGCCCCAACGCCTCGGGAGTTTCCAGCGTCAATTGCCCATCGCGGACTAACTGAACAATCTCAGTTCGACGCAGTCGACGGTGTCCGCCGGCCGTACGAATCGCGGGCAAACGCCCACTATCACACCATCGCTTGAGAGAGCTTTCGCTGATTCCTAAGGCTCGTGCGATTTGTTTTGGAGTAAGAAGTTCAGACATGCGATCGAATTGACCGAATATTTAATAGTGACTAACCAAGAATATATTAGCATTATCGGTCAATCAAACCATCGACAAATAAGCAGATTGGCCAATTTCCTGCAAGAAAAGGCACCTGTTAAGAGTGACCGGAGTGAACGGTTATGTGCTTGCGTTGGAACGTACCACCGGATATATTACGAGCGGTTTGAACGAATATTCTGAAATGCGAGGGGAATATCGAGATGGTAGGAATGCAAACACGGAAAAAAGCCCAGTCAGCATCCGAGGGGACAAAAACGTCGAAAATCGGCCAGTTACGCGAGCGAACGGAACAGACGCTCCGCATTGAACTGGCATTTATAGACAACCCGGGCTTTCGCGAGATGGAACAATCGGGAGCCAAGGAACCTGATCTTCCTCTCGGCGCGGTTTGCGACCTTCCGCGACATGTCACTCGGGACATGCCGGCTCATCTCCTTCGGATGTGCGAAGTCCCTTTGCTGACCCCCACCCAGGAACGCGACTTGTTCCAGTGGATGAATTATTACAAGTATCGCGCCAATGCGTTGCGGTCATCGCTCAACCTCAAACGACCAAGCGAAACCAAACTGCGGAAAATCGAGGCATGGATAGATCGCTCGAACGCCATTCGTAACCACATCCTACGTTCCAACACCCGACTGGTCATCTCCATCGTCAAGCAGCTTGCTGACGAAAAGAACCCATTCGACGAACTCCTAAGCGAAGGGATCACGTGCTTGGTTCGAGTCGTTGATAAGTTCGATTTCGACCGCGGCTTCCGCTTTTCGACGTATGCGACACGCGCCGTTCGAAGGGAAGTCTGGCGAATGGTACAGAAACACCATCGTGATCGACAGCGGTACAGCACTGGCACCTCCGATCACATGGAAACATGCGAAGGGAAAGACCTCGCAGATCGCATCAGCGAAGCCACGTGGAAAGGCTTGTCACGTAAGCTGAACCACATCCTCAACACTTTGGATGAGCGCGAGCAGTTTATTGTACGCGAGCGATTCGGCATGAATGGCAGTGAAGGTAAACGGACCTTCCAGAGCCTGGGTGATGAACTCGGAGTCTGCAAGGAACGGGTTCGGCAATTGGAAATCCGAGCCATGAAAAAGCTCCGCGGAATGGCACAAGAAGCCGGACTCCACCTGCTCGAGGTAGCATGATCTCATGGATTAGCGATGCTCACGTCTATGGTACGTTGAGCATGGTTGGACTGATCTGGTTCATCCAAATTGTGCACTACCCGATGATGGCTGACGTCGGTGCCGAATCGTTCGTCGAGTACGAACGAATCCATCAGACCCGGACTACCTGGGTCGTGATGCCTTTGATGCTGACCGAACTCGCTACCGCAGCCATCCTCCTAGCCAATCTCAACACGGGAAGCGCACGTGGATTGGCGATCGCGGGAATCGTTTTGATCGCCGTCATCTGGGCGACGACTTTTTTCGTCTCGGTGCCAATGCACACGAAACTCTCGCAAGGCTTCGACACGACGGCGCACCATCGACTGGTTTCAACGAATTGGATTCGAACCTTCTGCTGGTCGGTCCGCGGTGTTTTGGCGATCATGATCAGCCGCAACCTCTGAACACCACGCAACACCTGCAAGGCGGCTCACTTCCCACTGGTTTGAAATTGCTTGCAGACGGCTCCGACTTTCTTGGTGTCGAGCTTCCCGTCGAACGCGACAAATCGGAATCGAGACACGTAAGGAACCTTGGGCTTAAGCTCCAATGGACGTTCTACCATCGGAAGAAAACAGAAGTACGGTTTCTTCGGATGCAGCCGCACGTGCTGCGGCGAACGAAAATTCGCTGGGTGACTCATAGCCACAATTCCCGCCGGCTGGCCCAAACCGCGCCCCCACATGGCCACCCAATCCGGACGCGTATGATTGCCGCTCTGCTGATTTTCCCCTTCGTTTGTTGCCATTTCCGTTGAATCTAACCATTCCGATGGGCCGCGAACGCACATGGCGCCGTAGTGATAGGCGTCGATCTTGAGCGACTCGTTCATGACGCAAACCTGAGTCGACTTGAGATCAAAGATGTTGAATTCAGCATGGTCCACGCGGGTCAATTCCCACGCTTCTTGAATCGCGACAACGGCCGGCTCTACCCCATCCCAAACATGACGCAAATGGACTTCGATGCGCTCATTCGAAGCCACAATCGTCTTGACGTGCTCCACATGCCCTTGCCTCAGTCGACTGTTCCAAAAGTCGACTTTGTTCCCGTCGATGACGGTGCTCGTCCACGCAAACATCAAGCCGTGCTGATGCAGATGATCCGGGGGGAAGGCCTCGGTGACTGCCCTGCCCTTCGGCGTTAAAAACGGATGTATGAATCCACTCCGACCGAACCAAGGGGCTGCCGCATCCGGCGATGGCAGAAAGCCAGCGTTGTACACCAACATCGGCCGGTCGCCATCCTTGCGGCGCAGCTCCAATTTGCCGTCTTCCTCTGCCGAAGCGCATTCGACGAAGCACGTGAGAACGACGATCAACAACCACGCGATTAGACGGAACGATCGACTCATAGTCCAAGTCGTTCTTTGAGAATGATTTCGTGATGAATCCAATGCCCTGCCATCAGCCAAGCGATTGTTCGCACTGAGACTTTGCGCCCGTCGGCTGTTCCCATCGAGTCAAACACTTCAGGACGGAATCGCTTGAACATTAAGACATTCGCATTGCGGAGGCTTTCAAACTCGCTGGCCAAGTCTTCCACATTGGCAGCATTCGCGAACCCACATGAGGCGTAGTGGTCCTGCTCCCAACCGGGCAAATCCGTCGCATCGCCGGCTGCAAATCGCAAGGCTCGATAACCAAAGACTCGCTCAGCATCGCAACAATGCTCGAGCACAGTCCGAATGGTCCAGCCGTACGGCGGGTGCACGACTTCAAACTGATCAGCCGGAATCGCCCGCATGAATTTTGGGATATCCGTCGCTTGTTTCCCTAAAGTGTCGAGAATATTTCCATCCGGCGCTTTGTTGGCATAGTCGCGATGATAGTCAAAACACTCGTGGTCACCTGGTCGTTGCGAAAAGTCCATCGAACCCTCCTGCGAATCAAATTGTGCTGAATGTAATCAATCAGCATACCTGACTGTCATTGCCAGCGCAATGGTGGGCCAATTCGGCATTGCGGCTCGATCATCAATGGTTCGGACGGCACGGATCATTCGACACGTTGGTAAGCGTCGGGGATGTCTTCGCCGCTTGCCAGAGCATCTTTGAGAATTCGCGCGTGCTTACATTGACCGCGAAATTCGAAACCGCGGCAACTACACACAACATCCGCCCCATCGACTTCGAGCTCATACCACTTGAGTTGCTCGGTGGCTTTGATGCGATACTTTGTGGTCGCGACCCGCGGCGACAAGGCTCGCGCGAGGGCTTGAATTGACGCCATGCCGGCTTGCTTCGGCTTGTGCAATGGGTCCACATTCGTCACGACCTCATTTGCCATCTGTGCGTACGTCGCGACAACTTGATCAAATGCATTGTCTATCTGCTCGCCCGTCAGCTTCTTCGTTCCGTCAATCGCCAAGGCTCCAAGCGCCCGCTCCAATTCACCAAGCGCATCTTCGGTTGCCTCCGGATGCATAGCGCCGCCGTCGACAACGGACGAGATCAACCGGCATTTTGTTTCGAGGACTTGGCCCACAAACTCGTCAATACTTCCCAGCGCCTTGAAGTAATAAACATTCACGGCATGTTTCTGACCGATACGATACGCACGATCTTCGGCTTGCCAATGATTGGCTGGCACCCAGTCGAGGTCATTAAAGATCACTGTTCGGGCGGCCGTCAACGTAATCCCGACTCCCCCCGCAATCACCGTCGCGAGCAACACCTTGACGCTATCGTCGTTTTGAAAGTCGTCAACTGCCTTTTGCCGGTCTTCCATAGAACTCCCGCCTGTAAACCAGCGTACCGACTCACTCTCAAAGTCGTCCAACATGGTTTCTATGACTTCGCGAAAGCAGGAGAAGATGATCACCTTCTCGCCTTGATCAATGATCCCCTTCGCGAACTCAAGGGTATGCTTCATCTTGGCGCCGGCAATGCTTGATCTTACCGGTGTCAGACGGGCAATCAGCTTGGCTCGGGAAATTG
>CAYYHV010000008.1:17938-18322 GCA_964471695.1 uncultured Pirellulaceae bacterium
CTCCCCCTGGCAAATCACTTGTTGTTTGCTTGAGTAAAGTCGCCAAGACACGACGCATCCCCCGTTTCGCTGTGGCCGATACCTCAACGCTTAGCCAAGTCCGGATTTTTCCTGGTAGGTCGAGAACTTCATCCTTCGTGCGGCGCAGCATCGTGCCATGTAGTTGAACCGCTAATTCCTCAAGATTGCTGGCTCCACGCGTCTCCCAACCGTACTCGCCCCTCTGCGCATCACAATAGCGTTTGGCAAAACCCAGAAAGCTCTTGCCTAAAGCATGCCCCACCAACTGCAATAACGGAAAAAGGTCACGCGGCCGATTCATCATTGGCGTACCCGTAAGACAATGAACGACGGGCGATTGGACATCGTCAATCAGCGTCCGAG
>CAYYHV010000008.1:18332-30477 GCA_964471695.1 uncultured Pirellulaceae bacterium
CTTCAGATAATGTGCCTCATCGAAAACGAATCCAGCAAATGGCAGCGTCTGAAGTGCTTTTAAATTCTTTTTCACGATGTCGTAGTTGATAATTACCCAGCCGGAAAAGCCAGGGCCCGGTACGGCGACTTTGCGATCAACGATCACAACCTCTGAGGGGGCATCGATCGCCAGGGTAATTTCACGTTGCCAATTCGTTTTTACGGAAGCCGGACAGACGACCAACCAGGGACCACGCGGCTCGGATTCGATCATTGCAATAATCGACTGCCGTGTCTTACCAAGCCCCATATCGTCCGCCAAAATTGACCGACGTCTCGCCAGCAGGAAAGCTACGCCCTCGACCTGATGAGGATAAAGCCCATCTGCAAGGCGTTTGGCTTGGCTCAATGCCGCGTCTGTGACTTCTTGAGAAGGTGGATGAGACATCCAAGTATTGTACAGGCAATGGATGTGTGAGCCGCCAGGCTGATCGTCGGCGGACTTAACCGATGTTTACTTTTTCCGCGGATTGCCCAGTATTCGCACTAACCGACCCGCAAAACGTTATGCTGTCCCTGTGCCCCACCAACAGTGCTCAGCGGAGTTTTATTATGGCCGCATTCGCATCAATCTGTCGATTTGTTCGCCGCGCCGTGTGTGCGTGCCTCCTTCCGCTCCTACTTTGCTTGATCGCGCATTCCCATTCGCTCGCCCAGACGACGATTGAGAAAAACGTCACCAGCGTGCCACCATTGGTTAGTGCCAAGCAACTCGAATCGTTGCTCAAGGAAGGAGACCTGTGCCTTTTAGAAATCGGACGAGACAAACGGGAGTTCGAGTCGGGACACATCCCGTCCGCGCATTTTCTGCATTGGCTTGACGACCTTACGAATCCCAGGACGCCAGATCGCTTCAACAATATCGACCAACCTAGTATGGAGAAGCTTCTTCGCCGCTGCGGAGCCAACAACGATTCGCACATCGTTATTTATGACGACCTCGCCAATCGTCTGTCGACGCGAATGTACTGGTCTCTAAAATTCTACGGGCACCAACGGGTTTCCATTCTTGATGGTGGACAGCAAGCTTGGCAACGCGCCGGATTGTCGCTGACTCGAAAAGTCGCACCCGCCATCACGCCGACAAAGTACCGAATCACCAAGACGAATCCTCAGTATGCAACATCAGCGACGGCGATCGAAAACATGCTGAGCAATTCAAAGTGGCGGCTGGTGGACGGTCGTCCACCCAAACAATTTAGCGGCGAGGAACCCGGGAAAGTATTCCACACCGAAAAGCCACACAAGCAGCGAGGACACATCCCTGGTGCCGCAAACATCTTCTGGAAACAAAATTTCAATAAGGATGGGACTTTTAAATCAGCGAGCGAGTTACGCAAACTCTACCGTCAGGTGAATCAACCCGGATCGACCATTGTGACTTACTGCAATGAGGGACTGCATGCGGCGCCGCCTTGGTTTGTGCTCCATGAGATCTTGGGAGCACGAGACGTACGTGTCTACGATGATTCGATGTCTGAATGGGCAAACTCGAATCGGGAAATGGAAGTCACGCAACCGTAACCGACTGCCTCAAGCCCCAAGCGCTGTCGCCAGAGGGCTGGCTGATTTACGCAAACCGTCTCAATAAGTCTCGTTTTGGCATGGCGGGCGACGCAGCTGGATTCGCCAGAATTCAGGCCGAAAGTCTGGCGACATCCGCGACGGCAGTATGCTCAACGAGCACTAGACGCGGATGCTCTGTAAGCACTGGCGTCTTGTCGCTCACGGACCATGCTGTTCGATTTGATCTCAGAACCTAGCCGCAAAGACTAGCTTGTGAGGCCTTCAAACAGTGGCGTCGAGAGGTATCGCTCGCCCAGGCTACACATGATCGTAACGATCGTCTTGCCTTTCATTTCGGGACGCGCTGCGACTTGGGCAGCAGCCCATGCGTTCGCACCGCTGGAAATACCAGCCATGATGCCTTCTTCTTTTGCCAGTCGGCGAGCCCACGCAAACGCGTCTTCGTCTTCGACTTTGACAACATCATCAATGATCGAGGTGTCACAGTTCTTGGGAACGAATCCAGCCCCGATGCCCTGGATGCGATGTTTACCTGGCCCCTCACCGCTGATGACGGCCGAGTGAATCGGCTCAACGGCAATCGCCTTAAAATCAGGATTGCGACTCTTCAAGTATCGCGAAGTCCCAGTGATCGTTCCCCCCGTTCCAACACCCGCCACAAGTGCATCAATCTTTCCACCGGTGTCTTCCCAGATTTCTGGACCGGTAGTCGCTTCGTGAATAGCCGGGTTGGCGGGATTCTCGAATTGCTGAGGCATCCAGGCGTTGTCTTCTTTGGCGACCATTTCAGCCGCAGCCTCGATGGCTCCTGGCATTCCCCCGGCAGCTGGCGTCAGCACTAGATTGGCGCCCAGCGCTCGCAACAACGCGCGACGCTCAACCGACATGGACTCGGGCATCGTCAAGGTCAGATTGTAGCCTTTGGCTGCACAGACGAAGGCCAACGCAATTCCGGTGTTACCACTCGTTGGCTCGATGACATGCGTATCTTTGTTGATTTTGCCGTCTCGTTCCGCGGCATTAATCATCGCTGCGCCAATTCGATCCTTCACGCTGTTGAGCGGCTGAAAGAATTCGCACTTGGCATAGACAGTCGCATGTCCTTCCGGAATGAGCTTGTTCAGCCGGATCATGGGAGTATTGCCAATCGCAGCCGCCGCGTTTTCGTAGGTTTTTCCGTGTGCCATAGCCTATGATCCCTCAGTTTTTCAATGGTTCGAATACGGTCCGGCAATGATCCGTTGCGCTCAGCCGTAAAAGTACCGCGTTTTTGCAATTCGGGTCAAGCCAAGGAAAATCCGTAGAGCGAATCACGCAAAGCCGACGCTCGACGAAAACATCCCACTACCTGCGTAGAGAAACCGTACTAAAAGAGGGCACCTTGCGCGCTGTACTTCGCCAGATAAGGCTTCACTTTGACTTTGCGGGCCGTGTTGTCGGAGGACATGTAGCGGATTTTTCCAAAGATTTTGCGCTCAGGTCCCCATGCCCGATCGTACCGCCCCAGAATCCAGAAGATACCGCTATAGGAATTGGGGTTGCGACCATCTAAGGCGTATTTGTTGTTCAGCTCAATCATAACCTCAAGAGCTTCACGACCATTCGCCGTCCACTCGTAAATTTTCTTACCCCACAACATCCGCAGGTAGTTGTGGATACGACCTTCACGGACAAGCTGCCGTTGAGCCGCATTCCATAATCCATCATGCGTCTTGGAAGTCTCGAATTCTTCCAGCGAATACAGATATTCTCGCCGATCCTTCTCATGCTCACGCATCGTGCGTTTCGCCCAATCCGGTAGCGTTTCATATTGATCGTAGTTTGGAAGTTGCCAGCACATGTTGTAACCCAACTCGCGCCAAGTCACGATCTGATCGACGAACGACTCGGCACACTCGCTCATTCCCCACCATCCACGCGCGCTACCCTTCGCCTTCTCCGCGACTTTGTCGACTGACCAGTCCTCACGATCAATCACCGCCTTAAAAATCTGCTGGCCTGAGATATGACCGAAATGCAGATGCGGCGACAATCCCGTCGTGACTTCTTCCGTCGGATGGTTTCTGAGGTCACCATACTGGTCGATCGTCCCCGCCATGAATGACTTCAGACGCTTGTTCGCAGCCCCAGAGCCGCCCGCAATCATCGAAGTCCCAACATTGTGGTCGATCGGAAATTCGGACATCCGGCGACTGTCCGCAGCCAACGACTCCACATCAGCGGCAGGCCACTTCTTCAAGACGTCGGCAGGCAATTTGTCGAGCTTCGGCAATTTCTTGCGGCTGAGCGGATCATCATTCGGCCAATCATTCAGGTGCGGGAGCAAGTTTTTTTGCAGAAATCGACGAAAGTCATAGGCACGCGCGTAGATCTTGTCCGCGGCTCGCATGGGTAACAGTCCGTTGCTATCTACCAGTTCAAACCGGACTTTGACCTGGCTGGCTGCCGAGTCGATCATGCGAGGCAAGAAGAAACACGGAAAGTCATCACTCACGACGACAGCAGCCCGCTTGCCAAGGGCTTTGAGCAGCCCCCGACCGTCGCCCAGGTTCTCTTCAAGCCACGGATAGTAAGTCACCGGCTTTTTTGCCAACGCACGAGCGTTATCTGCCATACCTTGGATAACGAAGTAATGAATGCGGTCACTCGCCCACTGATAACCGGCTCGCAAAGCCTCCAAAATCAACAGCGGCTTGTTGAGCTCTTCAGCCCATTCGACAGCCCGCTGAAGACTAAAATTCGACCGTACTCTTCGATTCGCGATCATCCAATAAAGAACATAATCTCCATCCGTATTCGGCTCGGCGTCATTAATGGACCGTATTCGCAGGTCTGGAATCGAATTCAATTTGGCTCATTTCACGGTAGGGAAAACATGCTTGGTAAACCATCTAACGATTGCACTGACAGCATTCTATGTCCGACGAATTTTCCAAACACTGCAAAATACGATCCTGACGCCTCAGAACCCTTTAATTTGCGGCGCATTGAGCTTTTGAAACGAGGCTAAATAGGTATAATGCCGAAGCTGCGTTGCAATAGTGCCAAGGAAAGGCGGTGGCTATGGCAGCGAGTTTCATGAAAGCCCCCTGAAATAGCCGATTCGATAACGGCATCGGTACATAAACCCGCCTGTGCATTGCCATGATGCCCGTCCACCAGTAGAGGTCAGGACGACCTACCTCGGAACCAGTAAACCCCCACGGAGATGCAATCGATGGTCGATTTGGCCCAACGATTGGCTAACCTAAGTCCCGCACAACAAGAGCTTCTCAAGTCGCGGTTGAAGAACAAACCTCAAGTCGCCCAACCGATTGCGATCGTTGGGATGTCGTGCCGATTGCCTGGCGCGGACGATCTTGATGAGTTTTGGAAGCTGATCGCGGAGCAGCGCACCGCTGTGACCGAAATCCCGGCTGAACGCTGGGATGTCGAGCAATATTACGACGCAGATCCGGACACACCGGGCAAGATGTCGATTCGCTGGGGCGCCTTTATCAACAAGGCCCGCGAATTTGACTCGATGTTCTTCGGCATCACGCCGCGCGAAGCCGTGCGCATGGATCCGCAACAACGTTTGCTACTCGAAGTCTCCTGGGAGGCTTTCGAGAACGCTGGCATCTCCGCCGAGCAACTCGCGGGATCAGCAACAGGTGTCTTTGTCGGCATTGGCGGTAGCGATTACTCGAAGCTGCCAAGCGCTTATGACAACTATCTTGACTATATCGACGCCCACATGGGTACCGGTAACGCGTTGAGCGTCGCCGCGAACCGCATCTCGTACGTCATGGATCTGCGTGGCCCAAGCCTAGCTGTCGATACGGCGTGTTCTTCTGGGCTGGTTGGCCTCCACATGGCGGTTCAAAGTCTACGGAACGGTGATTGCGATTCGGCGATTGCGGGCGCCGTCAATATGGTCCTGTCGCCTGAAGTTTCGATCGCGTTCTCCAAAGCGCGGATGCTCTCCATGACGGGCGAATGCCGACCGTTTGATGCGACCGCAAATGGCTATGTTCGCGGCGAAGGCTGCGGCATGCTTGTGCTCAAGCGATTGACGGATGCAACACGAGACGGCGATGAGATTCTCGGCGTCATTCGAGGCACCGCAATTAATCAAGATGGACGCACATCTGGAATCACGGCACCTAACAGTCTGTCGCAAATCGAGTGCATCAAATCGGCTTTGACTCGATCCGGGTTGAGCACCAGCAAAGTCGACTACATCGAAGCACACGGTACGGGTACACCACTTGGTGATCCGATCGAGTTCCAGTCGCTGACGAAGTTGTTCCCTCAGCGAAAAGAAAGTGACAAACCCGTTTACGTTACGTCAGCCAAAGCCAACGTCGGACATACCGAGACGGTTTCGGGGATCGTTGGATTGATCAAAGTGCTGCTCATCATGAAGCACGGCGTCATTCCTGGCCAAGCCTTGTTGGACGAACTGAACCCGAACATCAACCTCGATGGAACGCGGCTGGTGATCCCTCGCAAGTCGACTGACCTGTCGAAAGAAGGCCCCTTTGTGGCTGGGATCAGCTCGTTTGGGTTTGGCGGCACAAATTCCCACGTTATCGTCGAATCGGCAGTCACCGCGGCTCCGGACGACACGGAGCAATCGCAGGTAGAGCGTCCCCAACACGTTCTGGCCTTCTCCGCGAAATCAAAATCGGCTGCACCAGCCGTGGCTCTACGTTTGACAGAACGGCTTGAGTCGCTGACGGATGACGCATTGGCAGACTTTTGCCACTCAGCCAACGTCGGCCGGTCGCACTTCAACCATCGTACGTCGATTGTCGCGGATTCGCGTGCGGCAATGATCGAGTCGCTGAAGAAAGCGGCCGACGGGAAACATGACCGCAGCACAAAGGCAGGCGAAGTCCGTATTGCGGTCAAGCCGAAGATTGCGTTCCTGTTCACCGGTCAGGGCTCGCAATACGTCAACATGGCGCAAGACCTCTATCAGGTCCATCCCGAGTTTCGCCGCTGGATCGATGAATGCAATCGGCTCCTGGAACCCCATCGCGACCAATCGCTGCTGAGCGTGATTTACCCAGAGGGAAGTGAGTCGTCGCTCAACGAAACGGCTTATACCCAACCCGCGATTTTTGCCATCGAGTACGCGTTGGCGAAATTGTGGCGATCATGGGGAGTCGAGCCCAGCGTGTTGATCGGACACAGTGTCGGCGAATACGTTGCGGCGTGTGTGTCAGGCGTCTTCAGTCTTGAGGACGGATTGGCATTGTTGGCCAAACGGGCTGAGCTGATGCAACAGCTACCGCAAACCGGAAAGATGGCTGTCATTTTTGCGTCACGCGAGCGCGTCAATCAGACCATCGAACCACTGGGCGATCGCATCTCGGTCGCCACCGCGAATGGCCCGGAAAATAACGTGATCTCCGGTGATTCAGATTTGATCGAACAGGCGATTGCCGCCTTCGAAAAAGCCGGCATTGGCACCCAACTCCTCAAAGTCTCGCACGCGTTCCATTCGCCGTTGATGGATCCCATGCTCGATGAATTCGAATCGTACGCTGCCGGGTTGGATTACAACCGCCCCACCATTCCGATCATCACGAACCGGACAGGGAAACCTGCAGGCGACAGCGACTTTGATCCAGCGTACTGGCGTGATCACATTCGCAATGCGGTCGAATTTGAAAAAAGCATGCACTCTCTGGAAGAATTCGGAGTCCACGCGTTGCTGGAAATCGGGCCAACCGCCAGCCTCGTCGGCATGGGCCGTCGTTGCCTGCCAGACTACGAAGCCGCCTGGGTTCCGTCCCTGCGCAAAGGGCGAGACGACTGGGCCACACTCTTGGGCGCCCTCTCTGAACTCTATGTGTTGGGCGTTCAGATTAACTGGAAAGCCGTGGAGGCCCCATGGAAACGAAAACGCCTTTCGCTTCCCACCTACCCTTTCCAACGCTCTTCGCATTGGCTGCTCGACGAACGAACGCCCATTACAGGCGGCGGCGGCAGTGGACCTTCGCTCCATCCGCTGATCGGAAGTCGTTATCGCACGGCTTTTGAATCGGACCTGTTCGAGACTCGGTTCAGCGTCGAAAACCCCAAGCACTTGAAAGACCACCAAGTCCAGGGTTCCGTGGTTGTTCCGGCGGCCGCCTATATCGAACAGGGACTGGCCGTTGCCAGTCTACAATTCGGCGAAGGCAACCATGCCGTTGAGAATATCGCGATCCAGACCGCCATGTTCCTTCCTGTGGAAGGCCATCGCATTGTTCAAGTCACGGCCGCACCAGAAATGGGTGGTCGATCCACCTTCGAAACGCTGAGCGTCAGCGGCGAATCGACAGACGACTCGCCGAAATGGCAACTCCATGTTTCGGGAGCCATGGTTCATCAGGAATCCCTGAAGGACGACTCCCCCCTTAAGATCGACAACTTGGATGATGTTCGAGCCCGCAAGGAATCCGAACTGACCAAAGAAGAATTCTACGAGGTGATGGCGCGGCGCAACCTGGCTTACGGTCCGTCGTTCCAAGTACTAGGGCACATTGTTCGTACCAAATCTGAATCCGTCGGAACGCTCGACTTGCCTGAATCGGTCAAGCAGGATTTGGGGAACTATCATCTCCATCCATCCGTCGGCGATGCTCTAATGCAGTGCGTTGCTGGTACCGTACCAGCGCAACCCAATGGCGACTATGCGCCGTACACTTACGTACCCGTTCGAATTAAGCGAGCTCGTGTGTTTGGCGATGTTGCGGCTGGGACACATATCCTGGCTCGACGCATTTCGGAGGACCATCGTCCCAGTCCAGAAGTCGTGGAATCCGATGTTTTCCTTGTTGATGCATCGGGGGCTGTACTCGTATCATTCGAGGGCGTGACCATTCAGCGGGTTGGCAAACCTGTCGATTCCAGCGGTCCGATCGACGTGGCTGAATGGCTGTATCAGATCGGTTGGCAATCTTCGCCGCTAGAATCCGAGGCAGCTAAACTGAACGGTCGTTACGTACTTTTTGCTGACCAGTCCGGATTTGCCAACGTTGTCGCGGAGAAGATCAAAGCCGCTGGAGCCAGCGTTTCCCTGGTCAAACCAGGCACTACTTTCGAAGCCGGCGATGCGGTCTCGACGATTCGCCCCACTGAAAGCGACGACTACGCTCAGCTTTTGAAGTCGAGTCTAGCAAACGGCGAACCCGTCACTTGCGTTCACGTCTGGACGCTCGATTGCCAAGACCCCACCACCGGCTCGACCGATGCCATCCGTTCGGCTCGAGACCTT
This sequence comes from uncultured Pirellulaceae bacterium, assembly GCA_964471695.1. GTDB lineage: Bacteria > Planctomycetota > Planctomycetia > Pirellulales > Pirellulaceae > CAYYHV01. The sequence goes on from CAYYHV010000008.1 coordinate 27,153, forward strand.
GGAGTCGCTTCAGTCCTGCGGTTGACGCAGCAAGCGGCACGTATCACCGACGGCAAACCACCTCAAGTCTGGGTCGTTACCGGCTCAGCCCACAACATCATCGATAGTGATCAACCTGTTGCGGCTCAATCACCAACCATCGGTCTGGTACGCGTTGCAACGGTAGAGCATCCAGAACTGGGATGTCGCCTAGTCGACATTGACGGTAACCATGATTCGGCTGCTGACGCATTCGTCAACGATCTGGCTGCCCCCAGCAAAGACAACCAGATTGCCTACCGAGGCGACCAGCGATTTGTGGCTCGGTTGGAATCGGACAACGATCAACCTGAGGAAGAAGGCACGACGGATACCATGCGCGTCCCTTCCGACGGGCCTTTCCGTTTGCGCATATCGGCACCGGGTAGTTTTGACGCCCTGTACTACGAAAACTTCGAACTCACGCCGCCGCCTGCCGGCAGCGTTGAGATGGAAGTTAAAGCAACTGGCCTGAACTTCAGCGACGTCCTCAAGGCACTTGGATTATACCCGGGCATCACCGATACCATTGTGCCTATGGGCATCGAGGCCTCTGGGGTGGTGACGGCTGTCGGGGAAGGCGTTGACCGCTTCAAAGTGGGCGACGAAGTCATGGGCGTAGCGCCGTACAGTTTTGCGTCCCACGCTGTTACGGCAGAGTACGCCTTGGTCAAAAAACCATCCAACGTTACCCATGAAGAGGCCAGCACGATCCCCGTCACCTTCCTGACGGCATATTACGGGCTGATACGACTCGCCGGCATGGCCAAGGGCGAACGCGTCTTGATTCATGCGGGTGCAGGCGGTGTTGGACAAGCCGCGATTCAAATCGCCAAACATGTTGGCGCTGAAATCTTCGCGACCGCCGGAAGTGATGAGAAACGCGACTTCTTGCGATCGCTCGGAGTCGATCATGTGATGAATTCGCGAACGCTTGAGTTCGCTGATGAAATTCGCGAAATAACCAATCGCGAAGGCGTAGATATCGTTCTCAACTCGCTGCCCGGTGACGCGATCACGGAAAGCCTCGGGGTCTTGCGAGCCTACGGCCGATTCCTTGAGATCGGCAAGACGGATATCTACTCCAACACGATGATCGGCCTGCTACCGTTCCAGGACAACTTGTCGTATTTTGCCATCGACCTCGACCGCATGTTGCGACAGCGCCCCGATTATATCCGGACGATGTTCGCAGAGATGATGAAATTCTTCGAAGATGGCACCTACAACCCGATGGCGTTTACGCGTTTCAATTCCGAGCAAACGATCGACGCCTATCGCTATATGGCTCAGCGGAAGAACATCGGCAAAGTCGTCGTTTCGGTAGAACGATCAGAAGGCGTTGATGAAGAGTTTGTCGCGACTTTCCATCCCTCGAAAGAAGGTACCTACCTCATCACAGGTGGACTCGGTGCTTTGGGACTTCAAGTCGCCGACTGGCTGGCAGAGCGCGGAGCCGGACATGTTGCGTTGATGTCGCGACGGGCTCCCGATGCCGCGAAACAGGAGTCCATCAAGGCGCTTGAATCCAAGAACATCCGCGTAACCGCCATTCAGGGTGACGTGACCGATAGGGCGTCACTAAGATCCGCTCTGGATCAGATTCCCGATGACTTTGGGCCGCTCAAAGGCGTCATCCACGCAGCCGGTGTGTTAGCTGATGGCGTTATGTTTGACATGGACCTGGATCAATTGGACAAGCCGCTCGGAGCCAAAATCCAAGGCTCGTGGAATCTCCACGAAGCAACGCGTGACCACGACCTTGATTGCTTTGTCCTCTTCTCCTCCATCGCGTGCGTCTTGGGTTCCCCCGGCCAAAGCAACTACGCCGCCGGCAACGCCTACCTTGATGGTATCGCCGCCATGCGACAATCGCAGGGATTGCCAGCCGTCAGTATCAACTGGGGGCCATGGGCCAATTCTGGCATGGCAACAGAAGAAGGTCGCGAAGAGCAGCTTGCCAACCGCGGAATGGGCATGCTTCCCGCTCAGGAATCGCTCGATGTCATGGGCGATTTGATTGCAAAGAATGCGGAAGCAACAGCCGTCATGTCCGTCAATTGGGCCAATCTCGTTCGCGCCAGCGGCAATAATATTGCTCCTCTTCTTACGGACGTAGCTGCCGGCGTCGAAATCGGAAACCGTGGTGACTCGGCGGAAGACCGTGCATTCCGTCAGATGATCAGCGAAATGTCTGTCAAGGATCGGAATGTCAAACTCAGCGAGTTCTTTGCTGGCCAATTGGCTCGGATCATGGGAATGGAGTTGGAAGATATCGAAGTCGCGACTCCACTCAATGCCATGGGCTTGGATTCGCTCATGGCAATCGAGCTGAAGAACAAGATCGAGAGTCAGCTGCAGATGTCGCTACCAATGGCCGTCTTTATGAACGAGCCGAGTGTCGCAACCATCGCCGATTACGTATCCGAGAACTTCGGCAAAGAGCCGTCTGAATCCGAATCGAACGGACAAGCCTGATTTCGCCTGCTCGTTCAGATGCGGGAATTACCAATTTCCTGCCGTTGAAACATTTTCGACGGCGGGAAATCAGGGTTCGTCGCGCCCCACACGATGGGGCTAGCGCCCTGTTGGGTTGATGATGGCACCCAAGCAACCCCACAGCTGACACGCGAAGTTTTCGAGTCGCGGGCGTGCTTGGCGAACGCCCACCACCCGCTCCCCGCCATCGGTCTTGCGCCAAGCGTTCGCTGCGCCCTCGAACTCTCGTGGGTAACAAATCTGGCCAATCGCGATGCAACTTGCCACTTCCCTGTCGGACGAAGGACTTGTTTCGCAATAGTTCTTCTAGGGACTGTGCAACCATTGTGAGCAGCGACGCGCTATCCGCGCCGGTAGGTCTAGGTCTACCCCTGTAGAGGCACAGCATCGACGGACGGCAATCACCTTGCGAGGACGGATGCAAAGTAATCTGAACCACAAAGCCTGCAACGAGGCCCACTGCGCATTTCCAAATTCAGGGATATCAAAATGAACCAGACCCCTACTTTTTCTGAGATAACAGATCGATACAAAGTCATGTCGGAGGTTGCTCTAAACCTCTCCAAAGCCCGTGAGGCCGAAGCCAACGCTCGCTTGACGCAGGCCAAAGCGCGAGGCGTCAATTTTCAAATTATGGCCGCTTTTCGCTTTCTGCAAAAAGTCGAACAGGAAGGGCAACGACTTCGACGCCAGGCCAGAACGGCTACGAACGAACTGAAAAAGATGAAGAAGCAGTGGCGATCCGCGAAGGTCATCTTCCGTGGTAAACGGTCAAGGCACTATGGCTTACGTCGAGCCCACCTTGAGC
>CAYYHV010000008.1:30487-44647 GCA_964471695.1 uncultured Pirellulaceae bacterium
TGCTGCTTCAAGAAGTCATGTCCGAAACCGCTGACGCGCTATTCATGGTCAAAACCACGACCGCCAGCCGTCAAGGAGTACGAAATTTCGTCAACAACAATCGCAACGAGCCGGTTGACGATGTTCCCAACGCTCCGGATTCCGTTGAAACAGGGCCAGAACTCTTGCAGTTTGTGCTGGATCATCGACTGATTGTTAAACCACTTGGTCCGGCCATGGCCGTCTTCTCCAAGATGTTCAAAGTCGTTAACGATGTGCACAAAAAGGAAGTCCAACGGTTAACAAAGATCGCCAACGATCTCAATTCGGGTGCCCTGAACCTTTGGGACGATGTCCCAATCTTTGGACGCGACAAAGTCGGGGATTGAGTAAGCGACTCATTCGTCATCCTCACCCCAATGCTTCATCCCCATGATGTGAAGCGGCATAACGGAAATCGGCTGGGTTCCATCATTGCGCCTCCCGGTTGTATTCGAATCCAAACCGCCGCCGTACATGCCGTACCGATTGTCCATGCGCGAAGTATCGGGAAGCGTAGCATCCACGACCCCAATCAATGCGTCTTCGGTGGAAACATCGAAATACCAATCCAATCCCGCGTTGCCTGTCAGGCTGTCCGCAATGCCATCGGAGAAGACCGATGTACCAGCCATAAACGCGAATCCGGGCGCACCTGCCCGGATATTGGCGATACGGTCCAGGTAGGGAATCGACAAGTCGGACCACTCGTTGAGGATGGCTTGTAAGGCCGCAGAATCTGAGTCATGCGATGTGGTTCCACCGATAAGAATATCTTCTCCGTTCGAGCCAGTGAGCGTGTCCAACCCGTCACCGCCAATCAGAATATCCGAATCGGCTCCTCCAGTGAGCGAGTCCGTACCAAATCCGCCAACGAGAATGTCATCGTCGGCGCCACCGAACATTGTGTCATCGCCCCCGCCGCCATCCAGGACGTCATTGCCGTCACCGCCCAAGAGATCGTCGTCGCCGCCGCCACCCAGCAACTCATCGTTACCAGCCGATCCAACCAGGACGTCATCGTCGGCGTTGCCTTCGATATGATCGCTGCCACTGCCACCGTTGATTTGATCTTCGCCCGTGCCACCAAGCAGCTCATCCGGCCCCGATCCACCTATGAGTATGTCATCGCCGGAGCGGCCTCTCAGACTGTCCGCATCAGCGTTACCGATTAACTTGTCTGGGCCTCCGCCACCGACCAGCGTGTCGAGACCGTTGCCGGCTCGCATCACCGAAGCATAGGTAAGCGACTCGTCGATGCGAGCAAAATCATCCCCATCGTACAGGTTGATAATGATGCGATTCGTCGGTGTGTAGAATCCGACGTGCTGATTGAACAGCAGCACTTCGACTTCGCCAGCGACTCGACCAGGATTCACGAAGACTTCATCGTCGACGTCGGTCGTATCAATGACCAAATCTCCGTTCCCCGCGAAAGAAACGATCCCGTCAATGACTTCGAAGGCTCCCATATCCGAGCGACCGTCGAGCAATCGCGGGATTCCACGCTGGTCATAATCTGGCGGTGAAGCCGGAGCGGGATCCGCCGAATTGATCGCTGGACTACCCGCCAACAACGCGTGCGTACGTGTGGGACCGCGATTCATGGCAAGAGGCCCCAACAGCGGGTCGACTGGGCTGACTATCGTGCCGACAACGTTTCCATACATACCATTCGACAAGCTGTCCTTGGCTCCAATCAGCGAATAGCTGGCGTAAACTCCACCGTCAACGTCAGGTTCACTCCCAAGATTCTCTGCAATGATCGAATTGCTGACTCGCGCGTAGGCAAATGGAAACCCGGTCAAGTCGCCCTCAATCCCGCCAACCCCAACACTAGTATTTCCTGTGAACGTGCTGTGTTCGATGTTGACGATCGCACCTTGGTAATCAAACGAGTCGAAATACAATCCTCCGCCAGTAGACCCGTTGTTTCCCGATACAGTCGCATTAACGAATTCCAGCGTCGTGTCGTACAACCCGTAAACGTATGCGGATGAACCAAAACTGTACGCATCAGAATTGACGCCGCCGCCCAATCCGACCGCCGTGTTCCCGGAAATGGTCGTTTCCCGAACCGTAGTTTTCCCTGGCCTACCGGTAATGTAATAATCGTACGGCCCGTAGGGTCCGATTCCATATCCGCCCGATCCCGTCGCGGGGTCGTAAGGTACGTACACGTAGGGATAGTAGTAGTACTCATACTGGCCATATCGACGACTGACTGTTTGCATACCGCCACCATCCGATCCGGCCTGGTTACCCGAGATCGTGCTGCGAACAATCTCTAATTGGCCGTCCTCCGCATTCTCTGCGTGGATGCCTCCGCCAGCCGAATCCGAGTAATTTGAGTCGATTGTGCTCTGGTAAACTTGTGTGAATCCGCCGCCAGCGAAATCCTTACCGTTGGCCGAGTATATTCCTCCCCCTTCACCTGCTGTGTTTCCCGTCACACTCGTATTGGAAATCGTGGTAACCGCCGCCAGTTTATTCGACACGAAAACCCCACCACCACGCCCTGTTGCAGAATTGGCGCTCACAACAAGGTTATCTAACAAGTTCGATCCGCTCTCTTCCGAGCTTAGAAAGACGCCTCCGCCATCCGCGGATTCGTTACCCGCAAAAAGACTGTCTGAGATATAGGTAGCGCCTGAGTAGGTTTGGACTGACAAACCGCCGCCTGTATTTGCAGCCGAGTTTCCCGTGATCTGAGAATTAATGATCGTTACGTCTGCCGCGAATGCCGATACCGCGACTCCACCGCCGTCAGCTCCCGTGTTCCCAGAAATCGAACTGTCGACAATCGTCAGTTCGACTGCGTCCAATCCCATGGCCGCATCAGCGACTGGAATTTCTTCAATGACGGCAATAGCGCCACCGGCGCCGAGCGACTCATTCCCCGCCAGAATCACATCACGAATCTCGAGGCTCTCTGTTGTTCGAATCGCACCACCTTCCAACCCGGTAGAACCTGCGGTGAGGGTCATACCGCTGATGGAAACGTCACTATGATTGAAAAAGTCCAAATCATTGATATCAAAAATACGACTTTGAAGACCACCGCCGATCGTCAAATCAAATGGCCCTGGACCGGTAATGGTCACTGAATCACGGATATTGAGCGGTCCATCCGTGAGCGGTAGAAAGCCGGCGGCCTGCGAGTCAAATACGATATCATCGGAGCCACTGAGTGCATTGGCATCGTAAATTGCCTGCCGAAGCGAACCCGGCAAGTCACCACTTGCTGCCACCGGGCCGTCGGCGAGGTTGGTCACCGTAAAGGTAGCGAGAACCCTTCGATTCTCGAGATATTCCAAACCGGCGAACCCCTTGCCGCGAGAAATCTTCCGCCGACCTGTGCTTTTTCCAGTGCGTTTCGATTTAATGTGGCTCATGGAGATTCCTTTGGGTTCGCTGACAGACAAGCATTCGCTGGGATTCAATTAACACCGATTATAGGCAAGTGCCATATGCCATGACAGTCAATAATCGAACTCGACGCGGGTCTCGCTGCCTCAAACCCTTACCAAGTCCCGCAGCGCATGCACGATCCATTCTACGGATTGACGAACAGTGCCCGCTTCTGCCCGGGAAGGCTGTAGTCGAAACCACATGCCTGCAAGAACTCCGATGACGACGAGATCGCCATCAACTCGGCAACTTTTTTCTCTCGAGCAATTTCGATACAGCGAGCCACCAGCTGCTTGCCCACTCCAAGTTGCTGATAACCTTCACGTACTGCAAGACATTGAATCTCTGCGAGCTTGCGAGAATAGACCTCGACGGCGGCAAAGCCAATCAATTTGCCTTCGTAGTCGGCTGCGACAGAATGCTCAGCGAGAGCCGCAATTTCCTGAACAGTACGATCAAGCAGCAGCGCCCGATCGACGTACGGTTTGATCAGGTCGTGAACCGTGGAAGCGTCATTCGACGAACCGCTACGAAAACTCACCTTCCCCGGATTAAGTTCTGCCATCTCAACTTTCAATCGCCTGAATGCTTACAATCTCTACGGAACATTGACCGTCATCGGTACCACGTCCGGTGGGACGCTTGAGGGTTGTTCACACAGCAGCTGCCAGTCAACGTTCAGTGACTGAAGTTTCTCGGCAGAGGACGGTAGGTCCCAAGCATAGACCAGCCCCTCTTCCGTACCTGCTACCAAATATCGCTTATCACGAATGAACATGATCTTACTGATCGACAGGTTTGAGGGAATCTTGATTGTCAATTCGGCACGAGAAGTGCGAGCCGCCCCTTTGGTAGGTAGCAGCGAAATCACATCGTGGCTGGTTGCCACGGCAATCAGTTTACTGTCCGGAGAAAAGGCAAACTGCGGATTCCAGAGACTCGCAAACTCTTGAACAATGCTCCAATCCACAACATTTCGCACTCGAAGGATTTCTCCCTCCGTAATCGCCAGCGTCTGTCCATCCGGGGAAAACGCAACAAATTTCGGTCGATTCACATTCAGACTGCGAACGACCGACTGGCTGGCGGATGAAATGATGCGAACCTCATCCAATGGCTCCAGCGCGACCGCCACCATGGCCCCGTCCGCAGAGAACGAAAGCGACTCGACCCTCGACTCCAACTCGACTTCTGCGTCAGCCCCTGAAACCAAGTCACGAATCCTCAGCAAGCCTTCTTCCAGGCTCAATGCGACTCGATTCCCATCAGAGCTAGTCGCCACAACTCCCTGCCCCTCCGCGCGCGATCGCTCCCACGCTTCAGGCTTTTTAATTTGCCATCGCGTCAAGTCATCGTATTGAAAACGTTCGATTGGATATCGTCCAAACTCATTGTTTTCGGTACACGCCAACAGAGACAATCCGCTCTGTGCAAATGTTGCCGGTTGCGCCTTGACCGGCAACGTCGCCAACTCCTCAAGTTGCACGATGTCCCAAAAGCGTATCATGTCTCCAAACCCGATAAGTACAACGCGGCTATCGGCCGACAAGTCGTAGGTCGGCAACTCGCTTGAGGACTGCCAAGGTTCACGAACCAGTGCGCGACCAAGAATTCGATCCTGATTAAAAGCCGCATGGATTCCGAACACCATGCGTTCGCCGTCAATTCGACGCGACTCGTTCTTGAGCTCTGATGTGACTTGCCACGTATAAACCAAAGAACCCGCCGCTACGCCGAGAAGCAATGCAGTACTCGCGGTCAGCATAGCGACCATGGAATTGCGACGACACCAGCGTCCAATCTTCTCCAAACGCGTCGTGCGACGAGCCGCGATCGGCCGGCCCGACAAAAAGCGTTCCAGATCATCCCGCAGATCACCAGCCGATGCGTAACGAAACTCCGGTTGTTTCTCCAGGCATTTGAGGCAAATGGCATCCAAGTCGCGGTGCACGCCATTGGCTACGGAACTTGGTGGCTCCGCATCTTCGTTTTGAGTAGCCACCAGCGTCTCAAAGTCGGATGCTTTCTTGAGAGGTGGATCACCTGTCAGCAGATGATACATCGTTGCCCCGAGCGAATACACGTCCGCCGCAGCGCCGGCTTCGTGCCGTCGAGTTACCATTTCAGGTGCCGTGAAAGCCGGCGTGCCCAACATAATGCCGCTCTTTGTTACGTCGTCTGACACCTCGAGACTCTTGGCCAATCCGAAATCGACCAATCGGGCGACTTCCCCCAACCGCTCTGGATCGCCGCAGAGACTCGGCAGCTCCTCAGGCTGGACATCCAACAGAATGTTAGTCGGCTTGATATCGCGATGCAAAATGCCACGACCATGGGCATGCTCAACCGCGTCGGCGAGCGCCATGATCAGATGCGCCGTAGATTTCCCATCTATCGACCGCCTTTGGCTTCGATCTGCAAAAACTGATCGATGGACCCACCCGGACAATGTTCCGAAGCTATGTAAAACACGGGCCCCACCGATCCGGCTTCAAAGATCGTCGCGATGTTCGGATGGTTCAACTGCGCAGCCATCCGTGACTCACGGAGAAATCGTCGTCGAGTCTGACCGTTGATCAGCGTTTCGACACGCGGCACCTTCAAGGCGACTTCGCGTTCCAACTCAGGGTCAATGGCGAGAAAGACGACTCCAAATCCGCCGCTTCCTAAACGCCGGATGATTTCGTGCCGCCCCAACCGCTTGGGATGTTCGTCCTCGATATGTAGCCAACCGTTGACTTCCTCAGCCGCCATGTCGTCCACAACGTGGGGATTCGTCTGCTGTACACGATGTATGAACGCTAACGCTCGAGAACCCGTTCCTTGAAAAGCCGCTTCGTCGAACTCTTCATCGCCATCGCTCTCGTCACTCGAAGCAGTGTCGCTTGCAGCGGCAAGCTTCGTTATGTCCTGAGAACTCGCCGACGTCGGCTCCGCATCGTCAGATGGGCTTTCGCCGGATTCGATTATGACCTCCGGCGCTTCCGTTGAGTTCACTCGCATGTCCATCTCAACGGTAATCGCATCCGGTGCACATTCAGATGGTTCGTCGACGGTGTCAGCGTCCGAAGGACTCACTTCCCGGTCACTTGAATCGCCGGTGCGCAGTTCATCATCGAAACGCACCAGTCGTTCCAATTCTTGCTCAGAAAGATCGGACTTATCCTTGCTCATCGGCACTGAACAATTCAGTCTCCAGGCGACTGAGCGCGCGAGCCCAGAGTTTTTTTGCAGCGTTTTCGCTCCGTTCCAGTCGAACAGCAATCTGCTTGAAGCTAAGCCGCTCCCAATTTCGCATGATGAGTACGGAACGATAATCGTCTGGCAGCCGAACCATCGCAGCCCGCAACTCAGCGGCATCTTCCTGAAGAACCGCTTCCGTCGATGGAGTCACCATCCGATCCTTAATCTGACGTCGCTGGAGCCAGAATTGAGAATCGGTTTTGCTTACCTGTTCGCGTCGCACATCGCGCTTCGCAGTGCCAAGAAAATGCCGGGACGCCATCGCCATCTCATTGCGTAGTATCTCTCTCAACCACGCCTTGAGCGACTGGATCGTATCTCCTCGAAAATCGCCCATGCCAGACGATGCGTTCATCAGGGCATTTTGAACCATATCACTTGGCGCACATTTCGCGCGTAACCGATCGTCCAAGTCGCGTCGTGCGACGAACATCAGATAGTCCTGGCAATCCGAAAGGATTTCGTTACGAGCCGCCTCGTCTCCTAGACGGGCTCGACGAACCAAATCGGAAAAAGGACGATTGGTACCAATCGACATGTTTTAATCCGAAGAGATTGTTAGTCATCACTTCAGCCCCCACCGAAGTCACGCACTAGGCTTGGCCCTCAGCCCAACTTGGAATTCCACCAATTCGAACTGATAAAGTGCCCCGTACGGATGACAAGCTGCTCGCCATTGTGGGTGATTTAGCTCATAAAATCAAACCTGAACCAAATTCGGCGTTTTCGATGGCACCATCAAATCCGATTCCCATCTACAAGAGCCAGGCGCGGAATTTTGGGGAATTCCACGACTGCTGCAGACCACCATATGGTTTGATTATCAAGCTTCGGGATGAAGCACTTTTGAAGTTCTGATAACGGTCAGCAGATGATTGGGACGCCTCGAGGGGATTGCCTTGAGGCGTCTTTTTTTGCGCCGATTTTCATCAGGATGGAACATTCCCCCCAACGCGTCAGACCCGCCTCCACCCATACTAAGGGGAACTGTTGGTGCGTTTACGTTCGTATCCTGTCAAGCACCAGAGTCGTCCGACGGTTCCCTGCCACGCTTTCAATATCCCAGACGCTCTATCAGATCGGCAAGCAACGGCATAATGGGCTGTAGTTTCGATTCGTAATGCTTCCAACGATTGATCGAATTCCGATGCAACGGACGAGCCGTCTCACCGCACAGATCGAGAACATATTTTTCGTGCGCTACTCCGACAAAGTTTTCCAATTCTGGTTCCCAGGTTTGGCCGATAAACTCTACGATCTTCCGGGATTCGTCAAAGCCGTCGACCAGCTTCTCGTAACGCACATCGAGGAGGTTAATGCCAAGCACCTCGCTCGCTTTGATTCCACATTCCAACATCAAAGAATACACACGAGCCGTACGTTCCAGTTGGCTGAATAACACCGTGATGAGGTCATAATCAATGACTTCCTTGAAGCAGCTCAAGCAGACATCTCTCGGGTCACGCACCACGTGAATGACCGGAGCACCAGGAAACACGCGCCGAATAAAAGCCACATCGGCGATGCCCATCGGCGTCTTATCGATCAGCACCTTGTTGCCTCGGTCCGGTATAAACTGATCGACTCGCTGCCAATACGACTGGCGAATCTTCCTAACGGATTCGTCGTCCCATTCTGCAAGACACTCAGGATACTTTTCTTGCGAACTCGAGTGGTTCGGGCTGGTGAGAATCGTATCGCTCAAATAAGGCCGTTGATTCGAAGTCACACAGTTCGAATGCGCACACAGGATCTGTTCGACGAGCGAGATTCCTGAACGAGGTGCACCAATCACGAAAACTGGATCAGCGAGCCCATCGTCGATCGGGCCCCATTCGCTAACATCTACCGCGTCGATGATTGCCGAGCGGCGTTTCAGATCGTCGACGACGCTGTCTTCGTCGATCCGCGTCCGATTGTGTGACTCCGACGACTCTTGCCCAACCGCGTAATTCTCAAAGGCTTTTTCATAGTCCTTCTTCGCATCATAGACGTCGCCCAGCAACTTGGCGGTTCCGGCTTTGATGGCAGTCGGCGTGTGCCGATTCAACATTCCGTTCAGGCGTTTCTCGGCGTCGTCGAATTTTTCCAGCGCGACTTCGGCACGGGCAGCCACCAGATGCGCAACCGGAGTCTGTGGATTCTTAACAAGAATCTTCTTGATGTATTCGAGCGCACCCTCTGCTTCTCCTGTTTTTCGCATCAACTCAGCCAAGGTGCATAGCGAGTTGGCTTCGTCCGGATCAATTTCGAGAACCGACTCAAAACACTGCTTGGCTTCTGCAAGCTGTCGCGTAGAAATATGCGCCTCTCCCTTACGCATTAAGGCTTCACGATGGTTGGGTTGATTCTTCAATGCATGCCCGAAAGCAATAATTGCGTTCTCAGGTTGCTTCAGATTCAGAAAAGCCAGCCCCGCAAGAAATCGCGGTTGCGCATGGTCAGGCATCAACCCGATGGCTTTTCTCGCGTGGGCGAGCGCTTCCGGTCCCTTATGCTGCTGTCGACATATCGACGACAGCAGACACCACATCGATACATCCTCAGGAGCCGTTTTGAGAATGTCCTGGCAGAGTTTCTCTGCAACCGATAAATCACCACTACGAAACAATTGGACCGCTCGGTCCTTCGCCATCTGAAGTTCGTCAGCCATCTTGTGTCCTGAAGAATCGAACGGAAAGCCGCAGCGATTCGGGAATTAAAATCCGACCGCTCGGCTACATTTGCTCAGGCAGTCGTAACTCTCCGTGGCCAGTGTTTCGATACCAGGATCGTAGTCAAACACCTCGACGGATACCCAACCATCGTAGTTGACATCCTTCAATGCCTGAAGGACAGGCTCAAACTCGACCTCTCCCATTCCAGGACCACGCAAATTCGGATCATTCGCATGAAAGTGCTCCAGATAAGAAGCATTGGCTTTGATGATCTCAGGTATCGGCTGCGATTCGCTGCTCATGGCTTTGACGTCCAGATGCAGTCGAACCATGGGAGATTCGACTCGACGAATCAAATCAACCGCTTGTTCCGCCGTGTTGAGAAAATCTCCTTCGGCAGGTCCCAGCGGCTCAAGCGCCAAAACCACCTCGCTCTTCTCAAGCGACGGAACCACCATCTGAATCACCTCGGCCGCGTGCCGCATCGCCTGCTCGGGTGTGACACCTGGCATGAGGTTACGTTGATCCGGCGAGCCCAGCACCAGAACTTTCCCACCCAAATCCCGGCATAACGACACAAGATCCACGAAATAACGTCCAGTTCTCTCGCGGACGCCCTCATCAGGGCTGGTCAGGTGAAAGCCCTCCGTACCGGCCAACAACCAGTGCAATCCGATGATCTCCACACCGTGTTTTGACGACAACGTGCGAATCTCTTCGCGCTGTTCTTCCGTCACATCCGCCGCTCGTGGAGCCAGTGTGAAGGGAGCAATCTCCATGCCGGTGTATCCGACTTTGGCTGCATACTCAAACGCCTGTTGATTTGACCAACCGCGAAACAGCTCATTGCAAATGCCAGCTCTCATTTGTCGCCCGCCATTGTATCTACAAAGATGAGTAACTTTCGTACAGCAGGCGTGATTGTATGGCAAACGCGTAAATCGCAAAACGGAGATTGGCGGATGACGCGCTTAGCGATTATTTTCCCACATCATGAATCCGCCGAGATTCGATAGATCGTCGTACTCTCAAACCGCTCGCCCGGGCGCAGAATCGTACTCGGAAAGTCGGGTTGGTTGGGTGAGTCCGGGAAATGCTGCGTTTCCAAACAGAATCCCGCCCTTTTGTTGTATACCGATTTGCCGACTTCTTCTTTCAACCAGTTGCCAGAATAAAGCTGAACCCCCGGCTCTGTCGTCGTCAGCTCCAGCGAAATACCCGATTCCGGGTGACAAACACGAGCCGCCAACGTCGGCTCCCCTGCCTCATTGCCCAACACGTAATTATGGTCGTAGCCAATCCCCTGCTTGAGTGGGAGATAATCGGCTTCGATGCGCTCACCAATCGAATGCGGGGTTCGAAAATCCATGGGCGTATCATCCACAGGTAAATGACGCCCCGTGGGAATCATCTCCTCATCCGTCTCGGTATAACTATCCGCAAAAATCTCGAGCACATGTTCTCCTATGGAACCATGGGCTTCACCAGCCAGATTGAAGTAGGCATGATTTGTCAAATTCAACGCCGTTGGCTTGTCCGTCGTCGCGTGATAGTCGATTCGCAGCTCGTTCGAGTCGTCAAAGGCATACGTAACCTTCACCGTCATTGTGCCTGGCCATCCTTCCTCACCATCAAGACTGACACAAGTCATCTCTAACTTCGACTTGCCGCCTTCCTTCGTGGCCGCAGCGACTTCCCAGACCTTACGATTGAAGCCTCGCAAACCACCGTGCAATTGATGCTTCCCGTGATTGGCCGCGAGTTCGAAGACTTCACCGTCGAGAGAAAACTTTGCGTTACCAATCCGGTTTGCGTATCGCCCACAAACGACTCCCAAACAAGCCTTACTGGCTTCGTGCTTTTCAATCGTTTCACATCCCAGCACAACATCACGAACCGTACCGTCCCGATCGGGCACTAACCAGCGATTGATACCACATCCGTAGTTCGTGATCTCGATCTGAACGCCGTTGGCATTCTCCAACCGAAACAGACTGACGTCCTCACCACTTGATGTCGTGCCAAAAGCTTCGGTGTGCAGATTCTCAGCCACAATCATTCTCCGGACTTGTAGGAAAGCCGCAGAATATCGTACAGGCTTAAACGTGGCTAGGACGCGTCGTTCGTTGCTGCCAGGCTCGCCAGAGGATGATCCCAAAGGGAACCCACCAGATCAGATCATTGGTCAGAATTGTGACGCCAAATTTAGGTGGAAAGATGCCCTGAGCCATCGCGGACGCGAATCCGATAGGCCCGAAGACTTTGCCGAGAAACCCAACCAACACAATCGGCCAATGGCGAATGGGATCGTTGGCTGCGGCGATATAGCCGATTCCGTAAACTCCAACGATCATCCCAACGCATTGCCAGATTTCAGGATAACGAGGAGATTCTATTTCAGCAAAGCGAAACAACGCATCGGGAAAGGCAATCGTGATCGCCCCCCAACCGAGGTTATAAAGTCCCGCCGCCCACATCACGATGGTCATCCATTTGGGAATGGTCCGCTCATTCATCGCATACTCCCGATTTGCCCACGAAACCCACGTCTCTTGCACCTCACATCTATCGAGTAACCGCTGTCGCACAAAACGACTTAACCCGCAGCCACAAAGTCTTTCTTGTTATTCCCTTCGAAATCCGCGAAAATTGCCGATAAGAGGATGGTGGCTTCGACGTTTGCCATCACAGTCCCAATGACCTGCGTACAAGGAATCTGACTATGTCACGCTCGACTCGCCGCCACTTCCTCCAGTCAACTGCCTTTGGAGCAGCGGCTTTTACAACTTCGGGACTGTTTGCGGACCTGTTAACAGAGACGCCTCGTCAGGGCGAAGGCCCGTTTTATCCCGACAAACTTCCGCTCGATACCGATAACGATCTCCTTGTCATCAACGATAAGATTACACCAGCCGTCGGTAACATCACGCACCTGTTCGGCAAATTGATGGATCCCAAAGGCGATCCGATCCGGAACGCAGTCGTCGAGATTTGGCAAGTCGATAACAACGGCGCCTACATCCACTCGCGCAGCGGGCAGGCTGATCAACGCGACGGAAACTTCCAGGGTTTCGGACGTTTCACAACAGGCATCAAAGGCGATTACTATTTCCGCACCATTCGCCCTGTCAAATATCCTGGTCGCCCGCCACACATCCACTACAAAGTGATGCGAAAAGGAATGCCCGACTTTATCACCCAACTCTATGTGGGCGGAGACCGAAAGCAGATCGAGCGAGACGGACTATTCCGACACGCCAAGAATCGCAAAGCGGCTGAATCGTTAATTGTCGACTTCAAGAAGATGAAGCAATCCAAGATTGGCGAACTCACCGCAAACTTCGATATCGTCTTGGGATTCACCCCGGAAGACAAAGACCACCAGTAGCGACCGCACAAGGCGAATCGAGAGAACCCCAAGCGGCCGCCCATTTCAATCCAGTGGCGTGCCGACCCTAGTTGCGAATGCACCTAATTACTTGGTTTCTCAAGTTGCCGCATTCTTCGAAAAAGGTGCCTCGCAACTATCAACCCGCACAATCCGCGGAGCGCGTTTCCAGATCCTTCACTTGCCTGGGAGCGCCCTGAGCAACAATCACCGTTCGTCCAGTTCATCACCGTCAACCAACTGAAATCATCGAAAACACAACGTCAAGAAACAGCATGAGACGAATCAAAACTTGGGTATCCTGGACCGCAGTCTTCGCGGGCGTCTTCTCTCTCTTCGCAGTCACAAAACAGGTCAACGCCGAAGAGCCAACACAGAATCAACGTAAACCCAATATCGTTTTCATCATGGCAGACGATTTGGCTTGGGCAGACGTTGGATACAATGGTGCCGAGTTTTACGAAACGCCGAACATCGACGCCTTGTGCAAGTCTGGCATGCAGTTTTCTTCCGCTTATCCGGGCGCATCCAATTGCATGCCGTCTCGAGCTTGCATCATGAGCGGCATGTACACAGCGCGGACAAAAATGTGGACGCCTGGAAAGGTGTCAAAGGGGGAGCCCCACTTCATGCGATTGCTGGTTCCCAATGAGCAGAATCGACTTGGCGATGGGACAATCCCCACGAAGGGTTCTTTAGACCCATCCGTGGTCTCGCTCGCTCTCATGCTGAAGCAGGCCAACTACAAAACGCTACACCTTGGCAAATGGCATCTTGGGCGCGACAGCCTGGGCTTTGATCGAAATGATGTCGATGGCCGAGGCGCCGGATTGAAAATGGATCACAAGTTCTATGGCAATAAAGATGTTGCCGAGTGGCTCACTGATGCCGCAATCGAGTACATCGAGGACAACAAAAGCGAGACCAAGCCGTTCTTCCTTTACCTAAACCACTTTGATGTTCACGTCCCGATCAATGCCCGCGACGCTGTTGTCCAGAAGTACCGCGAGAAGCTTGTCACGCAAAAGTGGAGCCACGCTTGGGATCCCGTCTATTCGGCGATGGTCGAGGCCGTGGACAAATCCGTCGGCCGCGTGTGGCAGTCGCTCAAAGATAATGGAATGGCAGAAGATACGTTGCTGGTTTTCACGTCCGACAACGGTGGATTTGGCGGGTCCACCTGGAATGCACCATTAAGAGGCTCTAAAGGAAGCTTCTACGAAGGCGGCATCCGCACACCACTGTGCATGAGTTGGCCCGGGAGAATAAAACCCCAGACGGAATGCCACACGCCCGTTACCGGTGTCGACTATATGCCGACTTTCGCCGAACTAGCCGGTGTGGTTCCTCCGCCGAACCAAAAGCTGGACGGTGTTTCTATCGTTCCATTGATGATGGGGCAGTCGATTGCTGAGCGTCCTATCTTCTGGCACTACCCTCTTT
>CAYYHV010000009.1:0-2835 GCA_964471695.1 uncultured Pirellulaceae bacterium
GTTCAGGGATGTCTCCTAAATCACCGGACATGGCTTGAGCGCCGGGAGACTCCGTTGCGACTTGTTCTGTGTCCAAGTCGCTTTCCGTCCGGATTGGCTCCGGAGACGGTTCGGGGGTTGCAGCAGCCATCGCGCCAGTCGACATCGGCTTGCCTGTCCCTTTGGCAATGTAGTGCGCTTTGCCCGTATTGAGATCCGTGAAACTTTCCCGCGACTTGTCCGACCAAACCACTTCAATCGTAGCGCTTGATTTGCCAATGGAACCGAAACGAATCAAGTCTTCGTGGTTGCCAAGATAACTGCCTTGGGGTCGCACCGTTGCGAACCGATTGGTTCCGCCTAGACGAACGACGGCTCCAATTTCGGCCGCCCCGTTAGGTTCTCTCGATGGCCGTATGGCAATCCAATCACTGGCGCTGGGGGTCTGGTTCTGCCACAGTCGAAGGGGGGCATCTTTTGCGGCGACCACGATGTCAATGCGGCCGTCGCCATTGAAATCCCCAAAAGCCGAACCGCGTGAAACCAGCGATGGCCGTTGGGTTGAAGAGATGGCGGTTGCATCGCCGTCCCTATCCAGATCGAGCGACTCAACAACAGGAAACTTCCCGCCGATCATCCCCAACGCAATCTGATCAGCCTGAGCGTATGGTCGATCGACATTACGAGGTGAGGCGGGGTGCGCCACGCCACCATTAGCGACAAACAGATCCCAATGACCGTCCAAGTTCAAATCGGCAAAACCAATTCCGAATCCGGTATCGGGTCGACACCAACCGGCCAATCCCGATTGCGCCGTTACGTCAGTAAAGAATCCATTGTCGTTTCGATAGAGAGTGTGTGTTTCGCGTTCTAGATGGGAGATTACAAAATCCTCGTCGCCGTCTTGATCAAAATCAACGCAGGCAACACCCATACTGGCCTCCGCAGCGCCGGCATTATTTAGCGCTGCGCCTCGCACCAATCCTTCTTCGAGAAATGTACCGTCGCCCTGATTAATCCACAGGAGATTGGATTGCCCATCGTTGGCCACATAAATATCCTGATCGCCGTCATCGTCGGCATCGAAAGCGATAACGCCCATAGATCGAGTCGCTGATGCCTGAATTCCGCTGGCGGCACTTACGTCATTAAAAGTACCGTCGCCTTTGCCGAACAGGAGCAAATCTTTGGAGCCATCGTAGCTGGTAGGATTACAGTAGTCCGGTCCACCACCTGGGGCTTTGCATTCCGGGTCTCCACCTGGGCGCCACTCGGTATAGTTGGCAATGTAAACGTCGAGTTTTCCGTCCGCATTGAAATCTGCAAACGATGCGTTCAGCCAGAATCCATAGCGATCTGCCAAACCAGCCTCACGAGTGATGTCCTCGAAGGTTGCGTCGCCGTTGTTTCTCAACAGTTCCAGGGACCCAGCATTGGTCAACAATAAATCCAGGTCGCCATCGTCATCGACGTCGGCAGCAAATGCCCCCATGCCATAGGCATCGCTGTCCGCACCGGAACCCATCGTCGCATTTCGAAATTTGCCGCTTCCGTCATTGAGAAACAGTTCATTCGAAACGCGAGGCCCATCGTCGCCGGGCACGGGACCACTCTGCGGCACGTAGATATCGAGGTCGTGATCTCCGTCCAAATCCGCAACACAAATGCCGGCTGACATGATTTCCGGATAGGTAAAATCTCCTTTCGCACCCGAAACATGCGTAAAGTGCAAACCCGATTTTTGGGCAACCTCTTCGAAGATCAGCTTTCCGACGTTCGCAGCCTTCGCTTTTTTCGCTACGCCGGGACTATCGGGGTGGTCTGAAGCTTTGTCCCCATTCGGCGCATCGGAACCGTGCGATTGAACCGCGGGTTGAACGTCGGAATCGCCAGAATCGCCGGTTGACTCCATTCTCTGACAGCCACCGATTGCCGCAATCATCAACGCCGAAACGAGGAAAGCTATAGGGAAGTGCGACATTGCAATGAACTCATGTGACTGGCCAATTTTTCCAACGAAGATCCTTGGGTTGCATGATGCCAAGCCAACCGTTCAATCGCAAGAGACAGCCTTCTCAAGCCCGGATAACCGGGACAAGATGGCGACCTTGGAGACTATCACGTTAAATTTGCAAGTTGTAACGGCGGGTGCATTGCGCTAGAGAATCTGGCGCTAGGCTAACAACGATGCTTTCTTACCTCTTTCGAATTCCTAAAAGGCCCAGCATCAAAATCAAGATCATCGCTAATCCCGATGGTTCGGGAACGGGTTGATGCTCAATCGTTAAGGTGCTGCCGGATGCCCACATCCCATCGGGATCAACCGCGAGGTCATTGAACGATTCAAAGAACATAATGTCGATATTCCCCCCCACCGCAATGAATGAGAAATCATCGACTCCTCCGCCAACGTTTGGAATCGCCGTAATATCAACAATACCGTTGCTGGAATAACTAGCCCCAATCCCTGGCGCGTCATCACCAGCCGCTGGGCTTAGCGTTAGCGCACCATCGTTGAACGCCAATGTGGCTTCGCTCAGCCAACTTGGATCGAAGGCGTCAAGAACGACATCCCAGCCTATACCAGTCACCAAGACATCGAGCCCACCTGTGCCCAAATCTACATTGATCGTGACATCGTTCGGTGGTACTCCATCGCCTCCAGTCGTGATTCCCTCAATGTCGATGTCTGAAGTGGCTTCAGTTGTCGCGGCCCCCAGAATCTCATGATTTAGGTTGAGAATCTCATTCTTGGAGCTATTCCGCAACATTCCGAATTGCAACGTACCGGCATGTGCAGAACTTGAAATAGTGGCTGCTACGAAAGCAATAACAAAAAGCTTCTTGAAGTAAGAC
>CAYYHV010000009.1:2845-17238 GCA_964471695.1 uncultured Pirellulaceae bacterium
TGTGGGGGCATCCTCAAATTGGGGGGGGGCGTTGGCTAAACACCGCTGGCACACCCCAAAACAAACGCGACTCGAGGTCGCAAACTCAGATTAAGAATTGAGCACTAGGACATCCAATATGCGGTGAACTATGGTCAATGTGGTCTGACGTCATCATTCCCGTGCAGATCAATGATCGGCTGCAGGAGAATCATCTCGTCGAGAGAAAAAAGTACGCGACGCCGATTTGCGACGCCGCGTACTCCATGTTTGCTTACCCAATCCGTCCCTGGAAGGATGGTTTGCGGTCGCTTACTTGCGGCGGAAGCCGAGAAGTCCAAGAGCAAGAACAGCGAACATTCCGAAAGCGGAAGGCTCAGGAACTGCGGAGAATTCAAGAGTAACGATGCTTCCGTCCAACCAAGCTCCGTCTGGAGCGACAGCTGCGTCATCAAAACCTTCAAACAAGGTCAGGTCCATCAATCCGCCAGTTGCGACAAACGAAAGGTCGAGGTATCCACCGTATCCGTCTGGAACAGCCGTAATGTCAACGATACCACCACTGCTGTAGGAAGCAGTGCCTGGAGCGTCATCACCTGCACCTGGCGAGAGAACAACAGCACCGTTGAAGTCAAGCGTGGCTTCGCTCAACCAGCTTGGGTCAATCGCTTCGACCGTAACATCCCAGCCAATGCCGGTTACGACTGCGTCAACGCCAGTTCCTAGATCGACTGGAATTACAACGTCGGCGATTGGATCGTCGCCGCCCGTAGGATTGCCACTGATGTCAACGTCAAGAGTCGCTTCTTGAGCTACTCCACCCAATTCGTCGTGATTTAAGTCCGTTGACGCAGTCTTAACCGTATTTACAGTTCCGCTTTGGCCAAGGTTGCCTGCAAATACAGAGGTGGAAAGCGAAAGGGTAAGGGCAATTGCGATGTAATTCACAGTCTTCAACATTATTTCTTCCTCCAGGGAATCATAGAACCACGAGCCTTGCTACTCAGCATCGGCACGTTGACTTTCGGTCAGGCTCGGTAAATACAAAATCAAATTTCACAAAAAAAAACGCCATCATATCCGCGCAACATCTATGCAGATGCGCGGAAATCATGGCGTATTTCTAGGGTACAGGATAGGCTGTTCCAGTCAGATTGTGGGAAAGTCTATGGGGATCTTTTAGATCTTGCCTCGGTTGATTGTTACGTGCGTTTCGTGTTCAAAACAAAAAACGTCATACTCTTAAGTGGCACTAAATAACTTCGAGTGATTAACTGCAACTGTTGGAAATTGATGCCGAACTGCGTCAGAACCACATTTCCCGGCTGTCCAGTTACACCAGTTGTGTCACCTGTGCCACCTAACTTCGTGTTATCCTACAAGCCGTAACCCGACTGTCAACCAATCCGACAAAATCCCAAGAATTTACCGAACAAAAACGTCAAGCTTAAAATGCAAGATTGGCATTTTTTTCAATCCAGCCCCAAAAGCGGTAGGTTCAGCGGGCCTGATATTCAACAAGTCCACGACTAAATGCTGAATCGCTGTAATTCCCTCGCCATGTGAAAGCCACGAGAGCGGATTTCCTCTTGCGCATCCGATCCTTCCTGCAATGCCGGGTTGCTGTGATTGAGGTGTATGAAATGCACCTTGGCACGCTGATCGGGCGGTAACTTACCAAGTCGATTTAGCGACTCGGAAATAAACGGATGTGGAATCTCAGCCATATCACGTCCCGGTAATTCGCCGTTCGAAAAGAACGTACCATCTAAGAGCGAGACGTCCGTCTCTTCGACGACTTGTTCAATCTTGCGTTCCCACTTCTCCCACTTGTCGATATCCGGAATAAACAGCACCCGTTTCGACGGCCCCTCGATAACGTAGCCAACCGTTTCGGAAAACTCATCGCGATGAGGAACGATCCAAGGTGTCACGGACACTCGATCATTCAGCTTCACCGTCGTATTTGCTGTGAGTGGCTTGAGTTGAATGTTCTCAAGCCCCACAAGCTGGCTCCAAGGACCATTAGATTTAAGGAACTTTCGCATTCGCGGCATCGCAAACACAGGAACATTCTTTCCTCCCAACGCCTCACGCCCGAGATGCATCAGCCCCGTATAGTGTCCAATGTGGGCGTGAGTCAGAAAGATTCCGTCCAGCCCTGGGGCTCGCGCCTTGACTGGGTACTGCTCGTCCAGTCGTTCTAGCTGAGCGGGAAAATTTGGAGAGCACTCGAACATCCAGCGCTGCTTACTGACAGGATCAACCAATGCCAGGCAAGTCGCACCGCGTCTGAGTTTGGGGTCAGCCCATGCTGGCCGACAGCATTCTTTACGGCAGCCGATGTGGGGGTAGCCGGCATCCTGAGCGACTCCCAAAACAATCAGCCACGGAGCCTCGTCGGCTGAAGTCGGCGTAACCAACACAAACAAAGCGAGCAATGCTGTTACCGCAAGCGATGCGATGCGTGCCATGATATTTCCTCTGCAGACAGGTCACTGGACGGGAATGCCCAGCACGATCACGATCTCGAAAGAATCGTTGTTCACGTGACTTTACTTCGCCAATTTCCAAATCGTCGAATCCGATCGGACGTAGATCGCGTCGTCTGCGATCGCTGGCGATCCTTTGATCTCTGGTTCCAACATCGACACGCCGAGCAGCTCACCCTTGGCATCGCCGAGTTCAACAACAGCCGCTTTTCCGCTGGTCGCAAAGCTGTATAACCGATTGCCAGCGATAACGGGCGTCGACCACTGACTGCCGATATCCAACCTCAACTTCCAAGCAAGCGAGCCACCCTCAGTGTCCGCACACGACAGAATGCCGCCGCGGTTCACCGTATAGACTCGACCGTTACTCAGGATGGGTGAAGGCGAACCTGGAGCCAGCTTTGCCGATTCCCAGACGACTTCGGGTTCGTCATCGACGATCGCGAGTTTGGTAAGTCCCCCAGCCGTAAGAATGACGTCGTCACCTTCTGCGAGTGGCGAAGCGATCCGATCGCAATCCGTGGCATGACTCCAATGCTCTTCACCAGTGCGCGGATCATGGGCACTGATGCCATTCCCCGATTGCAGCAGTACCAACGCGGGACTTCCCTGGGGCTGGTAAGCAACGGGCGAAGTCCAATTTGATTGTCTCTCCCGAGCAATCTTCCAACGATTCTTCCCGGTTTGGACGTCTATGCCGGCAGCGAACGAATCTCCCTGGCTTTCGGCCTGGACAATCACCGTTTCGTCAATAATGACCGGCGAAGCAGCCATTCCGATATCGTTGCCAACCTTTGGATAGTCGCTGGCGAGTCCACGAAACCACTTGAGGTTGCCGTCGAGGTCCAGACAGAACAGGTCGTTAGATGAGTAGAACGCCACAATGTGACTGCCGTCACTCACTGGACTGGGAGCAGCCACGGCGCTGGTCGCGTGCGTCAACGTCCTCCCAGTCGCCTTGAAAGAACGCCGCCAAACTTCCTCGCCAGTTTTTGCGTCGAACGCGAGTACAAACAGATCAGATTGGTTTCGCCCGCCACTCGCGGTCACGAAAACGCGTCCCTTCACAAAGATGGGACTGGATGGCCCCTGCCCTGGCAAATCGGCTTTCCAAGCCACGTTGGTCCCCGATTCGCCATCCCATGATTCTGGCAGGTCCGTTGCCACGGCAACGCCCTGATTGTTGGGACCACGAAACTGTAACCAGTCTTCGGCAGTCGCGAAATTTGATATCGAAAAAGTAAGGCAAAGGCTGAGCAATGCGAATGGGTAAGAGCGAGTCATCGGTAAAGTCTCTTTGTTCGAGGCGTTTGTGCAGTCGGTGAATGGAAGCATCTGGTCGTTATTTTGATGCAACCGGCAAGAACGATGTTCCTAACGCATCGCAGACGCGTAATTGGAACTGCCAACGCTGGGCCCAGCCTTCGGTTTGTTCATTTTGAGCCACTTTGACGAGAATCCAATTCTCGCCAACCTTGAGTTTGCCGCGACCAACGTACTGGTCGATGGCAATATTGGAGTGATACACTTCGTTCGCAGTCAGCAGTTTTCCATTCAGCCAAATCTTGTTGCCGTTAATGCACCCCATGCGAATTTCAATTTCCGCCGGCGACTTTGCGATAAACTTCGTGGCGGCATAGGCAATGGCGCCTTTGTGGTTGTCCAACGCTTTATTGAGATCCACGGTGCCATACGTATCATCCGTCGTATAGTCGATCCATGTAATTTTGCCGTCCTTGCCGTCGTATTCTTTGGTAAAGTTCGGCGGAAGCTCTTTCTCGGGTGGATAAACCGTATCAAACTGTTTGCTACCCTCATGATCAAACGGCCCCACGAGCTTCCAACTTGTGAGGAAGCCGAAGTGGCGAATAAGATCGACGGACTGCTTGAGCTCGGTAAGCTGTTCCGAAATCGACTCGATCTGATCCACGGCGCGTGCGGACGAAAGAATGGTGCGGAGCTTTTCGGCTCCAGACTTTTCATCGGACTTGAGCAACGCTTCCGCATCGTCCATAGCTGCTGCCACAGCGATTCGACGCAAATCGAGCGAACGGTCGTTCAACATAGCCGGAACCAGTCGTTTTGCGCGATCGTTATCGGCCCGTTCAAGCAACTCAAAAGCAGCGAACCGTCCGCCCGGGGGATTTTTGAGATCGGCGACAAATGCGGCAAGCATTTCGGCTGGCACTTTCCCAGTGACTTCCTTGTTGCGGTCGACAATCGACGCAGCAGCCGATCGCAGCCAGTTTCGCGAAAGCGGCTTGTCGTCGCGAATACCCGAGAGAATAATCCCTAACCCCTCAATCGGGGCAGCTTCCAGGCTGCGAATTGCGGCCTGCGCGGCAACGTGGCCTTCCCCCTCTGCCCCAATCGCGTGGACAGTTTCAATCGACTTTTGTAGATCCGGGGATTGGGCATGGAGTGACAGAATTCCACACCCATACAGAATCACGGGCAGAACTTGGCGAACGCTCAGCATGGATAATTCCTTCAATGTGAGTTACACGGAAGCTGTGGATTATAGAATTTCGCCGTAGTGCGTCCACGGGCGCGAAAATCCAAGCAATCCTGCTGCAATACGGTAGTTAAGCGTCTCTATCCCCGCTTTGCAGGTTTCGACTATATTCTTCGCAGCAAAAAACAACCCAAATTGGCTGGATAAGCGATACTTCAATCGAGACAAAGATGAGTAGTACGTCAGACAAGAAAACCGACGACAAGGCAACGACAGCGGTAATGGATAAAAAAGACAACCCGCAATCGGGATCTAATGAGGCCCACGGGCACAAGAAACTTGGCGAGTTCGCTTCCACAGCTATTTGCGGCAACGACATCACGTCGTCGTGCTTGTATGTATCCGCGCTGGCAATCGGTGCCGCCGGCAAGGTGGCTCCGTTCGCCCTTTTGATCGTAGCCGCTTTGTTATTCTTGTTCCGAAAAATCTATGGAGAAGTCGTCGGTGCGCTGCCGCTCAACGGTGGTGCTTACAACGCGCTCTTGAATACGACGAGTAAGTCGCGAGCCTCAGTCGCAGCCTGCTTGACGATTCTGTCCTACATGGCGACTGCCGTTATCTCCGCTGGCGAAGCTATGCACTACGCAGGCTTTGCCCATGGCTTTCCAGCCATCACCGCCACAATGGTCTTGCTCCTGATCTTTACCGGCCTGACGATTATGGGGATCTCCGAATCGGCCCAAGTCGCCATCGGCATTTTCGTAACGCACATGGTGACGTTGAGTCTGCTTCTATTGGCCGGAATTCTTTACGTGCTCTTTTCACAGAATGGCACCCAAACGCTCCGCGAAAACTTTTCGGCCCCGCTGACCATTATGGTCGAGGATGAAAGTGCCACGGCAGCAGCTCATAATGATTCAGATCACGCGGCGGACGCAGACGATCATGCGGATGAAGATCATCACGCGAAAAAATCATGGCTACCAAAAACCATCGGTCTGGGCACCGCGCTCTTCTTTGGCTTTGCAGTCGCTCTGCTGGGAATTTCCGGATTCGAAAGCTCGGCTAACTTTGTTGAAGAGCAGGAACCGGGCGTTTTCCCAAAGACGTTGCGCAATATGTGGATGGCGGTCTCATTCTTCAATCCGATGATGGCGTTCCTTGCATTAGCATTGATCCCGATGGTCACTATTCAGACCGACCCGGATTATGAACTGAAATTGCTTTCGAAGATGGGCGAAGTCGCTGGTGGACCTTGGTTCGGTACGCCACTGTCCGTACTTATTCGAATTGACGCGGTGCTGGTTCTCAGTGGAGCCGTCCTTACGAGCTTCGTAGGCGTCAACGGCTTGATTCACCGTATGACCCTTGATCGGTGCTTGCCACAATTCCTGCTTAAAACGAATTCACGAGGAACGACTCACCGCATCCTGATCATGTTCTTCCTCCTGAGTGCATCCGTCCTTCTTATTACCCAGGGAAGCATTCCGGCTCTGGCGGGCGTCTATACGATTTCATTCTTGACCGTTATGGCACTGTTTGCTGTCGGCAATATTCTGCTGAAAGTCATGCGTAACAAATTGCCGCGACCTGTACGGGCATCGTGGGCATCTGTCATCATTGCCATTGCAGCCGTGCTTGTCGGATTGGCAGGAAACGCAATCAAGGAACCTGAATATCTGATTGTGTTCCTGTGTTACTTCATACCGTCGATGGCTTTCATTTCCGTCATGCTGTACCGAATCCCACTGATGCGTGTCGTTCTTTCGATGGTTCGAGGTGCCGCATCTGGACTGGTGACGCCGCTTAACAATACGGCTCGCTTCGTCCGAAACTGGATTGATGAAATCAACTCACAACAAGTCGTGTTTTTTACTCGTGGCGACAACATCTCCAATCTGAACAATGCCATGCTGTATGTGGCCGGGAACGAGGACACGAATAACATTAAAGTTGTGACTGTCGTCAACGACAAAGCGGATGTCCCGAAGAAGTTGGAGCAGGACCTTCAATTCCTCGACGAGGCTTATCCCGATATCGATATCGAGTTTGTCGCGATGGTGGATACCTTCGGGCCAGAACTGATCAATCGACTTTCCAAAGAATGGAATATCCCAACGAACCTCATGTTCATTGGTTCGCCAAGCGGCAAATTGGTTCATGGATTAGAAGAGTTGGGTGGCGTCCGCTTGATCATCTGATTGGCCAAGCAATTTTGCTCAAAGACGCGTGGAAAACGAATCGGCTCCGTTGGGAAGCGATTCTTTCCCATTCGACCATGCATGTTCAATCCCGCGGAAAGATTCTCTGGTCTCGGCGACTCTTGGCTTCCCATTCCAATCGTTACAATGCGTCAACGCATTGTTTGCGAAAGCAGCCATAACTTCTTGGGAAGGCGAAACGAAGATGCACATCCGGAAGCTCATAATTCGTTGGACTTTACTCGCTGCAGCCATGTGCGGACTGCCTGCCAACGGCGAGCAGCCCCCCAATATCGTCATCATTTTCACCGATGATCAGGGCTATGCCGACGTGGGTTCGTATGGAGCCAAAGGCTTTGAAACCCCGAACATCGACCGTTTGGCAGCCGAAGGCATGCGTTTCACTGATTGGTATGTGGCCCAAGCCGTCTGTTCGGCTTCACGAGCCGCGCTGTTGACTGGATGTTATCCCAATCGCATTGGGATCATGGGGGCGTTGGGACCTCGCAGCCGACATGGTATCCATTCCGATGAGACCACGTTGGCCGAAGTCTGCAAATCCAAGGGTTATGCTACGGCGATCTTCGGCAAGTGGCACCTGGGTTTTCAAAAAGAGTTTTTGCCACTTCAACATGGTTTCGACGAATACTATGGGTTGCCCTATTCCAACGACATGTGGCCATTGCATCCCAACTACGCGCACCTACCGGATCCGGCTGTCCGTCGAAAACAAGGCTTTCCCGAGTTGCCGATGTATGAGGGCAATGCCATCGTCAACAAAGAGGTGACCGGAGAAGACCAGGCTCGATTGACGACGGAATATACCGAACGAGCTGTCGACTTTATTAATCGTAATGCGACGCAGCCGTTCTTTCTCTACGTGCCTCATTCCATGCCTCACGTTCCGCTGTTCGTGTCGGAAAAGTTCAAGGGCAAAAGCGAGCAGGGAATGTACGGCGACGTGATCATGGAGATCGACTGGTCTGTCGGACAGATTATCGAATCACTCGAGAAGAATGGAATTCGCAATCGCACGCTGGTCATCTTCACCTCTGACAACGGGCCCTGGGTAAGCTACGGCGACCACGCAGGATCGGCCGTTCCGCTACGCGAAGCCAAGGGAACGATGTTTGATGGTGGCTGTCGGACACCGTGCGTCATGTCTTGGCCGGGCAAAATCCCCCAGGGCTCGACCTGCAGAGAACTGGCTGCAACGATCGACATTGTGCCAACGGTCTGTGGGCTGATCGGAGCCGATTTGCCAAAGAACATGATTGATGGCAAAAATATCTGGCCGCTGATGACTGGCGATGCGGCCGCCAAGACTCCCCACGAAGCCTACTACTTTTACTATGGCAGGCAACTTCAAGCGATTCGATCTGGGCCTTGGAAAATGCACTTCAAACACGGTTATCGAACACTCAACGGGAGAAAGGGCGGCACTGGCGGGACACCAGTCCCCTATGATCAGGCGGTCATTCAACCTAGTCTATACAATCTTGACCAAGACATATCTGAGTCAAAAGATGTTCAGGCGGAGCATCCCGAAATTGTGGCGTTACTGTCGCACATGGCAGATGGCATGCGCACGCGGTTAGGCGACCAGAAGCTCAAGGGAAGTGAGAGTCGACCAGCCGGAAAAGTTAAGGAATCCGATTAGAGGAAGAACAATGAACCGCACTTGGGAGTCATTGCCCTTCGAGCCGCCGCCAAGATTTGTACCGGATCGGCTCTTTCATTCGGGGCACGCTCAAACGGTTTTTCCGATCTTCATGCGAGACGTTCTGCCCGCATACGCGGCGACTCCGCATTTTGTGACTTTGGATGATGGGGACACCGTCGTCTTGCACGATGATTGTCCCGATTCATGGAGGGACGGAGACCGAATCACAATCCTGATTCATGGCTTGGGTGGTTGCCACTCGAGCACCTACATGGTGCGTATCGCAAATCGGCTGTGTGCCTCCGGCATCCGTGTTTTCCGCATGGACATGCGTGGTTGTGGAGCCGGATTGCATCTCGCCAAAGGGGTATTTCACGCCGGTCGTCACGAAGATTTACTGCGTGCAGTCGATCATATCCACAAGTTGGCTGAGCATTCGCCAATCACGATTTGTGGATTCTCTCTAGGTGCGAACCTCACACTCAAATTTCTGGGTGAATGCACGCACCAGATTCCTGATCAGGTGGATTCAGGAGTGGTCGTTGAGCCACCGATCGACCTGCATTACTGTTGCCAAAAAATGGGCACGGGGGTCGGTTGGGCCTACGACTCTTTCTTTGCCAAAATGCTATGGCGTGATTTTGTCAGTCGACGTGATAAGATCTCCGGGGCCAATCGGCTGAGCATATCCCGGCGTCCCCGAACGCTGCTGGAATTCGATACGCACATAACTTCCCAGTTAGCTGGGTTCAAGGATGCTGTCGACTACTATGAGTTTTCCAGCGCCAAAGATGTGCTTCCCCAAATCCGCGTTCCCGTCGCGGTGTTGACGGCTGCGGACGATCCAATTGTCCCCCTTGAAATGTTCGACAACGCGGACTGGGCAGATCTCACTAGATTCTACGTTTCCCAAGGCGGCGGTCACCTTGGATTCATTGGGACGAGCGAAGGACAACCCAAAAGCGGGCGATCGCGAGACCATCGCTGGATGGACGTTACGGTGTCGAATTGGATCACATCACTGGCGCCACAGTTGCCTGCGCCGCGGCCTCGGCAGCTGGAATCATCGTCAATAAAACGTTAAGAGCACATAATTCGCTGAATCAGAACCGCGTCCTGGGAAATCCTCTGCAACCAGGTGAGGATTGGAACGTTTGTAGTGATTCCTCACGAGTCACCGACGCGACAAAATGGCAATTCCCTCGCTCGCGTGACCTATCTTTGCAAAACGCCTAGAGGCGAAGTATGCAACGAACCACGGAGAACCCTGTGTTATTTTCCGCGATCAAGAAGTTCCTCGTTAGCGAAGATGGTCCAACAGCAGTTGAGTATGCAGTCATGCTGATGCTAATCATTCTGGCATGTATTACGGCAATTCAATTCTTTGGTGTTACCACGGCAAACAGTTTCCAAAATTCATCCGACCAACTCTCCGATGCTTTCGGCAGCTAAGTCACGAGACAAGGGATACGAAACGAGTACCATGAAATTTCCACGTAAACAGCTCTTTGTCGATTCTGACGTTCAGGGAGCCATTCTGAAACGAATCTTCTTTTATTGGTGCGCGTGCCTACTTTTCCTGACGCTACCAATATTGTTGACGAAGACATCCATCGAGCCGCAACAATACTTCTTCGAGCATATGGGGCCTCTTTTCGTCCGATTCTGGCCCATCTACCTGACATTGGGCTTGTTGCTTCCGTTCATCATGCGAGACGCACTGAAGATGAGCAACCGATTCTGCGGGCCAATGACTCGAGTTCTCAACGAGCTCGAACGCGTCAATGATGGCGGCGAATTCCAAAAGGTTGAATTTCGAGACAACGACTTCTGGAAGCCACTTGCCGACGCAATCAATGAGTTTGCAGATAAGAAAAATCAGCAAGGCGCCTAGGCGTCCCCTACCCTTCAAAAAGTCTCTGGCTCAAATCGTCAGGGACTTTTTTGCGGTCATCGAGCCAATCGCTGCTGATTTCGCAATTCCCATTCCCAGCCATCCAATCGCTTCCATAAAACAGATGGATGCGGGTGATTTGGTATGGAATTGTCGTTACGATACTGCGTATGAGCTACGCAAATACAATAAGACACAGCGTTATTTCCCTTTTCTTTCTGGCCATCGCCTCACATTGCACGGCTCAGACTCCTGCGACTCTCCGGTCGTCTTATACGACCAAAGTCGACATTCCTTACTACTCTGCTGACGCACAGCTTACCGACTATCAACGACAGCGATGTCGACTGGACGTGTATTATCCGTCTGATTCGCCAGGCTTCTCCACAGTGGTCTGGTTTCACGGTGGCGGACTAAAGAGCGGTAGCAAGTCTATCCCCAAACAGCTGCAAGACGCCGGGATCGCGGTCGTCGCCGTCAACTACCGACTGCATCCCAAAGTCCGATCGCCGGTATACATCGAAGATGCCGCAGCCAGCGTGGCGTGGACGATACGCAATATTGCATCCTATGGTGGCGACGCCGCAAGGGTCTTTGTCAGCGGGCACTCGGCAGGCGGCTACCTCACCAGCATGCTTGGTCTCGACAAGTCGTATTTGGCCAAATACAAAATCGACGCCGATTCAATCGCTGGGTTGATTCCCTATAGCGGTCATACGATCACGCACTTCACGGTACGGGCTGAACGCGGCATTGACGGCAAACAGCCGATCGTTGATGCCATGGCGCCATTGTTCCATGTCCGCAAGGATTGTCCGCCGATCCTGCTTGTTACAGGTGACCGTGATCTAGAGATGCTTGGGCGCTACGAAGAGAACGCATATTTTTGGCGAATGCTCAAGGTCGTAGGACATCCCAACGCCGAGCTTCATGAGCTCCAGGGTTACAATCACGGGCAGATGGCGATTCCGGCTCACCCCCTACTCCTTCAGTTTGTCCGCAAACACTCGAAACCGGCTGTCCAAGCCGATGACAAAAACTGACACAAGCGTATCCCCGCAGTATTTTGGAACAGTCTTTGTTCCCATGTGTCAGGCGCGTTGCGCCGCATCAGTATCGTTCATTGATCATTCATTACGTTTCAACGTGAAATCTCACCGACTTGCCCCAAGTCGCCTTGTCCGCACCTTCATGCCGACTCGCATGGTCTAGAGTTTGGAAACAAGTGAGCTCAGGCCACTTTTCCCTCGCTATACGATGACGAAAGGGCAGGAATCGTCGTGGACGCCGCAAAACCAAGTTACTCACCGATCGTAGCTGACTCCGAGCAGATGTTTGACTCGGTCGAGTTGACCTCCAAAAAATCGCACTCGGTTTCATCCAGAAACGTCGCCAACGAGCTGATCCTCATTGCCGACGATGATCCGACTGCTGTTCACTTCCTCGATCAGATCGTCACGAACCTTGGTTATCGAACTTGCCTTGCGACTGATGGACGTCAGGCAATCGACAAGCTCACGGAAAACGTGATGGTCGCCATCGTCGACCTGCGGATGCCACACGCATCCGGTTTGGAATTCCTGCACCACGCCAAGACTCACTTTCCCGACATTCAAGTCGTGATGGTTTCCGGGCACGGCGAAATTAAAGATGCTGTTGCAGCCATGAAAGAGGGTGCATCCGACTACATTACCAAACCGGTGGATTCTGAGAAGCTCACCGCGGTATTCCAACAAGCAATCGCGACAGCTCGATTGGCAAAAGAACATCGTGCACTCAAAGCAGTCATTGGTGCGAGCGGACAGACGGCGAACTTTGTGACAGCCAGCAAGAGTTCACAGGCGCTGATGAAGCAGGTCGAACGAGTCGCTTCGCTTGATGCAACGGTACTCTTAACGGGCGAAAGTGGAACAGGCAAATCAACCGTGGCTCGCATGATCCATCAACAGGGGAATCGTTCCGAAGGACCATTCGTCTCGATCAACTGCGCCTCGCTGCCACGCGATCTCATTGAGGCTGAGTTATTCGGTCATTCGCGTGGAGCCTTCACCGGAGCCATCAACGACCGACCAGGTCGCGCGGAGATCGCCAACGGCGGAACGTTGTTCCTTGACGAGATTGGCGACTTGCCGCTTGAACTCCAACCGAAACTACTGACGTTCCTTCAGGACCGGACGGTACAGCGAATCGGCAGCAACAAGACTCAGGTCGTCGATGTTCGATTGATTACGGCAACACACCGCGACCTCGAAATTATGTGTGACGACGGTATTTTCAGGCAAGATTTGTACTATCGACTTAACGTCTTCAATCTTGACGTTCCCAGCCTGCGGAATCGACGAGCCGACATCGTCGTGTTGACGCAACATATCCTCGAACGAATCAGTCGCCAACGAAATACGATTCCAATCCGGTTAGAAGCAGCCGCGTGTGATCTCCTCAAGGAGCATCCTTGGCCAGGCAATGTACGAGAACTGGAGAACATACTCGAACGTGCTTCTGCTTTCTGTGACAACAATTCGATTCGCGCCGAAGATATCAAGCCGATGCTGGCCGCCCCAGTAGCCGCCCAACGCCAGAATGGTTCCTATCTGGCTGGGCGTACACTTCGCGACATCGAACGTCAGGCGATCATCGAGACACTAGACTATTGCGGAGGCAACAAGGCTCGCGCCGCTCGAGAAATGGGAATCAGCGAAAAGAGCATCTACAACAAGATGCGACGACTGGAAATCTCTTCCAAGCGGCCAGTTGGTGAACAGCCCCTGAACCACTGAACTATCCCGTCTCAAGTCGGGTTTCGTCCATTCTCTTGAGGTCACGGTGAAGAATGTTCAGCAGCGATTGAAGAAATGCGACAATCATGGGACCAACCAGGACTCCAATGGGCCCCAGCGCCTGGACTCCGCCGAGCACGCTTAACAGCGCAAACAGCGGGTGCAAGTTGGACTGCCCCTTCAGCACCCATGGTTTGATAATGTTGTCCGCCATCGAAATGATGAAAAAGCCATACAGGCCCAGTCCGATTGCCGCAGCGATGCGGCCCTCTTCGACAAAGGCCAGGTAGATGCAAACAGGGACCCAAACGGCCGCGGCTCCTACAAAGGGAACCATGGCTAACAGCGTCGTCAGGATGATAAGCATAAACAGCGACTCACCTCCCCAAACGCAAGCGTAGCCAATTCCGGCAAGCAACCCTTGAGCGATAGCCGACAACAAAGTTGCAACGACAACGGCGCGACTGAGTTTGGAAAACTCGGTAATCATCTCCTCTTCGTAAGCATCATCAATGGGTGAGAGTTCCATGGCAGAACGCACCATCTCAGGTCCGTCGAGCAGGAAGTAAAAAATGGACAGGGTCAAAATAAACAACTGCATCAGTAGCCCCCCCATGATCGACGTCGTCTGCCCCGTCAGCTTCACCATCCAGGCTCGCAGATTTTCCATCACCGTCGATTGCCAGCTGCGAAACTGCTCCTGACTTGGATTCAACAATTCGACGATCGGTGCCCAAAATGTCCCCCCATGAATGGCAAGTCGCATTTCGCGATAAGCGTCCATCGCACTCTCAACACCGGATTGGTACTGATCAACAAGTGCTTGCGAGGCTCCGATCGATGCGTCGAGGTCCATTGAAGCCAACATGGCACGCACCGAATCAGTTTCGCCAACCAGCTTTTCGCGAAGAGTCGCCAACGCCGGTTTCGAG
>CAYYHV010000009.1:17248-27550 GCA_964471695.1 uncultured Pirellulaceae bacterium
ACCACCATCATCCGTAGTCTCAGCGGCGATGGACTCATCGAGATGTATCTGAAACGATTTGAGCTTTTCGTCGACACGAGCTATGAGCTTTTTCTTGGACTCCGCCGAAGCCGCCGGATCTTCGCCTTCATCAAGCTGTAAGGATTCAATCTGCAACTCCAAATCCAACAAATCCGCCGATAACTTGTTGGGCATATCCAACCCCAGCTTTTTAGGGAACGCTTCCAATTTTTGTACCGAGTCGCCCCAATCTCTCCCGGCCAAATCAATTCCCTGCCTGACACCGATCGCAACAGCCCACGCGATGGGAGCCAAGACAATCAGAAGTATGGCCGCCGTGGTAAGCCCCGCCGCCAGTCGCTTGCGGTTTCCGCAAAAGTCACGGATAAGTTCATGAGTCGGTCCAAAGATTACGACTAATAGTGCCGCCACGAACATTGGCATG
The DNA here is from genome assembly GCA_964471695.1 of uncultured Pirellulaceae bacterium. Taxonomy (GTDB): domain Bacteria; phylum Planctomycetota; class Planctomycetia; order Pirellulales; family Pirellulaceae; genus CAYYHV01. Next base: position 17,694 of record CAYYHV010000009.1, read on the forward strand.
ATAAAGGTATGGAGAACCTGATACGAAAGCGCGCTTATCAACCCAACGATCGCGAGCAAAACAATAAACGAGAATGTTCGTGTCATCCTCGACTTGGTAGTAATCTGCTCAATTGTTTCCACACGAGGCGATGCGGCTTGCGTTGGCACATCGGACGTCCCTTTGGCTAGTTCCGTCATAGTCGGCTTTGCCGCTTTCGACGATGACTCGGTAGTCGCCGACTCAGCGTTCGGATTCGTTCCTGGTTGCGTACTTGCTTTGTCGTCCGGAGACGACGTAGCCGCTTTCTTGTTTTTCCGTTTCTTGCTCATGCTACAAATTCTAGTGAATATTCGACGATGGGTAGAGGCGGACATGTCGGCAGTGATCATGTTATATTGTCGCCTCGACGATTGATGCAGAAGGAGAAAAGAATGTCCGACCCGATTCTCGACCTATCTACCCAACACGGCCCAATTACTAATTTGTTTGCTCGCCCGACATCGCCCGAGGATTGGCAGCAGTATCAGATTTCCGAAGATGAAATCGCGTTCTTCTGGGAAAATGGCTATGTCTCGGGGATTCCTGTCCTCAACGATGAACAAGTCGATGTGCTCCGGGCGGATCTCGAACGATTGGTGAATCCTTCAGAACCGGGCAATGAACTATTTCACGAGTATCATTCCAACGAATCCGCGGATCCAAATCGGGTCTTGTTCCATGCATTGGGAGCGTGGCGCATCACCCATGCGTTTCACGATTTACTCTGGAATCCGGCTTGGGCAGTCCCTGCCAGCCAACTCTTGGGTGGTGGCGTTCGATTCTGGCACGACCAATTATTTTGCAAACCGCCCAGCGATGGTGGCGTGGTTGCTTGGCATCAGGATTATTCCTACTGGACGCGAACAAGACCGATGGCACATTTGACTTGCTGGATCGGACTGGACGATGCCACAAAAGAAAACGGTTGCTTGCAGTACATTCCGGGGAGTCATCGTTGGGAGCTGTTACCGATGACCGAATTGGCAGGTGACATGAACAGCATCAACGAGATGCTCAATGAAGAACAGCGCGAGATGTTTGCGAATCCTGTTGCGATTGAACTGAAGAAAGGCGAAGCCACGTTTCATCATCCTTTGATGGTGCATGGGTCAGGCGAGAACAATTCCGCTCGGCCTCGTCGCGCCACCGTGCTCAATGCATTCCGCGACGGAACCAAAAGCGCTGCCAACGAACCTCTGTTGGCTGGAGTCGATGCGATTCCAGTTGGACAAGCTTTGGGGGGTTCATTCTTTCCGCTTTTGTTCGACCCCCAAGTCGCCGGAGTTTAGGGAGTCCCTCTGAAATTCATTGATGCGTAACATCAAAATCGTTTTACAACTTGTTATCGTCGTGCTGGTCGGCTGGGGCATCAGTCGTTCGGTACAACGCGGCTTAGCGGATTTGGCGGGACAGAATGCCTCACTCGGCTCACTCCGTTGGGGCTGGATCGCACTCGCTGGCGTCTTCTACGGAGTTGGATTGTTTCCAATGTGTTGGTTCTGGCATGGCTTGCTTCATCGCATGGGTCAGCAACCTCGCTGGCTTGAGACAATTCGCGCCTATTACATTGGCCACCTCGGAAAATACGTTCCCGGCAAAGTGATGGTCGTGGTGCTGCGTAGTGGACTCATTCAAAGCCAGCGAGTGGATACCACGGTGGCAGTCGTCAGCGTTTTTGTCGAGACACTGACGAGTATGGCCACCGGTGCTTTCTTGTCAGCCGTCGTCCTACTCATCTGGTACGAGCAGAACTACCTGCTTCAGATTGTTGCCATTGGACTGATGACCGGCACGGCATTGGCAACGCTCCCACCGATTCTCAAGCGACTGATCAGGTTTCTCAAACGGAAAAACTCACCGGAAGAGTTAGATCGCGTACTCACCAACATTGGTTGGTCGACGATTGCCAGGGGTTGGATCGCGTCGGCGATTGGCTGGTGCTTCATCGCACTCAGCCTCTGGGCGACCTTGAAAGGGATACCATTGCTAATGGAAGTTCCTCTCACCGTGGAGTCTTTTGCTTCCTTGCTTTCCTCGTCGGCGCTGGCAGTTGTCGCCGGATTTGTGTCCCTGTTACCAGGCGGCTTTCTGGTGCGTGAGTGGGTTCTCGACCAATTAGTCGCACCGACCTACGGCGCCGCAGTTGCGGTAATTGCGGCCATTCTGCTTCGATTGATATGGTTGGTGACCGAACTTCTTCTTTCCATTATCCTCTACTTGTTGCCAGTTTCTGGGAAAAAGACCGGGGCTGGTAAAAGCAATAGAAAAAGTTGGACGGAATGAAGTAAAATGAGAGTCCCACCTTACCTTCCCACCTAGCTACGGATCTTTTCATGCCTAATACCGTGATATCGATCGTTGTCCCTGTCTTTAATGAACAAGACAGCCTCTCTCAATTACATCAAGAATTGTCGGAAGTCGCGGAATCCAACCATTACGACTTACAACTGATCTTTGTCGACGACGGTTCGTCGGATGAGTCGTGGCAAGTCATCGAGAGCTTGGCGTCCGATGACTCGCGCGTCCACGGAATTCGATTCCGACGTAATTTTGGCAAGTCGGCGGCGCTGCACGCCGGTTTCCAGTACGCCAGTGGCGGAATCGTGCTTACGCTGGATGCCGATCTTCAAGATGACCCGAAAGAGATTCCCCGTTTCCTCGAAAAGATGGAGAGCGGGTATGACGTGGTCAGTGGATGGAAGCGAGTCCGCCATGATCCATGGCACAAAGTCGGCCCTTCCCGAGTATTCAACTGGTTAGTCAGCAAACTGACGGGTGTCAAACTTCACGATCACAATTGCGGCTTCAAAGCCTACCGAGGAGAGATTTTCGACGAAGTCCAACTTTATGGCGAGCTACACCGTTTTGTTCCTGTCTTAGCGGCAGCGCGAGGATGGCGCGTCGGCGAGATCGAAGTTGGCCATCGCAGCCGCAAATTCGGCGTTTCCAAATTTGGCTTGGCTCGAATACCTAAAGGGTTTCTTGATCTGCTGACCGTCAAGTTTTTGACAGGTTTTGGCCAACGCCCCCAACATTTGCTGGGCACGTTTGGATTGATTGGATTTTCGATTGGTGCGGTCGGGATCACCTTGTTGACGGCTGGTTGGTTCTTTAGTCGCATGTTTGACGGCTGGGATGATATCCATCTCCATGAGCGTGCCATCTTTTTCTATTCGCTAGCCGCCGTTTTACTGGGCTCACAGTTCATGGCCGTTGGATTCCTCGCCGAGCTAATTACGGCGCGCAGTTCAAGGCAACACGCTGCCTACTCGATCTCTCAGCACGCAGGCCAGACTCGATTGGAAGTGACTCGTCCAATATCTCAACAACAATCACGGCAGGATGCCTCTTGATGATCTACGGGATTGATGACGAAGAACGCATGCACCGCAATTGGATGGTCACCCTGTTGATCGTGGTTGCACTTGCGACAACAGCGACTCGAATTTCAAGAGTGACGGCTAAAGACGGACGCACGCCTTTCTTGAGTGCCAATGACCGAAGTCGTTGGGCCGGGGCGGCGGCACTGGTTGAAACCGGTAGTTTTGAGATCGAGACGATTGCCAAACGTAAGGGATGGGACACGATCGACAAGGTTGCCCACATCGGCAAAGACGGCAAGGCCCATTTTTATTCCAGCAAACCGCCGATTCTTTCCGTCCTATTGGCGGGCATTGTCTGGTGTGTCCAAACGGTTTCGGGGACCACCCTCGCAGCCAATCCGTTTTATGTCGGTCGCATCTCGATCGCGATTGTCAACCTTACGTTACTGCTCATTTTCTTCGTTGCCATGCGTCGACTCACCAAAGCCTGGTGTACCAACGAATCTTCGCGACTTTTCGTGATGGCAGCAGCGACGTTTGGGACGTTGGTAACGCCTTTTGGCGTGACGATCAACAATCATTTGCCGGCTGTGGCTGCCGTCGCCGTTTCCTTCTGGGCACTATTGGAAATCTGGTATGAGGACGATGTACGTCCGCATATGTTTCTCCTTGCCGGTGGTGCCGCGGCAATTGCTGCCGCCTGCGAACTCCCCGCGCTCGGCTATCTCGTTTCGGTAATCGTCGTTCTATTCCTCGCTTCACCCACGAGGGCCTTAGGGTTGGCCATCCCAGCCGTCAGCGTGGTTGCAGCCATGTTCTTCGTCCCCAATTATGTAGCCCATGACAGCCTGCGCCCGCCGTATGCGCATCGTGCCGAAGGGGAAGACTACCAAGGCGACAATTGGTACAACTATCCCAACAGCTACTGGCTGGACGGCAATCGCAAAGGCGTGGACGAGGGCGAAGATAATATCTCCGATTACCTCGTCAACGTTGTCATTGGCCATCATGGAATCCTCTCCCTGACTCCGATCTGGTTCTTTGGAATCTGGGGAGTCGGACTTTTTGTATTTGAGCGTAAGCAGTGGGCCATCGCCTTAGCCATTGTTGGCATGACTGCGATGTGCCTGATCTTTTATGTCTTTTTGCGTCCACCGATCGACCGCAACTATGGCGGTGTCTGTTGTGGACTGCGCTGGATGCTGTGGCTGGTTCCATTGTGGTTAACCAGCCTGATTCCCGCAGTTGACTACTTCGTCGCCTCACGAGTGGGGAGGATATCGCTCGGATTGGCTTTGGCTGTATCGATATTTTCAGCGACTTATCCCGCCATGAATCCATGGACGCATCCGTGGATATACCAATACTGGCAAACGCTCGGGTGGCTTTAGATTCACGCCAGATCAAAACGACAACCGCGTTCTTGCAGCGTTAGCGAATGCTATTCGACTGCTTCAGGGAACAGAGCGCGGAATTCGGGCAAACCACTCAGCGGCAGCAAGTCGTCGTCCTTGCGCATGTTATCAAAATCGTCGTAGCCTGCTTCCACGCTGTTTTCCAATGCTTCGACGGCAAATCTCTCCAGTTCGTCGATTGCACCGCGATCAGGGTTTTCGTGCTTCATCAGTTTCTTGATGGCCAGACTATAGATACACGCGGCGTTGTACCAATTGTCCGCGTTGCTGGGATCACTGCGTCCAAACTCTCCAGCCAGTTTCGTCGCTTTTCCGATATCTCCAAGGAAGAGCGCAAGTTCGGCTTGGAGTTGAAAGCGTTCCGCCAACGCCGACGCGTTTCCTGGTTCGCTGTCGAGCACGGACTCAGCAAATTCGATTCCGCTGTTGAAAGTATTGACACAAAGCTGTTTGTTCCCAAGTTGCCGATACACATCTGCCAGTGACCAATAGACCCAGGACAAGTAGTGGCGGGCGTAACTATTGTCGGGATCCAGCGTCAGCACCTGGCGGTTAGCTGTTAACGATTGCTCGTAGGCTTCCGAACTTGCCCGAAGCTGCCCCAGCTTGAAATGCGTCATACCAATATTCAAGTAGCAGATCCCAAGGTCTTTCTGCACTTGCAAATTGGACGGATCCTTCTTTGACATGGCTTCATCAATACTCCGAGCCTGCATATGCAACTCGAGTGACTTTTCGAAATCTCCCGCGGTAAAATGGACTGTCGCCAAATTCGTATATTCCTTTGCCAGCTCAAACTGGGCCGACGCATTATCCGGATCCGACGCAGCAAGTCGCTCAGCCAGATCGACGGACCGCTCGTAGTGATCAAGGGCTTCACCTGGACGATCCAGCTTGACCAGTGTCTTGGCGACCACATCATTTACGATCGACACGTCACGGACAAGTTGCTCATTCAGCGGATCATCAACAAGCAAAGATTCCCGAATCTTCAGTGACTCCTCGAGAATGGGCATCGCCTTCTCAGGATTGTTGTCGTTCAAATGAACCGTCGCCAGATTACTTAGGTAAACCGAGCGGGCTCGAACATCAATCACATTGTCAGGCGACTTTTCGACCAGTCTGGAAGTGATCGATATCGCTTCGTTGATATCCGACATTGCCTTCCGACGTTGCGCCAGTTGATCCAGCGCGATTCCTCGAACGTCATAATCCGAGGCCAATTGCCGCTGCCATTCCGAGACATTCGCTTCGTTATCGACACGGGAATTTTCTTCAATGAGCCTGGTCAAAATCTCGATGGCCTGGTCACAGCTCTTCACCGCATCCTTAGTAGAGCCCAGCCGTCGATGCAATTGTGCCATTCGCGAGTGAGATGCAGCCAACATCGACAACAGTTTTGGTGAAGCCTTGGCATTGACTTCGATACCACCAACCAGTTCCTCCATTCGGCGACTTGCCAGACTCAATTCGGTCGAATTCCCCAGTCGCTCGTGGACTTGACATAATTGATTCAGAGCACCGAAAAGATCGCTTCGCGCTTGTTCATCATTCAGCTGCGTTTGAAAGCGATCCTCAGCTGAGGAAACCGCCCGAACTGCCACGTCGAGAGCATCTTGCACCGACGTCCCCAGTGATTCGTCGTCCCCCACCGTAAGCAGGATACCTGACAATTCCACCAGTGCTCGCGATTCATTGCGGCTGACGTTTCCCTCGTCAACAAACTGACTGGCTAATTTTTCCAATCCGCCAAGCGCGGTTTTCAGTAGTTCGCGCCGAGCCGATTGAGCCGCCGGGACGGTTTTCAACCTGCCCTGCACTTCAAAGACAATTGAATTCAATGCGTCGAGCGCTATTTCGCTTTGCTGACGGGCTACGATCTCGTTCGCCCTTGCCTTCTCTGATGCCTTTTTCTCCCTCGCTGCTGCCAGCTTTAATCGTTGATTGTTTCCGTTCGTCAAAGCCGCGATGACTCCGAGAGCAACCGATGCGACCAGCGCAGCCGCCAAGAGACTGGCAAACCACGACTGGTGATTGCGCACCCATCGTCGCGTCTTTTCCCAAACGGGTTCGTCCCACGCCATGATATCGTCATCCGCCATCCAGCATTCGATGTCGGCGCCCATTTCAGCCGGGTCCTTGTACCGATGCTCGGGCTGCATCGCCATCGCTTTTTCGCAGATCGCGGCCAGCCCCTGGGGAATCGTTCGATTTACGCGACGTACCGGAAGGTACGGCTGACCCGGCTTGCCTTCGCCCCTACGATGCGGTGGGCGACCACAAAGCAACTCGTACAAGGTGGCTCCCAGACTGTAGACATCTGCGGCGGGTCCAATGTCTTCACTGATTCTTCCCGCCTGTTCGGGACTCATGTACGACGGGGTTCCCAGTCGATCGCCATCAATTGTTTCGATAGATGAACCGGAACCTAAGGGCTCAAGCATCGGCTCTCTGGTCTTCATGCCCGAGACGCTTGATTGCGTGTCTGCGACGGGATCATGGATTTGATCGGCTAACCGAGAAGCCGCGACCTGCGTACCATCATTCACGGCTTTGGCCAATCCCCAGTCAACGATCAGCGTCTCGCCAAACTTTCCCATCATGATATTGCTTGGCTTGATGTCTCGATGCATGACTCCGCGGCTGTGGGCGTAGGCCAGCGTGTTGCATACATAAACCAACCTCGCCAGAAGCCGTCGCAGCGTGGAGACGTTCGTACCCATCCACTTAATCGCCGCGGGGTGGTCATGAATTTTTCGAATGACCGTTTGGAGACTTTCACCACGTATCAGTCGCATGGCGTAGAAGGGGCGACCATGATGGTCCACACCCAGGGAATATACGGGCACGATTCCAGGGTGCTCCAAACCACCGGTCACTTCAGCTTCGAGCGTGAATCGCAATCGACTTTGAGTGCTGTCCGCATGCTTGGGTTGGATTTCCTTGAGCGCTACGTCGCGGTTCAATTGCATATCGCGTGCCCGCGAAATGACCCCGAGACCGCCCTCCGCCATCTTCTCCATAATCTGAAAACGACTGCCATCACCTGGGATATCTTGTGTTGGTGCAACCGGATGCTCGTCTTCGCTTCGCTGCTTGAGCATATGCAAAAACATGTCCAGGTCGGCATCACCGATCGACGTGAGATCATCTTCAATGCGCGACACTGTTTCCGGCAGGGTAATCGCTCGAGCATCGCCATTGGATTGAGACACGTGCTTGCTCACCATCTCATTCAGCATATCCGCGTCACGAGGATCAAGAGAGCCTTGTTCGATCAGCACTGACTCAAGAGAGCGATTCTTATCCCTGACCCAATTACTTATAGCTCCGACAAACTGCCCACTGGAGATGAATTCCAGTTGAAGGGCGAATACGCCCACCAGGAGATTGCGTTCTGTGGAAGGGGTTTGCATTGTAGGACCTGCGAGAAGTGAGTCGCGATATTCTATCAGTCGCCTCTACAGCATTACAGATCGTTTAGATTCTGCAGGACATCCACCAAGTCAACTTCGCAATTCCGCCGCTGCAGCCTCCGAATCGCCCTATGGCTCCAAATCTTTAAAGGCTCGAAAGCCGCTGACCATCGGAATCATGGTAGCAGCCACGCCAAGTATTGCCGTAGCCATCACGCCAACGATAACCGCTCCCCACGTCCCAAGCCGGATTTGCTCAAGCAATCCACCCGCTTCGGGAATGTAAGGCCGATGCAACCAAAAACAAACCGGAACGGCAGTGGCACACACCGTCGACAGAATAAACAGCACACTCAACACCAAAGTAAGCGTCCCGCCAAAACCCGATGCAATCTTGGCTGGCGCGGCCTCACGCAGATTTGGCAGACGAGCCCCCATGCCGACGGCGATGCCGCAAAGTCCAAAACAAAGCACGATGCAGGTGTACTGATGTAGCACCATCACCCAGGGCGATTGATCGCCCATCTTTAACATCAAGTCACTGAGCAAGATCAGTATCGAGCAAGGAACAAGCGACACGCCGCACGCAAACAAGAACTTACTGAGAAGAATGTCCCACCGATTGATTGGCAACGTACCCAAAATCCAGAACTTTCGTCCCTCCAGACTGATGAGCGGATAAATGAATCGCGTGGTAAAAGTCGCTAACAGCAACCCCACGACTCCCAGATTCAGATAGCCAACTACCATCATCCACGACGATACCGTATTGCCATAATGTAATCGCCGCGCATTAAGAAAGTAAAAAGTCAACAAGCCGAAGAAGATGACAAATTGTGACCATTGCAAAATGTCTCGACGAAATACTTTCAAATCTTTCAGCAGCAACAGCCGCATGGCCTTGGGAAACGGACGTGTCAACAGGTCGACGACGCGGTCAATCATGCCCGCACTAGCCTTCTTCCGAGTGCTTCCCAGTTCCGCCAAACTGCTGAAGCCCGAGACGTAGCAGCGTTCCGCGACCCAACCCAAAATGAGGTACAAGAGCATTGCGTTCGATGACAGGACGGAAAGAAACCCCAAGGATTCGATCCATGATGATTGAGATTTCGATTCAGCCGGATGCGCGGCTTCCAACAATCCCGAACTCAACCACCAACTCGGAAACCAACGTTGCTCGCTGTATTGCAGCCGGGACAACGTCGATTGGAACCACTCCATCGTCATGGTGTCGGCAGCATTCGCCTCTCGGACAATGGACCAGGAAATCGCTGCCACGAGAACGACTAGCGCGGTGATGATTCCAGCCAGCGCATGAATGCGTAAGCGAGGTAGGAACCGGACTGTCACCAGACAGATAATGGCTCCAAGACTGACGGGAATAAATGCGAATGCAATCATGAACGGTAGGAAGGCGGCATAGTAGTACCACGGCGCGTTGTCCATCAACCCGTAGGCTACGAGCAGCGGACTACCGAGCAAGAAAAAGCCCCAGCAGCTAAACAGCAACGTTTCCTGAAACTTGAACCACACAATGCGACTGACCCGAGTCGGCGTTGTCAGCAGGAACCGCGTCTCGCGACTTCGAAACAAACCGCTATACAAAATGATGGCCGAAGAAAGCGTCAGCATGCCGAGCAAGGACAGAAAAAACACGTTGAAGATCGCGTGAACCGTTTCGG
>CAYYHV010000009.1:27560-28506 GCA_964471695.1 uncultured Pirellulaceae bacterium
TCGGCTCGAGTCGCCTCATGCGTAATAACGCCACGCATGAGCGAGAATCCCTCGATGAATACGAAGAGCATTCCCACCCAGAAAATCAAAGTGAGCACCAGAATCAGAATCGTTCGCAGCCGAGCCTGTTGCAGCGATTGGTGCATTAGCGTGCGAAAAATCTGAAATCGCAATTGCCAATAGCGTTTTGATTCGACTCCCGTCGAAGGAAGCTGCTCATGGCTCGGCGATGCAAATACGTCACTCAAACTAAATTCCTGATTCTCGATGGCTTGTTGGCGTTATCTTCTCGTGAGCGGTCTGCGACGCTTCCAAACCCTAATCTTCGGTAAGCGTTAGATAAAGCTCTTCCAGATTGCCTTCTTCATTCTTCAGCTTGCCCTGCAACTCCTCAAAAGTCCCAAGGAAAAGCAACTCGCCCTGATTAATAACACCGATGCGGTCCGCGATCTCTTCCGCGATTGCCAAAGTGTGAGTCGACATGAATACCGTTGTTCCCGCTTGAGCGCGGCGACGCAACAAGTCTTTGACAAGTCGCATACTCTTGGGGTCCAAGCCCACCATCGGTTCGTCCAGAATCACCACATCCGGACTGTGAATCATTGCCGCCGCAAAGGCAACTCGTTGCTTCATACCATGGGAATAGTCTTCGGTAAGGTTGTCATAGAAATCAGCAATTTCAAAAACCTTCGATTGTTCTTCGATAGCTGCTTCAGCCTCCAACGCCGGCATGCCGTGCAAGTCCGCCACAAAACGTAGAAACTCGCGCCCCGACAGTTTGTCGTACAGTTCTGGTTGGTCGGGAACGTAACCGATACGACTCTTGGCCAAGCGAGGTTGTTTCACGACGTTGTACTCGGCAATCTCGACGGTACCGCTCGTCGGTTGCAAAAGTCCCACCATCATTTTTATCGACGTCGTCTTGCCGGCCCCATTGGGCCCAAGG
>CAYYHV010000009.1:28516-33986 GCA_964471695.1 uncultured Pirellulaceae bacterium
GGCCCAAGGAATGCAAACACCTCGCCCTGAGGAATGTGCAAGTCAAGCTTATTGACGGCGACTTTCGATCCGTATGACCGAGTCACGGATGAAAAACGAATCACGGCAGCTCCTTGTCTTCGCAATAGTCGGCGTCTCGTCGCTTAAACTCGATCGAGACATTTCCCATGCGCATCTGTTGATTGACGACGGTTCCGTCATCTTTGACTCGTAGAGTGCTGGATGCCTGTTTCTTCGAAGTCGTCAACCCACTGCCGCCGACGGGCGTAAACGTCACGACTTTGACCGGCTCGACATCGTTGCCAATCGGAAACATTTCTTCTCGTTCCACAACCGCCTCAAGAGTTTGAAATGGATCGTGAGGCGGAATTGCTCGGTAAGCCCGAAACCGCCAAGTCTGTCCGACTTGTAAACCTGCCAGTCGCGTTTGGGGTGTCATCGAATCTGCCACCAAAGCATCCTTGGGCAAATCAAAATCACGTGAAACGAGCGGGCGACTGGAGTCTTCGTCCGCCGACATGAGACTGTTTCCCTTCAGCACACGAAGTTGAAGTGTTTCGCCGTCGACAGTCCCCTTCAAGCGAAAGAGCTCACCGAGATCGTCGAGATCAAGCGAGGAGCGAAACCGTTGCAATGCGCCGAATGGATCGAATTCCATGTGATTCGTCGCCGTCATGGTTAGTTCGTCGATACCAAGTTCGGACAGATTCAAAAAGGCGGCAAAGGCACCGAACAATTCACGACTGAGCTCCTTTACCGGCAGCTTCTCGAAATGCACAACGCTATGAACGGTACCAAATCCGACTGACTGCTTGGTCACCGTGGAACGAGCCCAACCGATTGGTCGGTCGTTCCAATGGATACTCCAACAAGTGACGTCCTCGCCAGTTTCCGCCTCTGGGCGAAATGCACGCTGATCGGGTGGAGCCGTCGGGCCAAACATTGGCACGATTTTGGTAGAAGCCAACCAACCCATCGATGCCAACCAAAAAACGAGTACCGATAACTTAATGCCGCGTGATTCCATCTTCTCTATTCAAACGATTACGACTGATGCCCCTGCAACTTCAGTCTAGGATGAATCGCCCCAACGTAGCTACCAAGTATCGTTGTTCTGCTGTTTTGATAGCATCCGAATTCACGACAAATATACCGATCCACGAAGTTTTATTGTGAGTCAAGTCGTGAATTGATACCCTAAAGGTAGTGAAGCATGAGGCTTACACGCGTAGGAGTACACGATGTCAACTTACTTCAATCAACCATGCCCGACTTGTGGAAGAATGCTCCAAGTCCGGATTCAGTATCTTGGTCGGCGACTTTCCTGTCGACACTGTAGTGGCGAATTCCAAGCCAGCGACCCCGATAACGCGGAGTATCCTCGCCCCGACGCTAACAACACGTTAATGCAACGCGTTTCACGACTGTTGGATTCTCGCGATGGCTTTTCGTAGTTACAGAAGCAGCAAAGTTCCTGTGGGCCGAATCGCATCGTTAAGAATGATGGCCTGTCAACTGTCGTTCTGAACGTTACCGACCGTCGGCTAGCGCCTCGACGCTCACAAAATCAGTATGGGAGCGAGAGCCTCCTCATCTAGTCCCGAAAGGCGCCGTCGATCAGTTCGACCAGTGATTGCGTGTCATAGGCCATCATGCGTGATGGTTTTGGTAAGGTATCAAATTTTTCTTTGTGCGTTTGAGCCGCGTCTGTCGCGCCAAGTCGAAGATAACTGATCGCCAGAATTCCCTGCGAGATCGGGTCAATATTGAGCTCACTCTCGGGAATCAATTGGGCTGCATCAATGGCGGCTTGGTAGTTCGACGCGCCATACTCGGCGTAAGCCAAGGTTCGCAAGAAGTTTGGTCTAGGAAGCTTCTCACAAGCTTGACGCATCGCTTCAAGGAGTTTGGGAGTAACTTCAGCACCTTCCATCGTGGCTTGCATCCAAACCAGTTCATTCAACGATTGGATAGTACGCGGATGCTCCTTTCCGAGCGTGGCTCGGCGTTTCAGCAACACGGTCTGGAACAAACTTATCGCTTTCTGCGACCGCCCCGAATCCCGTAAGGCGCCGGCCAGTCCATGCATGGAATACAGAGTATCTGGATGATCCGATCCTAACTTGCTTTTGCGAATCCCCAGAACTCGAATATACGCTGCGACGGACTTCTCGGACTGGCCCAGATCATTGAGCGTGTGGGCCAATCCATTCATTGACCTGAGCGTATCCGGGTGGTCCTCGCCCAGATTCTCCTGTTGGGCGGCAAGAGTTTTTTCAAAGAGCGATTGAGCGGCTTTGAGGTTGCCCGCGCGGCGATTCGCTTCGGCAAGGTTATTGGAAAAGTAAAGCGTATCCGGATGCGTCGGCCCGTGAAGTTCGATCGAAGCCCGGAAGGCTTCATCAATCAGACTCAATGCTTCTTCCGGCAGGTTGGCTCGCATATAGAATGTGGCAAGGTTATTCATGGCGAACAACGTCCCCGGGTGCTGCATACCTTGATTGGCTTTTCGCAGCACGAGTACCTGCTTGCCCAAACGCAGTGCATCCTGTGACTTGCCGGCCTCGGAGTAAGCTGCGCAAAGGTTGTTGATACAAGTCACCGACAAGTGGTGTCCGGGACCGAACGCTTCTTCAGCAACCATCCGATGCGTCTCCAGCAGTGAGATTGCTTCGTCAATTCGTCCGACCTGGCGCAACGAATTCCCCAATCCAATGATCGCCGTCAGCGTCGAGGTATGAGCCGCCCCCATTTTTTGTTCATAGGCTGACACTGTCCGTTGGAACAGCTTCACGGCGTCTTCAAACTGCCCTGCCCTTTCGTAAGCTTGGGCAAGGTTGTTCATCGACTGCATCGTCTCAGGATGGTCAGCCCCCAACTTCTTGACTCGCCCCGCCAGCGTGCGTTCCCCAAGCTGGACGCCTTCTTTGGCATATCCAGCCTGTACCAATGCGACCACCATATTGTGCGAAAACATAAGCGTGGTGGGATGGTTTTCGCCCAACGAGTGTTCGAAGGCGTCGAGCGTGTCTTCCCACATACGCAGGGCTTTGAGATGTTGTCCCGACAAAATGTACGAAGCCGCCAGATTGTTGATGGAAACAAGCGAGTCCAGGTTCGATTTTGGAGCGTCGAGATAGGCGGCTGCTAGTATGTCCATCGTCCCCTTGGTGTCAGGGTGATCTATCCCAACGATATCACGCCGGGCAGCGAGGACTTCTTCCAAAATCGGAATGGCTTCGACAGAGCGGTCGGCCAGCGTATAACAACTCGCCAAATCCTCCATCGATGTAATCGTATCAGGATGATCTTCTCCGAGTTTCTCCATCCGTCGAGTCAGTGTCTGCTTGAGTAGTGGAATCGCTTCGTCCAATCGTCCCGTTTTCGTATAGATGGCCCCAAGGTTGTTGATTGCCTGGTAGGTGTCCGGATGATCCGGCCCTAACTTTGCGTTCGTAAGTTCCAAGCAGGCTTCCGCGGTGGGAACCGCGACGTCGTATTCTCCGATGGCTCGGAAACATGTCGACAGTTTTGCTAACAACATCATCCGGCCTTCGTCATCCAGGTCAGAATCATTCAAATACCCGACGGTGTTCAACAGCACCTCACGCGCCGTCATTTGTGCGTCCGATCCTTCGAGCGGATTCACACTGTTAAACGATTTGGTCACGATATCTAACACGTCCGCATAACCTTTCGCGGACTGCTTCGCCTCTGCTGCACTGCTCAAGGCGTTGTTTCGTTGCCACAGGACTCCCAACAACCCAGCCAACACCGCGGCGGCTATGGCGCTTCCGAGGAAGATCGCCAATCGTCGTCGCTTTCTCTCTTCGGCGACTCGTACTTCCACCGATCGTTTTTCAAGCTCCACTTGTTTCAACCGGTCTTGCACCGAACGAAAATAGTCGGTGATCTCTTCAGCTATGTGACTTGCCGTTGGCGGGCGATCTGCAGCTTGAGGCTGGAGGCACCGACGACACAGTGAGGCCAGCCGTTCGTCAACAACCAACTCGTCGAGTTTCCGAAGCGACGGCTCGACGGCTCCTTCCGCCGCTTGGGTTAGCACGTTTTGACTGCCGGTTTCGCTTCCATACAGCCGCGAGCCGGTTAAAATCTCGAATAATATTGCACCTAGTCCGAAGACGTCACTGGCTGGCGACAAGTCGGCAATCTCCCCACGAGCCTGCTCCGGAGCCATATAGGCTGGTGTGCCTAACACGTCGCCTGCTTGAGTCAGGCTATTGAGCGGATCGATGATGGAGCTGTTCATCGAGACGTTGGGGGTATCGTCTCCGTGATTGGTCATCGTTGGCGTTTGCGATGTGGACGTGAATGGCGCGGCAGTCTTGTTTCTATCTTGCGAAGGACCGTCGTTTTGCCCAAGCCGCTTGGCCATGCCCCAATCCATGACTTGGACTTCACCAAACCGCCCGACCATGATGTTATGGGGTTTGAGATCGCGATGGATGACCCCCTGTTCGTGCGCATAAGCCATCGTCTGGGCGACTTGCTCGAAGATATTCAGCATCGACGACCGATCATTGGCGCCCGATTCGCGCTTCGCCAGCATTTTGCCCAACGTTTGCCCTTCGACAAGTTTCATGCTGAAATAAACGGCTCCGTCCACCATCGTGCC
Organism: uncultured Pirellulaceae bacterium; assembly: GCA_964471695.1. Lineage (GTDB taxonomy): Bacteria > Planctomycetota > Planctomycetia > Pirellulales > Pirellulaceae > CAYYHV01. The sequence continues at coordinate 33,153 of CAYYHV010000009.1, forward strand.
GAACTCGTGAACCGGTGGAATTCCCGGATGTTGAAGTGACCCCGCCAGTAGGGACTCGCGTTTCAATCGCTCGTTGGCTTGTTGGCTGTTGCGGAAACGAGACAACAGCAGCTTGATCGCCAGCTGACGACCCATTCGAGTATCGTTGACTCGCCATACCGAACCGATCCCACCGCGACCGACTTCCTCCAGCATCTCAAATCGCTCGGGCAGCTGCGGTTCGCCAGCCATGGGTGGTAGCGCAGGCTGTGCAACGAGACTTTCGATGTCCGCCCGATCCAATTTTGGGAATCGTTCCGCCAGATGAGACACTTCCAGCGGTTGCCCCGACTGGCGTCGCAGATCAATCTCAAGTCGCAACAAAGAAATGACCGCTTCACGTTGATCGTCATCCGACAACGATGCAAAATCACTTGATTGGTGCAGCAAACGCTCGACGTCAGGCTGCTTACCCGACTTCCACGTCGAAGCGATCTGTCCGCCAACCGAATTGACGACCGATTGCTTGGGGTTGTTATCCATGAATTTTAATTCGCAGTATTGACTGGGTGTAAACCGGCACGCAGTGCTTACGAATCCGCGGCTGGATTATTACAGAATCCAGCCAGAATACTCTGGGAATTGGTAGAAAAGCCTGCAACGAACAGAATTGTTCATAGATGTCAACGAATGGCCGGGTTGCTACCCATTCCCACGACTCTCACTCAATTTCGCCAGATCATCGAAGAATTTCGGGTAAGTCTTGGCGGTACAGCCTGGATTGAGAATCGAGATTCCCGGTTGCCTCAAACCAATCAGCGCAAGACTCATTGCCATACGATGATCGTCATAGGT
>CAYYHV010000009.1:33996-35637 GCA_964471695.1 uncultured Pirellulaceae bacterium
ACAAGGCCACCGCCGCCAAGGTTTGTACGGTGTCGCTGATGGCATTCATATCAATGTCGATGCCATGTAGCTTGCCGCCCGTCACGGTCATTCCCAAATCACTGGTTTCAACCTTGCATCCCATTTTTTCAAGGCAGTCACAGAATCCTACGTCGCCCTGCAATGCATCCGGCGAAAGCCCTTCGACGGTTACGCAACCGCCAGTGATTGCCGCGGCTGCCCAAAAGTAACTGGCCGCAGATGCGTCGGGCTCAATGGCGTATTCGATAGAGGCGTACTTTTGGCCGCTGGGAATTTGAAATGCGTTGTCCGTATGCTCGACGGATACCTGAAACGACTTCATCACCTCAATCGTCATCTCGACATAAGGTTTCGAAACCAATTCGCCATCGACGGCAAGTGAGACGGGTTGGTCCGCGTACGGCGCCGCCATCAACAACCCGCTCAGATACTGACTGGAAATGTTCCCAGCCACCTTGGCTGTTCCGCCCGCGATGCCCGTCGCTTCGAGGATCACCGGTGGGGCTCCGGTCCCCAATTCGGATGTTGCGTTGACTCCGAGTTGAGCCAGGGCGTCCAACAAGTCTTGGATCGGGCGTTCGCGCATTCGGTCGACGCCGTCCAGTCGATAACGTCCCTGCCCCAGCCCCAACATGGCCGTCAGAAAACGTACCGTCGTTCCGCTGTTTCCGATAAACAGATCAGCACTGGTTGACGGAATCGCACCTCCACATCCGGCAACCGAAACAGTGTGCGAGACTTCATCGAGGTCGGCAGAAATCCCCAGATCATTTAAGGCTTTGAGCATGTACCGCGTATCGTCGCTATCGAGCGCTCCGCTCAATGTCGAAGGGCCATCAGCCAGCGCGGCACATACGAGCGCCCGATTGGTGATGCTTTTGGAACCGGGTGGGCGAATCGAGCCCATGACTGGCCCGCAAGGTTGAATCTCTATTTCGTCACTCATGTAGGTAGTTTATCAAGCCGCGGCTTTTCAGTCTGCCGGGACTTTCACAATTCGATCATGCAAGTATCGATATGACAGAGTCGCCGAAACACACAGCCAGATGAATCCACCATAAGCCGGTAAGAGATGCTTGAAGCTGGTGTACCCGACTTTCATGTGAATACCAATGGCACAGAGGTATCCGAAGCAACCGCTGATAAGCAAAATCCACCACAACCAACGGTGCCCACGTCGGAAGCCCCACATGGACGACAGGAACACGGTAATTCCCGTACAGACCAGCATGCCCCCAAAGGTGGCTCGGTCATGAGCCACAAGAGAAAGCAACTGAGGATTCGCTGAAATGATCTTATCAGGCGTCGTGCAAAGGAACTCCAAATCCTCCTTGATTAACACGTGCGTAATCCCAATCAGGCTGATCACCGATCCAGCCACAATCAAAACGACCCCCTGAATGACGAACATTAGTTGTCCCCATTGCGCCTTGAACCACGCGTCATCATTATGCAGGTCCAAACAGACGGGTGGACGAGTCGGAGACATTCGCGAATACACCGTCAGCAGGAGAAACTGAAAGAGAATCGTCGTGACGAATGCATGAAACGGATCAAAATATCCGAACCCGAGAAAAAGAAAGAAGGAAAAGAAACCGACAAACGCCGAAATCACAATGG
>CAYYHV010000009.1:35737-44085 GCA_964471695.1 uncultured Pirellulaceae bacterium
AACCCGAGAAAAAGAAAGAAGGAAAAGAAACCGACAAACGCCGAAATCACAATGGACTGTTGAGCCCAATGAGCGCGTCTCCGACTGGGTGCCGACACTCAACATTGCTCCCGCCAAGGTGACTCGATCGTGCGACATAAAATCCAGCAGTCGATCGTTGACTTGGAGTAACTGCTCGCGGGTCATGCCAACCACGGACTCGTCGTAAGGCAAAACGACTCGAGTCAGTGCGATGACAAGGGCTAACATGCCGCCGCCTAACATGCTGATGCCCATTAGTAACGACCACAACCACGATTGTCGTGCCGCGACGTTCGTCGTCGCGTCTTCATCCTGAACGTTTTTTGCAAAGACGGGCTGGGTAGACGGGGCGACGATGTCTTGCGGACGAAATGCCGTTTGAACCAGCAGTTCATTACAACGTTTTGCCAAACCGGGACCGGCAAATACCATCCCTGAATCGACCGCAACGATGTCCGCGCCCGCCTCGACCAATTTCAATGCATCCAGTGGTTCGTGGACACCACCACCTGCAATAACCAGCTGACGGTCGTCCGATTCACTGTCTTGATTCAAATTATCGAAGAATGATCGCCATCGCTTCACGGCATCGATTGTCGGCGCAAGCCGTTCGTGCGACATGACTCGTCCATCAAAGCCCTCCCTCAGCGCCCCATCCATGCGGACCCCTGCAAGCAATTCGCTATTCGGAAGATCCTGCGGCTCGCTTACTACGTCCATCAACAACAAGAGCAAACCGTTGTATTCGAGTTCTTTCGATTTGATCTGCGACGAAACAGGTTCCCAATGGTGGTGCGATAAGATGACTCCGGAGACTCGTTGATTCGCGGAACGAATGGTCTCAATGACAAACTCGATCGACGCCGTGGCAGAAAAACGAAGAAACAACGGAGTCGCATTGCCGTCGGTCCCGTACTCGGGCAAGTCATCCAGCCACCCGGTGGCCGGCGACACTTCCGGCGCCGTCAAGCGGATCTCCGCACGACTCTCATCAAAATCGACGGCTGCATTCGCTGGCGCGCCTTGATGCAGTGGACCGTATTCGAGCAGCGCCAAGCCAAACTGGTTGAAGCCACCAACGGCAATGCCTTTGGCATCCAGTCCGCACCCCAAGGCAACTCGGGAAACGAAATAGCATCCTCGCGACTGAAATGCCAACGAACGATCGGGCGTCATGTGGCCCATGAAATTGACGACACGTCGCCCCAGCCAGAAATCCCCCAGCCGCCCAAGACCGCCGATAGCGATCCCCTGTGACTGCCGCGGAGACATGCGGAAGAACACCGGTCGAAACAGCGTTTGATAAGTCCAATCGGGCATAAATTCACCAGGAAACGAGCTAGCGGATATAACCGCATTTTGGACCGTAAAGCAACGAAGCTTCCAAGGTGTACGCCAGTTTTGGCGAGCCCAACCCTATCCAGCTTTGCGTTGCCAAGGCTCGTAGATGCCAGGCTGTGGGACTTTGAGAATCGTTGGTTCGTCGATGAAATGCGGGCCGATCGGGCCAGGAAATTCACCATTCCAACGGTGTTCTGCGATTTCTGTACAAATCTGTTCCGCAATGGCGACGGCCTCATGACCAGCCTGGCCAGAGACTTGTGGAAGTCGATCCTCTTGAACCGCCGAGATAAAATCCGCTTGCTCATCGGATAGTGGATTCGCCTCACCGACTCGCAACGACTCCTGCACCAGCAGAGAATCAAAGAGGTGTGATTTGACAAACGCTCGTTCAGAATCAGAAAGTGATTCGACATGAAAACTCTGGTTCGCCAAATCTTGACGCGGGCGAACCACGTTAGCTTCGCGAGTCGCAAAATCAATACCGGCGTACATAGACCGGCAAAAGACATTCATTTTTCGCTCTGCCGTCATCGACGTTCGACTGGCCAGCAGGTTTGCGACGCATCCGTTAGCGAATTCCAATCTGGCTTGTGCCATATCCTCATGTCCACCAAATACCGATACACCAAGGGCTTGCACTTTGGTGACAGGGCTCTTGACCATGTGCAGGATCAAGTCGAGGTCGTGAATCATCAGGTCAAGGACAACCCCAACGTCCGTCGATCGAAACGTGAAACCTGATGTGCGTCGCGAGTCGATATATTTTGGTTCTTCAATTTCCGACAAGGCAACGGGCGTGACCGGGTTGAATCGTTCCACATGCCCGACTTGGAGTATGCGTTTTTCACGGTTGGCAATTCTTACCAAGTCGTCAGATTCTTCGCTCGTCGGAGCCAGCGGTTTTTCCATCAGCACATGTTTGCCACTGGAAAGCAGTTCGCAACCAATGCGATGATGGAGACTGGTTGGCGCCGCCACAATCGCGGCGTCAAAGTCGTACGGAAGAGAGTCAAGCGATGCGGCGGTAGGACATCCCAGATCGGACTCAACGGATTCGCGAGCAGCCGCTACGGGGTCAATGACGCCAACCAATTGTGCGTTCGGTTGCTCAGCCAACAAACGAGCATGAATTCGACCAAGATGTCCTGCTCCGACAACGGCAACTCGCAACTTACTCACGCGGCAGCTCTCCTCACATCACGGGCGCGACCGTGTCGCCCTTCTTGCTGATTTTGAACGAAATTCAACAAGTGGTTCACTTGGGGAACCAGTTGATTGTTGTTGCGAAGAATTTCGCGAGCATGATCCAATCCGACTTTGGCACGATAAAGCAATCGGTGAGCATCAGACAAAGCCGATATGGTTTCTTTGGGAAAGTTGTTGCGTTTCAGGGCGACGACGTTGACACAGCGCGGACGCGTCGGAACGCCTTCGACCAGCATGTAAGGTGGTACGTCATGCAAAACGCGACTGACTCCACTTACAAAACTGAAACTACCAACCGAAGCAAAATGGTGAACGGCAACGGCTCCAGAGAGTGAGGCGTGGTCTTCCACGGTGACGTGACCACCAAGCATTGTGCCATTGGCAATAATGACATGGTTTCCAACGACACAATCGTGAGCCACGTGACAGCAACCCATCAAGTAACAATGGTCGCCGAGCGTCGTCATTCCTCGATCTTTCTCAGTCCCGCGATTGATCGTGACGCATTCGCGAATCACATTGTGATTGCCAATCCGAACTTCGGTCGCACTGCCAGAGTAGCTGATATCCTGGGGTTCGCCACCGATGACGGCTCCGGGGTGGATTTGATTGAACTCGCCAATCGTTGTGTGCCCCTTGATGGTGACGTTATTCTCAATGATCGTCCCTCGACCAATTTCGACGTCCGGACCAATAACGGTGAATGGTCCAATGCGAACGTCTTCGCCAATACGGGCTCGTGGGTCGATGTGGGCGGTGGCGGCGATGATGCGAGTCATATTTGCGGGAGGCCTTATGCAGTTTGTCGCACGCTGCAAGCGGTACGGAACTTGTTCAATAAATTCATGGCGAGCTCCGTATTGTGACGGTGTCCGCTCTTCCGTGCGACGATATCCGCGTGAATATCAAATCCTGTCAGGGCAAGGTCGCCCACGATATCCAGCATTTTGTGACGAACGCACTCGTTGGAATAACGAAGTGTGTTCTCAACGGGTCCATATTGGTCAAACACGATCAAATCTTGATACGTGATATGCTCTCCGACGCCTTGAGCCTTCAGCATTCGCGCTTCTGAATCGAGCACAAACGTCCTAGCCGATGCTAATTCACGGGCAAACGACTTGGGATTCACGGGCGTCATGAACTTTTGATAGCCAATCGGGCCAGCACCATAATCCAGTTCGTAGGAAACCGTGAGTTCCTGTCCGTCATTGGGACGAGCTTCAATCCAGCAATCAGCTTCCTCGACGCGTATCGTCTCGGTCACGTCTAGGAACGGACGAGGAGCATTAAGCTCCACAATCCCGGCTGAACGAATCGCCTCTACAGCGGACAGGCTTGATCCATCGGCAGCTGGCATTTCCGCTGCTGACACGTGAATCTCACAGTTATCTACGTTCATTCCAGCCAAAGCGGCCAGGATGTGCTCAACCATTTCTACGTTCGCGTTGTCACACGACAAATTCGTGCGTCGCTTGACTGGGACTCGATACTCAGGCGAAGCAGGTATCCTGCCAGGCGATGGCAAATCCGTTCGAACAAAAACGTAACCGGTGTCGGCAGCCGCCGGTCGAAATTCGACCGTAATCTCTTCGCCAGACCAGTAGCCGATGCCACTAAGGCTGGCAGGCTGCGAGAGCGTTCGTTGTTTTCGTGAGGAGTATGCCAAGAATCAAGTCACAATCGAAAAATGGAGGTGGCAGGACGCAGGAACAAAGTCCGGGACAACCGGGCAAGTTACTTTCGCGTTGCAGCTGGCTTGCCGGCAACCGAGTTTGGATACTTGGCCTGGATTTGCTTCATCACGGAGCCCGTGATATTCAAACCAGCCTGGTACACCACAGCGCGGTTGACGCCTTCCAATACCGACGCTCGAACGTTAGGGTCGATGTCGCCGGCGTTGAACCGTACAACCAGTCCGATGCCATATCGCTGAGCGAATTTGCCGACCTCGGCTTCGACTTCACGATAAGTCTTGTAGTAGATCTGCGATTCCTGCTCGAGGAATTCCTTCTTCTTGATTGCGGCTGCGGCTTGACCGTCCGCTTGAATCTTCAGAATCTCGCCTTCCTTCGCCTTGTATTCGGGACTGGATGGCTTGAAGGCCTGCATTTGCTGCTGCAAGGTTTTGATCTGTGCGCCACGTTGCTGAAGCTGTGCTTCAAACGCTTTAACATCCTGCTTCATGCCTTCCATCTGGGCGCGAAAGCCAGGGTGGTCGCGGAAGATCGCACTGATGTCGATCACGGCGACTCGGGTTCCAGTTTGGGCTTGGCCCTGCGCCATGGCCTGCGGAACAGAAAATACGGAAATCGTTAGCGCTACGATAAGAGCGCGAGAGACAAGAGTCTTCACGGCAGCACTCCTTGCTTTGGTGGTCATCCTTGACCAAGTGAGACGATAATGTTCGTTACGCAATCGAGAATTCATTTCTCCTGCGTTTAGGGGGCGTATTGTGTAGAGAAGTCATTTTTCGGTAAAGGCCAGAACAAGAGAAAAACATGACTCGGCCGTGACAACGAACTGAACCACGCAATCCACAGTCATATATCCTGCGGAATCCCGGCTTTTTCCATGCTTGCACTCACTATTTCAATTGTCAAACCCGGATCGAGGTCCACGTCACGATTCGGGGTGAGCGTGCTGGCATCGACTTAATGAAAATCGCGACTGGCCATTCAGCCACGCCTGATATCCATGACGGATTTCGTCAATGAGACGTCATTTTTCAGAGGATGGCACTTGGCTCTGCGGATCAAAATGAAAACTGCAGCGCATCTGTCAGTGGCAACGCCAGCCGCCGGTACTAATCGCATCCACCGGTGTCAGGCGCCGTGCCGCTCACAATGGTTCACATGCCTAGTACTATCCGGTAGATCTCGCTACTCTTCGGCCCCCAGAATTGAAGTCGATCCTATTGCCCAAGGTGCAACGTGCGACCCGCGAAAACCGACAATCAGAATAGTAGCAATACTCCGACGACGAATCCTTCAAAGGTTCTCGTTGTTGATCGTTCCACCGACGCGATCGCTGTGCTCGGAGCTTTGCTTCAGCGGCGAGGCGTCGAAACCGTCGGGGCTGGGCATGCTCGGCTGGGACTGAGGCTTGCACAAACTGTCTCGCCTGATCTCATTATTCTGGACGAGGACGTCATAACTCGCGAAGACCAAACAGACTGCGTAGACTTTGTCGCCACTGCCGAGCGTCAACAGGTCCCTTTGCTGGTTCTCGGGGGCACACTGGCAAGGCGAAATTCCGATTCGAATGTGCAGGTTATTGCCAAGCCCTACCACTATTCAGCGTTGATCCGTAAAATCGAGGGACATCTGGGAACATCCGACGCAGCGTAGTCGAAGTCCTATACGAGTAAGGCGCATGCCTTCAGCAGCCAATCGTATTTTCTTCTACGTATCGCGTTCGGCCTTTTTTTTGCCACTCGGAATCAATCCAATTGCTGCGTTCGCCGCTGGTAGTTGATCACGGGCATTTGTAATAGGGGACCGCGTCGTGCCATCACTCTTCGTGATTCAAGGCTACGATCAAGGCAAGCGGTTCGAGCTGCGCAAAGCCGTCACCACAATCGGTCGTGATATCTCCAATTCAATTCGGCTGAATGATACCGAGATTTCGCGACGTCACGCAGAACTGCGACTGGACGATCTTGGTGAATCCTACACGCTCGTCGATCTCGGCAGCTCAAACGGCTCGTTTATCAACAGCCAACCTGCCGAGCGGCATACGCTAAAAACTGGGGACCGGCTGCAATTCGGCGGCACCATGATGATTTTTACTGGGAAAGATGTCCTCGGTAAAAACTCCGGTGAGCATGTCCTTGGTGATGTCGACATCGGAACGCCTCAAGAGGGTGAATCGAGAATCATCAAGTCACTCAGTAACGAGCAGGGCTCGAATGTTCTCGACGACAATGCCAGCTACAGTCCTTGGCTTGCGAGAGCTCGCAGTAACCTCCAAGTCATGTACCGAACTGCGTTGGCCGTCAGTCACACGTTGGATATCGACCAGCTTTGCCAACGTATCATGGAACTCATTTTCGAATGGGTCGAAGCCGATCGTGGTTGCGTGCTGCTGTTGGATGACGAAAGTCGCGAATTGATGCCGCGAGTCAAAATGAATCGCCCCGGCGGTAAGACGGGTCGCGAGAAGATTTCGATCAGTCGCACCATCATCGACTATGTGATGAACAACTCCGAAGGCGTACTCACCAGTGATGCACGCGAGGACCAACGCTTCGACGCGGCCGGCAGCATCGTCAACCTGGGTGTTCGCGAAGCCATCTGCGTCCCGATGCAGGGAAGATACGATGTGGTCGGATTGATTTACATCGACACTTTCACGCCTCCAGGCAAACTGTTGCAAGGTAGCGGCAACAAATTTAACGAGGAACATCTCAAACTGATGATTGCGATTGGCCATCAGGCTGCGTTGGCGATTGAAGATACTTCCTACTACTCAGCAATGGTGCAAGCCGAACGACTGGCCGCCATTGGACAGACGATTGCTGGCTTGTCACACCACGTGAAAAACATTTTGCAGGGAATTCGCGGCGGCAGCTACCTGATCGAAGAAGGGTTAAAGGGCGAAGACACCAACCTCGTGCAAACAGGCTGGGGAATCGTCGAAAAGAACCAGGAGAAGATTTCGCGGTTAGTACTGGACATGCTCACGTTCAGCAAAGAACGGGAACCCGACATGGTGACAGCGAATCTGAATCAAGTCACCAACGACGTCGTAGAACTAATGAGAGGTCGCGCGGACGACATGGGAGTCGCACTTCATTGGAACCCTTGTGACGACTTGGTCGACATGACCTTCGATCCCGAGAGTTTCCACCACGCGTTGCTCAATGTCGTGACGAATGCGATCGACGCCTGCGAACAATCCGAAGACGGCAGAGTCACCGTGGAAGTGGTACACATCGAAGCCGAACGCCGTGTGTTAGTTAAGGTGTCGGACAACGGCGAGGGCATTGAACCCGAAGCAGTCAGACGCATCTTTACGATTTTTGAATCGACGAAGGGCAATCGAGGAACGGGTTTAGGACTGTCCGTCAGTCAGAAAATACTCAAAGAACACGGCGGTGACATCCTCGTAGAAAGCACCCCCGGAGAAGGAAGCACGTTTTCACTCGAGCTCCCCGTCATACTCCCCACCGAACAGAATGAGCTGGAAACTCCCCAAACGATCGTTTCCAGCTCGGAAGATTTGAGTGATGCCTAACGCCGCATAAAATCGGCGCCATCGCGACCTTAGTCAAACTCCACAAGTTGTCCGTCAGCCCTGTGGCCGATGCGGTTCCACATTTCGAGATCAATATCGTAATTGATAAAGTGCACTGAGCCGTCGGCAAATACGCAGTTGAATCCCGACTGGTGACGCGACCCTACGGTGATAACCGAGCTGACAACATTTTGAGCACTGTCGGGCTTGGGCGGACAGATCGTACTTCGAACGGTATCCAAATCCCATCCATCGGACCAACCACGATCGTCATCTGGCAATCCGCCGCTGACTTGGCCAATCGGCAGCCGCTTCTCAGCCACCATACCCGTCTTACTGGTCCCATCTTTAATGCGACGCATCGACGTTAGCTGCCCATAGTTCAAATCCTTTGTGGTGCCTCGCCGGACGAAGTAGCTGCCACGAATCATTACGCCGTTAAATCCGATGTAGCGATGCCGCCAACTTTCTTTGGGAAACGGATTGTGCTCGTTGGCATAAGAATCGACTCCCCAATACCCATGGGCATTACCGCATCC
>CAYYHV010000010.1:0-14207 GCA_964471695.1 uncultured Pirellulaceae bacterium
CCCTTTCATATGTCACTCTCTGCAGACACAGCGAAAAACTTTTGGAGATTCCGCGTGAGTGCAATGTGAGTTCTGCCGCCTGTTAGGCATGGCGAGTCACAAGGGACGTTGCCAATCAAGAAGTCGATCTCAACACAAGGACTGAACCGATGACACGATCACGAATCAAATTCAGAATGGAAAACCTCGAAGCACGAGAAATGATGGCAGCCGACTTTGGGTTGCCTAATGCCCCAGCATTCGCTCCGATCGCTGGCGAGGTCGTTGAAATATCTTCGGCAGCCCCCGGAGCCTCGGGGGCTCAACGGGGCACCAGCCAGGCAACCGAATCCGATCAGTTTGCGATCACTCCGAACTGGTATGTCAATCGTTTGAATCTCATCATCAGTGGAACTGAATTTAATGACAAGATTGAGATCAATACGCTCAACAATGGCTGGATCGAAGTCAAAGCGACAACCACGAATGATGCGGGCACCGAACTTGGCACCAAGACTGAGACTTTCCATCCCAATACGTTCGTGAATATTTTCGCAGTCGGCGCTGATGGCAATGATACGATCCGAAATAATGTCTCGAACAAGACGATGGTGGCCTACGGCGGTAACGGCGACGACATCTTGATTTCCGAAGGCCGTGCGAACCTGTTTGGACAGGGCGGCGACGATACCATTTGGGGCTCCAGCCAGAACGATTACCTCAGTGGGGGCGACGGAGAGGACTTCCTCTACGGCCGGGAGGGTGATGACATCATCGTGGGTGGGTTCAAGGACGACATGCTGCTCGGTGGGTCAGGCAATGACACCATGATCGGCGACAGCGGCAATGATCGCATGTACGGTCACGCCGGCAATGACATCATGCACGGAGCCAATGGAGAAGATTTGCTCAAAGGTGGTTTTGGCGATGACATCATGTTCGGTGGCAACGGCGATGACGAATTGTTTGGCGACAGCGGCAACGACATCCTGCGAGGCATGAACGGCGAAGATCGGCTGGACGGCGGATCGGGACATGATCGTCTGGATGGCGGAGCCAACAATGATTTGTTGATCGGCGGCAGCGGCAATGACGAATTGATCGGCCGCGGCGGATTCGACATGCTCTTTGGCGGCCAGGGCAACGACATCCTGGATGGAGGCGACGACGGAATCAGCGACCTGCAGCACGGTGGAGCAGGAGCTGACACGTTTGTTCGACACAAACACTTGGGAGCTGACGACCCCGACAACTTCCTCGATCTTGATCCGGACGAAGGCGACGAACGCGAAAACGACTGGGCCTGGGCCAACTACGGCAATGGATTCCCAGACGAAAACGACTACTTCGGGTAGTGGACTTCGGCCGCCAACGAATAACAAAGAAGGGCTCCAAGCTGATTTCATTCGGCTGGAGCCCTTCGCTTTGTTTGGTTCTCAAAGCGAATCGTCACGCCATGATCCAATGTTGGCTAAAAAGCGATACCACCGGAACGTTCAATAACTTTCGTCTGTTGTTGACTCATCCGCTTAAGAAACTCTTTTTCGAGTTCGTCCAAACGCTTGTCGATCGCTTTCATCAACTCATTCAATCGCTCTCGCTCGGGACCAGGCTCGGAATTGTCATACTGCGCTTGAATCTCAGATTTCGCCTTTGCGATCAGCGCTCGCGACTTGTCAGTAACGTCTTCCGACTCTTGGCGAAAACGCACGATCTCATCAGCCACAGTGTCGATCAACAGTCGCAGGGACCCGCGTTCCACATGGCGACTTACGATCTTAAACTCGAGCTGATTGTTACCCAGATCTCTGACTTGCAGCTTATCGGACAGCCAGTTCCTTGGTTTTTGCTTGAGGAAAGTCTCGACTTCCGGATTGGCGTCGTAGACACGACCCATCATCATGCTCGACACGGCCAGCAGTTTATGAGTCGGAGCGACGGAGCCGTTGCCGGGCATAGCGGTTACGACCGGAGGCGAAAGTTGCACGGTGGCGGCACAGTAGACGCGTGGATAATAGAGTGCGAGCCCTGCACAAATTGCGGCCATCAAAACGAGCAAGAAAGTTAGCCCGAAACGGCGTTTGGAATGGGACGGGTTCATCAACGGCATGATATGCCGAAGCCGGAACCGATGGTGCATAGATGGAGATCGCCGAAGAAGAAGCCTGGATGACCGGCCAAGGACCCCCGTGAAAAACAAACTGGAATTAAGGATCACGCAGAACGTGTAATATTCGTTGACCAGTTTTTCGTGGGAGTTTCCTTGGTTTGTGCGGTTCATCCGACACTTGGGACGTCTTAAAGTGCACAAGCCTTCGCTATGCAGCATCCTGTTGCGAAGCATCACCGTTTGACGATTCGCCTGCAGCCGCCACCTCAGCCAGAATACGATCGTGCACCTCGTCTCGATGAATCGAAACGTGCGATGGTGCCTCAATACCTAGCCGAACGGTGTCGCCCTGCGTTTTCAAGATGGTGACACGAATGCCGCCACCTATCACCAGCGCCTGGTGGCGCTTTCGAGAAAGAATCAACATGACATAACCCTCCTTGATTGGAATGCGGTGGATCATCCACCTCCAAAGACAAGCGTCGACTTTCTGGGTCAGTCGACGGTGTCAATCTATTTGCGGGGTGTACAACTGTCAACGTGAGTTTTCCCCGCGATTCAAGCCACCTTCGGCGATATTATTGGCTCGCTTTCGTGAATTAGCGACTCCAAAATTTGAACAAGATTCTCAAAATATTCTCGTACGCCAAGAAACCGAGGACCGACCAAATCCACGCTGATTTACTGGGTTTTGGGAATTCACCGCGAAGCTGATATCATTTTGCATCTGCGATGCCCCGTTCACGATTGGAGTCGAGCTATGAAGCGTACGTTCTACTTTTTCTTGGGACTGGCCCTGATTGCCGGTTGCTCGTACGACCCACCGCTCACGTCCGATAATAGTGGGCAGACCGGCTCGACAGTGTCAGTTTCTGATACGACAAACGTTCCCGCAGTACCGGCTCGCGAATTGGCGCCAGCCAGCGAGTATAAATTCCAGTCGCCGATCCAATTGATGGCGGGCAACAATCCGATCGCTGTCGAATCGCCAGGCTTTGCGGCTCCCACCATGGCAGACGTCGATGGCGATGGCGCAGATGATTTAGTCGTGGGACAATTCGCCAGTGGCAAGATGTGGATGTTTAAGAACGTAGCTGCGAAAGACGCGGCTCCTGAATTTGCCAAAGCCGATTGGATTAAGACAGGATCGGACCCGGCGATTGTGCCGGGTGTTTGGTGATGCACGAGTTCAACTCCACAGTTTGTGGATTGGAACGCGGACGGAAAACTCGATATTCTCTCTGGCTGCTACTGGATTCAATCAGCCAACGAAGGACAAATCCAGTGCCTTGAAGGGCAGGGCGGTAACGATTTTTCCGAAGCCTATTCGATTACCAGCATCGACGGCGAGACGCTGGCGAACGTCGAGCTGGCTGAAGACGCCACCGAACCATACGACTTTCAAAATATCTGCACGCACCAACACGCAGTCGACTATGACGCCGACGGCGACTTGGACCTCGTTGTAGGCTGCTTCTCAACCAACTTCTACTTGTTCGAGAACACCCCCAAGGATGGCAAACCGGGCTTGCCGACATTTGGCAAGAAGATTGATATCGCCAGCCCAGGGAATCATGCCGGTCCTCACCTGGTGGATTGGGACAATGATGGCGACCTCGACTTGCTTTCGGGTACCGACGCAGGCGGCGCGGTGATTTCCGAAAACGTCGGCTCGGCTTCGGCGCCTGAGTGGTCGAAATTTAAGCAGTTGGTGGCGGGCTCTCAACAACATGAACAGTCGCTGGATGATGGCCCACTGCGACCGGGCCCCGAAACGCGAATCTGGACCTACGACTGGAACCATGACGGCCTGCTTGATCTTCTCATCGGTGATTCCGTAACGGTTACCCAACGTAATGAAGGTATGAGCGACGAAGAATTCGCCGAGAAAAAAGCTGACTACGATAAGCGCATGCAAGAAGCTTCGAATGCCTACCAGGCTGTCTACACAGAACTCGGTGACTTCGACTACGAAAACCTGACTGACAAGCAACAGAAGGAAATGCGAGACGCATCACAGAACATGCAAAAGGTGATGCAGTCGCGAAACGACTTCATGATGGTCAAACGCACCGGACATGTCTGGCTGTACCTTCGAAAGTCATCCACAGACGATACGAAAGTGGCTCGAGTAGATTAGCGGCCACCCGACGACGATGATCGGGGTGAACGGTTTCAGCCGGTGTCCGCCCGACGCAGCTGAAAACGGGCGTTGGTGATTTATTGAGCGTCGAGGCGCTAGCCCACGGTTCGTTGCGTCCAAAACGATGACGGAACGACCAGAACAATCAGCGATCCGGTTACTCGCTTCGCCGCTAAGTCGTTGGTGGATTTACGATCTCTAGTCGCTCACCAGCTCGTTCTTGTGCTGCGTCGTGCCTGGCTGGACATCCATCTGCAATTCGCTTTGCACATTGTAACGTTCTGGCAACAACTCCGTGACGACATCAACTTCGGGACTGTCAGCGGTTTCGTACATCTTCCTTTTGCCAATGACTTTAGGAGCCGAGAACTCAATGCGGTTTTTCCCTAAAGGAACATTTGCCGTGTACTTACCGTTAAGGATGGCAGCAGAAGCCGTTTGCGAATCGCCGTTTGCGGGCACAAATCGCACAACGCCTTCCGCCAAGGGGCGTCCGTCGAGCGTCACGCTCCCTTCGATGGTTCCGTGGGTATCGGATGTCGAACATCCCGCAACGAACAGGATTACCAATAGAATCCGGACCAATCTCGCGGTCTTCAATTTTTTCCCGCATGCGACGGGTGATTCACTATGGCAACTCAACGGACTCGCTCCCATTCATCGTGCCTAGTGCGCGCCAAACACTTAAATCAATACCATCGGAGACAAAGGATAGATGATTATCCCCATAGAGTACGTGAACACCTCCCACATGTTTACTTCGCGCGGCTTTATGAGCGAAATTTGATCTGGCGCTGGTACATGGCGGGTTCATTGGGTACGCGGTTGTACTGCAATAAGGTGAGACGTCGGTCCCAGTATTCGGAGTGTTGATCGTCATGTATTGATTGCATGGACGGTCATCATTGAGCATGTCACCGCGGATATCAAAGTCAAAATCATCGGCCGCCATGATGACTTCGGACATCAACAATGTCTTTGAGGTGCCGTCTTTGAAGTGCTTAAATCGCGTTGTGCGTGGCAAATGCGCCGACCTCAAATCTTCATAGCCAAAGGGCGCGACACCCAAGACGGGATCCTGCTCAGGATCGCGTCGATTGTAAGGCACAGTATGGTGCGCCCAATTGACGACGTAATTCCCACGGGCTCGCCAGTATCGGTCGCCTTTCCACATCGCGCCGGGTCGATCACTAGGACAGTAGTACATGGGCACTCGATTGGCGTAGACGCCGTCTTCCGTATTCACAACAACGTTGGGGGCTTCAAAGAAGTGCTTGGTCTGGTCAAATTGATGCAGCATTGAGGCTTCTTCAACATAGGGCCAAGTCAACACAACCCAGACTCGACGCGGATTACTTTGCGCAGCCTGGGGTAGTGCATTGGTCGCGGAATGCATATTGTGCATCGCCAAGCCCCATTGCCTTAGTCGACTCCTGCACTGAGCCGAACGGGCGGCCTCTCGCGCTGACTGGACTGCAGGCAGAAGCAAGGCAACCAGAATCCCGATAATGGCAATCACTACGAGTAGTTCCACAAGCGTGAAGGCTGTACGCTTCTCTTTGACAATCGGCTTGAAAACGAGCACGGAAATCTCCTTTGTCGAAGACCCTGAATTGCCAAAATTTACCACAGTCGAGTCAATTACCAAAGGAATCGCTGGTCCATTGAATGCAGCATGGCTCCCTTCGATAAGTACAGAGGGCTTTGCTCCAAGCTGTTTTGGAAACTCAAGTCATTGCCAATCAGCCACGTGGACCGACGCCCATTGATTGGAAACATCAAACGGGCAAGAATCATGAGGGGTTGCGACTGCCGTACGAAACCTTGGAATAGTGAGTTAAAATCATGGTTAAGCAAATCATATTAGGTTTGGTAGGCGTCGTCGTGGGAATCATCGCTGGGATGATCGTTATGATGAGCCTTCACCTGGCAAGCACGCTTGTGTACCCGTTGCCGGATGGCGTTAGCTTTACGAGCATGGAACTCGATAATCAGACGCGGCTGAAAGAGTGGTTCGCCACCTTGCCTTCTGGCGCATTCCTACTCGCAATTGCCTGCCATGGACTGGGCTGCATGGCTGGAGCATTTGTCGCGATGCTGATTTCTGGTCGCCGCTCGATGATACCACCACTCATTGTCGGTGCCTTTTTCACAGTCGGTGGGATCATGAATCTCTCTTCGATCCCCCACCCCTCGTGGTTCCCGTTTGTCGACTTACCCATCTACGTCATACTCGCCTGGATTGCTGGCATGATTCTTAAACGCCCAAGTGCTGAACAAACGATTCCGCCGGCCTGATCAACAAGTGACTGCCCGATACCGCCGTGATCCACTCAATTTCAAGTTCGACAACCACGAACGAGCGGCGCGGCAAAAAAGAGTAGTGCGACCGCCATAGCAAACGATCCTGATGGCTCCGGGACAGCTAATATCGCCAAACCGGAAAATCGCCCCAAGGTTGGATAAAGTCCCGCAGCTGAGGCATTGCCAACATCAACGGAAAACATCTTGTATTCGCCATCGAATCCAGCCGCAAGCAGCTCATCCGTTTCAGGATGAAATGCTATTCCGTGCAGCCGAATATGAGTATCTCCAATGACATCCGTCAAGGCCGTGGACTTATCGATCGCCACGAGCTCGCTACCGCTCCCAGCGTTCCCGAATAAATTGCCAGCCCCGTCAAACGCCAACACGGGATAGAAATGGTCCATGTCCAACGCGCCGATTGACTCGACTTCGCCCGTATACCGATCGATTCGCACCAGCGATTCGGATGTCGCGCCGTAAAACGTCTTGTCTGTTGGATCGATGGCCAATGACCGAATGGGAATATCCGTTTGCAATTCGAGCCGTGCTGTCGGGCTATTCGGTTTTATGTACAGCAATTCAAACAAAGCATCGTCACGTATTTCCGTGACGGCCCACATCCCAGGTTCATCCTTGGGAAGACTTGCCAAATCATGAATGTGTCCGAGATTTCGATCACCGGCGCAGTTTCCAGCGACTAGCGTCGCGTTCGGTTCCGCCTCACAATAAAACATTCTGGTCGTGCCAATCCCCACGAACGGATCGTAGGTCGCCTGCAGCTGTGCGGTGCTCAAGAAGAGCACTAGGCAGCCGACGCATTTCACCCATCTTGGGGAATTCAAACCCATAGAATGTGCCCTCCAATAACGTAGTGCATTGTATCCAATGGCATGTGCCGATCATGCAGATGCCAACGGAATAGCCCATCAGTTTAATGTAGACGATCGCGTCCTTCATCTGCAAGTTTGCTGCTGACTTGCAGCTGGAATGAACTCTATGGCTCTTTCAGGGGAACAACAAGACACAGATCGCTGGTTATGCTATTCTCATTGGTTAACATGTCAGCTATCGCCCGTTTTCCAAAATAGAGAAGCACGACTCGAAAGACAGTTGGAGTATGCCCCATGCCCCGCACAGCGAAGAACGGATTTACCCTTGTTGAATTGCTCGTAGTGATCGCAATTATTGGTATCCTCGTCGCGCTTTTGCTACCGGCAGTTCAGCAAGCCAGAGCAGCGGCACGGAGGACTTCCTGTATTAATTCGCTTCGGCAAATCGGTTTGGCTGGACTTTCTTATGAAAGTGCCCAACGCCAGTTGCCTCCCGGCCACGAGCATAACCGTGGAATCGGCACATCCGACCCCGATAGCCTTGGTTGGGGCTGGCGAACTTACCTGCTGCCCTTCATCGAAGAAAAGGCGTTGTCGGATTCCTTCGACACGAATCTGAGATTGGATGATCCAGTCAATCGGCAATGGGCTACGTCGATCATCCCGATGTTATTATGTCCATCTGACAGCGCGCTGAATGACTCGTTGGCATTCGTAAGTTCCAACTTGTCGAGTTCGTTGTCCAACTACGTGGGAAATGGCGGAGCATTTGAGGACAGCTTTGTGCCCACCGTCGAATGGTCAGATGGGATTTTGATGCGAACCACCGACCAGAAACACAATGGCCTGAAGCTTCGCAAGATCAAGGATGGAACCTCAAAAACGTTCTTTGCCGGTGAGACCCTGAAATACGGTTTCATCTGGGATCCCAACACGTTTGGTGGAGTCAGCGGGAACGGTAACGCGGCGCGAACTCTCACTCAAGTTCGTACTGGTCACGGAGAATTCAATCCCGATTTGACTGCGTCCGACGCAATTCCTACGCTAGCAATCACACTGGCGGAGCACACTTCGTTTTCGTTGACGGATCAACCCACTTCATTGCCGAGTCGATCGAGCACAATCGGCTTACGGTCGCAGCTGCAAATCAAGGACAGCAAATTGGAGTCTATCAGCGATTCTTTTCACGGGATGACGGACTGCTGCTTGAGGGATTTTAAGCAAGTAGAGAAGCGGCCTACTTTTTCGGCCAACGAAGTACACCTCGTGGCTCCTAGACGGACATGATTGAGGAGAGGCGCCTATCGTCGCTTTGCCCGATGCCGATTCGGTGTGCAGCATATTTATTGTCAATCAGCATCAGCAATGCGATCTAAACGCGATAGGCCATCACGAATGCAAGTAACTACGTCGCGAAATTCGTTCATTCGGATTACGGGGTCTCGTTGGGGGACATAGTACTCCGCTGGAACGCATTTAGCGACGTATTCGTCCCACTCTTGTGTAGTGGTTGGGTATGATTTACAGCTCTCATCCAAGATTCGCCGTACAGGCTCGTCCAAGTACGAGAGAATTTCATCAACATTCTCCTCAACCGCATAATCCCAGATACGACTTGCTACTTCTTGTGCGGTTATGATCCCTTTCGTGTAAATTCGGGCATACTTCTTCATTAAGGAAGCCCCAATGTTGGGCGGAGGTGGTTCACCTTCTGCTCGCGCTTCCTCAGCTTCGTTTATTGTGTAAAGGTGGTCGTTATACTCCGCCAGGATCATCTTTGTTTCTATCCTAAGTGCGTCGAGCGCGTTCCGTCTCTCATCGGTTGTTCTCAAGCGACGAATGGATTTTGGTAAGGCGATTGGATCATATCTATATTTCACGTCATGCACTAATTCACCCCCGCAAGTACAGATACTATCGAGTTCTTCGGCGCATAGGGCGCAAACTACATACGTGCATTTCGGGCAGCCGAAAAGTCCGCCATAGTTGGTCGGAATATCGGATTCAAAGTAGTAACACCCCTTGAAGCTCAGCATTGTGGAACGCCCATGCGCATGTGCGCAATGTGAACATCCGAAGGTTGACATATGACCTCTCCGATTAACGCTTGCCGTAACCGGTAACGAACAGAAGACAGTAGTTTCGGTTGCCGCGGGAAGAGTGGTCCGGTTCACGACACTAGTGGCTACAGGTTTGAGGGCGTCGCTTGGCTCCGATTAGAAGTCGCGCAGGATCTCTTCGGCTGCGTTCTTCCCACAAGCGCCCATGACGCCGCCACCGGGGTGGCTGGCTGCGCCGCAGAGGTAGAGACCGCGGACTGGTGTGCGATGGTCCGCCCAACCAGGGACCGGTCGCATGGCAAAAAGCTGATGCGGGACCATGGCGCCTTGCATGATATTGCCACCGGTCAGCCCATAGACGCGTTCGAGGTCGGCGGGACTGAGGAATTGTCGATGGATGATCGAGTCAGGGAAATTGGGAGCGTACTTACCAATGATGTCGATACAGCGATCTGCAAATCCATCACCAATCTGATCCCATGAGCCTTCCGACAAGTTGTACGGCGCGAACTGAATAAAGATCGACATAATGTGCTTGCCGTCCGGTGCGATCGTTTTGTCGACGCTAGTCGGTAGCGTCATTTCTAAAACGGGTTCGCGACTGGGTCGACCATATTTGGCATCATCATAAGCTAACTCCAAATAGTCGAGTGTTGGCGAAATATGCATCGTCCCATGATGGTGCGGCATAATCCCATCGGATGGAAGTGCCGTGAAACTTGGTGGCTCGGAAAGGGCCAGGTTCAATTTGGCAGACGCCGATGCGTAGCTGATGCGCGAAACGGCTTTACGGAACGACTCGGGCAGTTCGTCCGGGTCCATGAATTTTTCGAACGTTAGATGAGCATCCACACTCGAAGCCACAATCGGTGCATCAAATTGAGTGCCGTCTTCAATCACGACTCCACTCACTTTTCCGTTGCGAGCAATAATGCGTTTGACCGGTGCTTCGCGGCGAATGTCGACTCGCAAATCTTTACAGGCGTCTTCGAGCGCGTCGGCCAATCCCCCCATGCCGCCTTGGACATAGCCCCATACGCCGCGGGCTCCACCGGCTTCGCCCATCACATGATGCAGCAACACATAAGCCGTACCAGCCGCAGAGATTGAATCGAAGGCACCGATGATCGCGTCCGTGGCGAGCGTCGCTCGGAGCACTTCCGTTTCAAACCAACGCTCCAGAATGGGACGTGCCGGGCCGCTCAGCAACTCGATGGCTTCGGGCAAGTCGTCGCCAAGGTCACCCACCGAACTGTAGAGGTCCCACATCTTGCGGGTATCACGCAATCGCTTGCCGACGGACAGTTTTCGCCAGTCCGATGGTAGCGGCAAAGTGTCGGGAGCCGACTTCGACAAGATCGGCTCGAGGACCGCCGCGACTCGCTCGAGAAGCTTGTTGTACTTGGGGTAAGCCTGCGCATCTTTCTGACTGAACTTACTAATTTCACGATAACAGAGCGCCTCGTCGGGCCCCAGCGTCAGCGAGCGTCCGTCAAGCAATGGCGTGAATGAGGATGGCGTTCGTGGCAGGATCGACAACCCGTAAGACTTTAGCTTTAACTCGCGAATGATCTGCGGCAGAAAAAGACTGATGACGTAGGCAGCCGTCGAGACTTTGTAGCCCGGCCATAATTCCTCAGTCGTCGAGCATCCGCCGAGCACGTGACGCCGCTCCAGCACGCAGACGGATTTGCCCGTCTTTGCGAGGTAGGCAGCCGTGACCAATCCATTGTGTCCGCCGCCAATTACAATTGCGTCGTATCGTTGACCTGCCATCGCAGCCTTCCTTCGTTGTTCTCAACCTAAAAAAGGATTGCGCAGCCCGCAATCATCCTCATCAGCCGCCACTTTGATGAACCCGCCGGATGGTGTCAATTGCAACGGTGAACTGTTATCCTTCGCCCAATGGATGAAAGCAATCGCGACCAACAGATGCGCGGGCGGACGCTCGCAGTTTTGGCTGCCGTACTCTGGAGTACGAGTGGTTTTTTCGCCAAGGCACCGTTTCTCGAAGCGTGGACTCCCGACCAGCGCGGATTGGTGCTGGCGTTCTGGCGGACACTGTTTGCCAGCCTGGCGCTTTTGCCCTTCATCGGCCGCCCCGTTTGGACTTGGCGATTGGCTCCAGCGATGATTTGCTTCGCCCTGATGAACATCGCGTTTTTATTAGCCATGACCAACACGACTGCGGCGAATGCAATCTGGTTGCAGTATACGGCTCCGGCGTTTGTGTTTCTGGGCGGAGTCGTGTTTATCAAGGAACGAATCGTGCGGGGCGATTTCACGGTGGTGGTGGTGGGAATGGTGGGAGTCGCCATCATCCTGGCTTGCCAATGGACGTGGGGAGAAAAATCCGGCACCGATCGCGTCGGGACGTTGTGGGGATTGGCGTCGGGAGTCACGCTGGCTGGTGTCATGCTCAGCCTCCGAAACCTTCGTGACTTGTCGGGCTTCTGGGTAACATTTTGTTGCCAGGTATCCGCCACGCTCTTACTCGCGCCGTGGGTAATCTCACAACATGGATTGCAGATCGGATGGTCGACGGCGGCTTGGATGGCTGCGTTCGGCATCCTGCAGTTTGGTGTCCCGTACTTGCTGTTTGCTCGAGCCTTAAGATACATCACGGGCCATGAGGCTTCGTGCCTGACTTTGCTGGAACCGTTGTTGGTGCCGGCTTGGGTTTATCTGATGTGGCGAGATGCGGATGGGTACCGATCTCCGGCCTGGTGGACTTGGTGTGGAGCCGTATTTATTCTCGCCGGGCTGGTCGTCAGATACTGGCCGCAAAAAGAGTCGCAGGCCCGTCGGTAGCACGGCCCCGATCCGCGAACAGCGCCAACAACAAGGCTCACAAGGCCATACCACAGGCATTTCGACGGTTCATCGTTTCGGGCGACAACGACCCTACGAACGAACGAGGGCGTGGAATTGCTCACCTAGGTCACGCGTAATCGGGCCGGGTTTGCCGTCACCGATGACTCGCTGATCGACCTTCACGACGGGGATCACTTCGGCCGCGCTGCCGGTCAGGAAGACTTCGTCCGCCGTGTACACATCGTGTCGAAGCAACGAAGTCTCGTAGAGCTTGTAGTTAGATTTTTCGGCCAACCCCATGACGGCTTGGCGCGTAATACCTTCGAGGATGCCGGCGTCCTTGGATGGCGTGAAGATTTCGCCACGCTTGACCACGAAAATATTGTCGCCCGTGCATTCGGCGACTTCACCTTTATGGTTCAACATCAAGGCTTCGATGCAACCGGCCTGCAGCCCCTCGAGTTTGGCCATAATATTATTCAGATAGTTCAGCGATTTGATCCGTGGACTGAGCGCCGCTGGACTGGTGCGAACCGTACTGGCCGTCACGATCTCTAAGCCTTGCTCGTAGAACTCAGGCGGATAGAGCGCAATCTTGTCAGCGATCACGATGACCTGCGGGTCACTCGTCTTGTTTGGGTCCAGCCCCAGGGTGCCCGAGCCACGAGTGACAACCAAGCGGATATAGCCGTCGACGATGTTGTTCAGCTTCAGGGTCTCGTTGACCGCGTCCATCAACTCCGATTTGGAGATCGGGATCTCAAGGTAGATGGCATGAGCCGACTCCCAAAGTCGATCCATATGCTCCTCATGACGGAACACCTTGCCACCGTAACTTCGCATGCCTTCGAAGACACCGTCGCCGTAGAGCAAACCGTGATCGTAAACGCTAATCTTGGCGTCTTCTTTGTCGTAAAACTTGCCGGCAATATAAATCTTAAGCGACATGAGATTCTCGCTGGGTGGAAGCCGATTCGATGCGTCCCTCAGTCAACCGAACGGTTCGGTCAGCCTGAGCCGCCACAGACAAATCGTGGGTCACCATGACTATAGATAGCTCGGTAGTTTCGTTCAAGGAACGCAAAATATCCATGATCTCGCCACCGGTTTTGCTATCGAGATTACCCGTGGGCTCATCCGCCAACAATAAGGTCGGCTCGGCGATCAATGCGCGGGCAATCGCGACTCGCTGCATCTCACCCCCCGAAAGTTCACGCGGCTTATGCTTCAGCCGATGCGACAATCCAACCATCCCCAGCAGTTCGGTGGCTCGTCGCTTTCGTTCATTGCGATCACGCCAATAGCTGAAAATACTGGTCTCGATCATCGAGGGAAGCAGCACATTCTCCAGCGTCGTGAGTTCCGGGAGCAGATGATAAAACTGGAAGATCATGCCAAAATCGCGGTTACGCAAGGCATCCCGTTTGGCCGCCGAAAGCGTGTCGATCCGCCGACCGTCATAGTGGACTTCGCCAGAATCGGGTGCGTCCAGCGTTCCGATAACGTGAAGCAACGTACTCTTGCCCGACCCGCTTTGGCCAATAATCGCTGTGAACTGGCCCTTCTCAATTTCGAGGTCGACGCCACGGAGCACAGGAACTTCCACGCTACTCTTGCGATAACTCTTCACAAGATTTTTCACGCGTAGCAGCGGGGCACGTCGATCCGTCGAAAGGATCGTTGGATTGTCATCAGTCGACTTTTGTTTGCGTGTCATGGTTTTACTCATAGCGAAGCGCCTCCACGGGATGAAGTCGAGCGGCTCGAATGGCGGGCAATACACTGGCGCCAACGGCAATCGTCATGGCCCCTAGTACGATCCAGCCAATGGTGAACGGATTGATGATCGTAGGAATTTCCTGAAAGTAGTAAATGGTTGGGTCAAAGACTTCACGACCCGTCACATTTTCAATCAACTGGGCAATCTCATTGATGTTCCAAACGAACAGCAAACCCATGAGGAC
>CAYYHV010000010.1:14217-43543 GCA_964471695.1 uncultured Pirellulaceae bacterium
CGCCCGAACCTACCATGCCCAGCGACATGCCATAGCCCAGAAAAATCGACATGACTCCGCGACTGGAAGCGCCCAGCGATTTGAGGATGCCAATGTCGCGAGTCTTTTCGACGACGATCATGTAGAACGTCGCAAGAATGCCAAAACCGGCCACGCCGATGATCAGGAACAACAGAATATTGAGAATCGTGGTTTCCATTTGAACGGCAGCCAACAAAGGTCCCTGCATGTCTTTCCAGCTCTGAACGTGGAATGGGACAATCGTGGGCGGAAAACGTTCGCGCAGTTTCTCGCGACAAGCGTACAAATCGGCTTCGGGACGCAAGCGAATCTGTATCGCCGAAACCGCGCCCACGCCCGAGGCGGGATCAATCATGCCTCGCAGCCGCTGGAGCTCCTCAATCGGCATAAATGCGAAGGTGGCGTCGTATTCACTCATCTTGCTTTCATACAAATCCACAATCGTGAACATCGAGCTGGCCGGCTTGGGCGGCATCCCCGTCGTAGGAAAGGTGACTTTGACGTCGTCGCCCGGACGGCACAGAAAATAGTCGACGACTTCCCCCTCGGCATTTCGCATGCGTTCGCTGGCCAGCGCTATGCCGAGCACAATTCCGGTATGCGTCTCTTTGAATGGATCGAAAAGTTCCGCTTCACTCGGTGCCAATTCGGCAAACGGGTCCTGCATATTGGCCAGCGACGATTCGCTGGTTGGATTGGCAGCAGCAACCGCCGACTCATCCTTTTCCGTATCAGCCTCTGGAGCCGCTTGTGGATTCTGACGAGCCTCGATTCGCGCTCGTTGCATCTCGTATTGTTTTTGAACGAGTGCGCGATCGCGTCGATAAGCCCAACCGGCGCTTTTCAGCCGCTCGTCGTAACCACCGAACTTCAAGCCAAATGTCAGCTTCTCGCGGTTCTCTGGATGCAACAGGTACTGGCCAAAGTCACCAACATCGGCATACGTTTCTTTGTCGATGCCGATCAAGTTGACTTGCTTGGTAAACCAGCGATCCCGCAACTCAAAATGCAACATTGCGGGGACGTGCACATTGGCCGTCATCGCCTCGAGATCATCACCCAGTACGTCACGGACCTGAGCCATCACGACCGAAGGGTCCTGAATGCCTTCCAAGCCATGAGATTCGACGACAAGATCGGAGAGGATTCCGTGCAGTCGCTTATAGGTCTCTTCCTGAAAGCCGGACATGACGCTGTTAACCACAATCATCGTGGCTACGCCCAGCATGACGCTGACAATCGACGCAAGTGCGATAAATCTCGTGCGGAGATATCGCGAACAGAGCAGCATTTTATACATCGCCAATCCTTTGGCAGAAGTTAGTTGATAGTGTCAGTCCTTGACGCTTTGTACGTTGATCTTTTCTTGTTTCTTGGTGCTTCGTGCTGGATATCCAGTCGTTACGCTTCGTTGCGTAGTAGCGGAAACAGGATTACGTCACGAATCGTCTGGGTGTTGGTCAGCAACATTACCAAACGATCAATTCCGATCCCCAACCCGCCGGCGGGTGGCATGCCATGCCGCAAGGCACGGATAAAATCATGGTCCATTTTGGCCATCGAATCTTCATCCGACAAACCATCAAGCTGCGTCTTAAACAACTCTTCCTGCAAATCCGGGTCATTTAACTCGGTGTATGCGTTCGCCAACTCCATCCCGTCGATAAACAATTCGAATCGCTCGGCGATGTCAGGATTGCTGGCTTTGCGTTTCGTCAGCGGGCAAATGCTGGCTGGATAGTCGATCACGAACACGGGTCCCGACAACGCATCTTCGACTTTTTCTTCGAAGATTTCGTTCTTGATAACGTCCGGATGACGGCCCTCGGTGTCGATGTGCAACTTCTTCGCCAACTCAATGACCGCGGCCGTATCCGTCGGATCGACTCCCGCATGTTCGGCGAACAATTCGTTGTAAGTCTTGCGTTCAAACGGCGGCGTGAAGTCGATCTTCTTCTCGCCCCACGGCATCACATAATCGCAACCGATAGCTTTGATGGCGTTGCAGATGACTTGCTCCGTCAACTCCATCATCGTTTCATAGTTACCGTACGCCTCGTACACCTCCATCATCGTGAACTCTGGATTGTGCTTCGGCGAAATCCCTTCGTTACGATAGACGCGGCCCATTTCGTAGACGCGTTCGATACCGCCTACCAACAGTCGCTTGAGATGAAGTTCCAGTGCGATCCGCATGAACAAATCCATGTCCAACGCGTTGTGATGCGTAGTAAACGGTCGAGCCGCGGCTCCTCCAGCGATGGAGTGCAGCGTCGGCCCCTCGATCTCACAGAACTCGAGATTATTCAAAGTCTCTCGAATCGACCGCACAATTTTGGTGCGATTGAGAAAGCGCTCCATCACGCCCTCGCCATAAGTCAAATCGAGGTAGCGCATGCGTTGGCGAAGCTCTGGGTCGCTCAATCCATGATGCTTTTCGGGTGGAGTCTCAATCGATTTGGTCAGAAAGTGCAGCTTCTCGGCAAAGATTGTCAGTTCGCCAGTTTTGGTGCGACGTAGTTGTCCGTCGACTCCTACGAGGTCCCCGAGGTCGAAACACTTGGTGAGTTCGAAGTTCTCATCGCCGACCTGGTTCTTCCCAATGAACAGTTGAATCTGTCCCGTCATATCGCGAATGTCGACAAAGCGCAATTTCCCTTTGTCGCGCTGCAAGACGATGCGGCCCGCCGCTCGGACTTTGGGGCCAATCATTTCGCCGGGACCAAGATCGGACAACCATTGGCGGAACTGAAAGTCTTCCGGTTGTTCCGTCGGGTCGAGCAATTCAACTTCAGTCCCATCCTCTTTTTTGAATTTCACCGCGACGACTTGTTCACGAATGTCGCGAATGGACGAGCGGTCCGGGAATCGTTGTCCCCATGGGTCGAATCCCAGCTCGACGATTTTGCGCATTTTGTCCCGACGAGCCTTTTCAATAGGGCTGTAATCTTCTTGCGATTCGGGAGTCACGTTTTCAGTCATGTTGGGTGTTGCGCTGTCAGGTGGGTTCATTTGGGTCGCCCGAGAAGTGCGGGCACCGGGGCGAGGTTCGTAGGATAGAGAATCGCGATATTCTAGTGGAGCCAATTCCGCTGCTCAATGTCAGGTGCTATCAGTCTCATGAGCCCCAACCCCTACAGGGGTGTTCGACAAACGCTTTGGCGGCGGCTCTGGCGGCTGAGTGATAGCAGATAGCGGTTGGAACACGCTATTCTCCCACCATAAGTTCGCGGCGATGGATGCCAATTTGCCGGTGGCAGTCGGTGAGTAGCGACTGGAAAATCTGAAAGGACTCGTCCGCCAACAAGCGTTCATCCACCAGTTCACGCACGGCTTCACGTCGCATATCCATGACTTCACGTTCAATTTCCGCCAGCCTCTCAAGTCCCGGATCGTGCTCGTTGATCTCCGTCAGTAGGACGTCCAGTCGCGAATAGTAGACGTCGATTCGATTCTTTTTGCTGCGGACCAACCATTTGCTCACACCGGCTCCCAAGGCACAAAGCGCCAAGAGCAGCGACAGGGCAAAAGCCATCGGTTCCGCATACCGCTCCAAAAATCCCGGCTCGGTACGATCAAAGAACGATTTTGCGCCGGGGTGCAACGTAAAGTGCACGTCGCGATGCCCAAAGTTTTCCGTAATATCCACGGCGGCTTGGTTCTCTCGAATCATCGCCGCTCGATTCTCAACAACCCCCTTCACGATGTTACGTGCGACGCCGTGCGGCAAGTCGGCTCGTGAGACCAGGGAAGAACGAAGCGAAAACGAAGCACAAGCCTCCTGGGGTTCTCCGGGTGAATCATCCTGCAGCGGGTGAAGATGCCTCGGGATAATGTATTTCTCAACGTAGGGATAAGCAATCACAAACCCGTCGACTTCGATGCCAACGTCGTTCGCATCCTCCGCTAGTGATACGTATCGTACGGTGCCCTGCTCAACAATCTTGCGTGCGGCAACAGCGTCCACAGCAGCCATAAACAACAAAGCGTCGATCTCGTGATTGATCAGCTTGTCCGATGCGGTTGCCACGCCTTCGTACACGGGCGTGAATTCGTCGAATGAAATCCCAAAATGCCCAAGCAACTTACTGACGACTTTTAACGTACCACTGTCGCGCGGCCCCACCGCGACTCGCTTGCCTTTCAAATCCGCCACGCTTTCAACGTTGGCTTCGCGGTGCGCAACAAAATGAAACACGCCCCGATGCAGTGGCATAAGCGTCCGCACCGATCCGCTCGGAATGGTATCGTTCTGGAGAATCGCCAAGTCAGCGGTCCCGTCAAACAACCGCTCCATGTTCTCGCCGCTCCCTGCGCTTTCGATCACATCAATCGACAAACGTGAGTCGGCTTGGTTGGCAGCCGTCGCTATCAGCTTACCAAGCGGGTAGTAGGTCCCGCCCTTCTGACCAGTCGCCAGCGTGAGCCGAATGGGTTTGGGACGTTTCCAATGTTGGTATCCGTAAATGGAGGCGATGACGATGAGCGTCATGAAGCAGAGCAGGGCGATGATCTGGCGAATACGCATGAAGTCTCAATCATTGTTGGTCGTATCGTTGAATTGCTCGACCACGAAATGGCAATTCGACACTGGATCGCAGCGCGATCAACGGTTCTCACGGACGAATCGAGCCAGCCGCTCTTTTACACCGGGAATGATACGAGCCGCATTTTCGTGGTAAATCTTGCGAAGCACATCGTCCGGCAAGTTGACTCCGTAGATATTCCAAAATCCTTGCGGTGGGAAGGGCTTTTCAGAATATGGAA
The DNA here is from genome assembly GCA_964471695.1 of uncultured Pirellulaceae bacterium. GTDB lineage: Bacteria > Planctomycetota > Planctomycetia > Pirellulales > Pirellulaceae > CAYYHV01. The sequence goes on from CAYYHV010000010.1 coordinate 19,006, forward strand.
AATACTCATCCTCCGTTTCGAGAAATCGGAAGTACAACTGCAAGCGTCGCTCCGGCTTGGGGCCATCCGTTCCGAACATGATGCGGTCGGCATACTTGATCAAGAAGCGCCTCGCCGTAAACGGCTGCCGCCCAAGTTCTCCAATCCGCGACGCGAATTCAACCACAAGGTTAGGGTACTTGTCGAGCCAACTCCCGACGGTCGCTAAATCTTCAGGGAAGTTCGCCACGTGGGCGCCGATAAACTGGGTCTTGGGGTGTCGCTCGATGACTCGATTGCGAGCCGCCAACAACTCTGCGTGCGTTGGAAATTTCTTATCCGCGAAGCTCCAACTAGGATGACGATAAAGTTCTTCGTAGCGTTCGTTCTTTTCATCAATCGGCTGGAAAAACGCAACCGGATCCGCGGTGTGGATGATCACGGGCAGTCCCAGTTCGCCACAAGCGGTCCAAATCGGATCCCAGCGTGGATCGTCGATCTTGAGCAGTTCACCATTGGCGTCGGGATAATACAGCCCAAACATTTTGAACAGTTTCAGTCCACTACATCCTTTCGCTTTGGCCTCTGCCAGTTGCTGAGCCATGCGCCGCCCAAAGTCTGGGCGCTGACAGTCCCAGGTCGCCGGCAGATCCTTCTTCCCGCCACCGCGCCAATCCAGGTGGACAAACATAATGAAACGGTCCCGGTGCTTTTCCCAAACATAGTCAGCATGCTCACTCCACCTGTCACCCAGTTCACCGTCGAGGTTCACCGACATGGCGACTCCCGTGCGATCCATCATGGCGACATAATCGTCCAACTTTTGGCGACTCCCATGAAATCGCATTGAAAAATGTCCATGTACATCGACGACGGGAAATTTTGCTCGCGCGCGTTCATTTTTGGCGACTTTTAACATCGACTGCGGACGAAACGCATCCAATCGCAACGCGGTGGATTCCGCCAAGGAAGGCTCTTCCGTCGTGCTTGTCGTTTGTGCTTGTAGACCGGACAGTCCGAATGGCAGGGTTAACGCGATCACTCGCAACATGAATTGCATGGTCATCTTGGGTCGCATCACATCAAAATCGAGGGTGTGGTAAACTTTGGAACGGTTTCAACCTACCAAATGCGACTCGATTCTGCTGGTGCGACGATGACGTCGGATAAAACTCAATTCCAATCTCCGGGCGACCGTCGCCGCGCCGTGGAACTCAGCCAGCAACCGACGAAACCACCCACCGATGTGCCAGGTTATGAACCGCGTAGTTTTCTTGGCGCGGGTGCCTACGGTGAAGTCTGGGTGGCCCTGGATCGTAATACCGGTCGAAAAGTCGCTATCAAATTCTTTGCACAACGATCCGGAATCGACTGGTCGCTGCTGAAGCACGAAGTCGAGAAGCTCGTCGCATTGTCGGCGGATCGCTATATCGTGCAACTGCTTGACGTGGGCTGGGACGCCAACCCACCGTACTACGTGATGGAGTATATCGAGAATGGCTCGCTCGAAGATCGACTAAAAAACGGCCCGATGTCGGTGGCTCAATCAGTCGATGTGTTTGGTGAGATCGCAATCGGACTGTCGCATGCTCACGCAAAAGGTATTTTGCATTGTGACATGAAGCCAGCGAATGTGCTGCTTGATCAGGACGAAAAACCACGGCTGGCAGATTTCGGACAATCTCGACTGGCAGATGAACAGCGCCCGGCGCTAGGAACGCTGTTCTACATGGCTCCAGAACAAGCCGACATGAAAGCGGTGCCGGATACACGTTGGGATGTCTATGCGTTGGGCGCCGTTTTGTACTGCATGCTAACCGGTTCACCACCCCATCGCAGCGGGACGGCTTTGAGCGAAATTGACTCCAGCGCCGACCTGGACGAACGCTTGGAAAAGTATCGCAGCTTTATCAAGCGAGCCGGGACTCCAAATGAACATCGAAAAATCCGCGGTGTCGATCGTGCGCTGGCCGACATCGTCGACCGCTGCTTGGAATACAATCCCAAAAACCGCTTCCCTTCCGTGCTGAGCGTTATCAATGCCTTGAACGATCGAGAGCAAGCGCGGACGCGTCGCCCATTGCAGATCCTTGGAGTCCTCGGACCTTTACTGCTGCTGCTCGTCACCAGCCTCTTTGCATTCCGCGCCTATGAGCGAGCCACGTCGGATTCTGAAAAATCATTGATCGCCAGCACCCATGGCGCCAACCGGTTTGCGGCTGAAGCCGTCGCTCGCAACGTCGCGAATGAACTCGACAAGCGATTTCGCGCGGTAACTGACAAGTCCCAGGACAAGGAACTGATTCGCTTACTCGAAGAATTCACGACAAACGAAGAGGTTAGACCGCTTCTGGATACGTACAGTCAACGCAAGCCGACTAACGGAGAGAAGTACGAATTCGTTCGCATGGATCAACGACAAGCTCTTCAAAAATATATCGAAGATGTTTTTGACGACCCGAGACTACCTCGCGTTGCAAGTTGGTTTGTTACCGACGAAAGGGGAACGAATCTGGCAATCCGCTTGACGCAACCGGGACAAGATAAAAAACCCATCCGTGAACCTAGTACCTCACGTGACGTTCGCGGCGACAACTTTGTCCACCGATCGTATTTTCACGGTGGCCCCAAGGATAGCGAAAAGAAGTTTGTACCGCTGCCACCGTTGACCGATACCCAGTTGTCCGCTCCATTTTCAAGCACAGCCACAAAGACCTATAAGGTGGCGATCTCGGCTCCCATCATTAAGGAAGACGCGACGATCGGCGTGCTTGCCATGACGTTTGAACTCGGCAAATTCGTCAATGTCGAAACCTCTGAAGACGAATGTGCCATTCTCGTTGACGGTCGAGAGAATGGCTATGAAGGTCTGGTGCTGCAGCACCCACTATTCAAGGTCATCGGCTCGAAATCCGAATACCGCATCGACATGAATGACCTGAGTGACGACGAAGTCACGATCTACAACGACCCACTGGGCAAAGACCCCAAAGGGCGCGAGTATCTTGGCGAATGGATCGTCGGACACAAGACCGTAGAGTTTGAGCGGCTCCGGCGAGATGGTACAAGCGAGAAGTATGACACGCGGCTGATCGCCATCGTCGAGCATCGCTTGTCGGCTGCAACACGACCCGTCCGACAACTGGGCAGTCGACTGTTTCGCGAAGGACTATCGGCATTGGCGTTGCTGGTTGGTGTCTCACTAGCCTTGTGGTATTTCGTGGTTCGCTCGCTCACCGACGCGCCGCCACTCGCGCGCAATTTTCTTCCATCCGGACTGAGCTCTACGTCTTCGGTGCATACAAAGGAAACGTTGGACATGCCTCCGGTTGGCACCGTTCAGCGAAAAAAATAATGCGTCTGGTACGCCTGGACACGTTATTCCCTTCGGCTCACCAGGATAGCAAGTTCGGCTCGACCCAATTCCAGATTCCCGGCACAATACGGACATGGATTTAGTTGCCCAAGGTGAATTCCCACAGGAGCGTTGGCGGAGGCCGATGCCCGATACTTCCTTCATTCTCGGCCGTGATGCCGGGAGTTGGTCTGTCGGTTGGGATGACCTGGTCTCACGCAAACATGTTGAACTCGTGCTGATCGACGATGAAGTCGAACTCAAACGGCTGGAGAGCGCGCGGAATCCTGTCTATGTCGATGGCGAAGAAGTCGATCATGCACGACTGCATGCCGGCCAGCATTTTGTCATCGGCCGCACCCGATTCACGGTCAGTGGTGAACAAGTCATGATGACGGTTGATATGCCTCAACCAGCAAAAGAGCAGCAGTTCTCACGCCAATTCCTCCGAGACGTGCGATACCGTGACGCCGATCAACGCATTGACGCACTCAGCCGCTTACCCGATTTAATCCAGGGCGCCACCGACGATCGGCAGCTTTTTTCGCGAGTCGTGAATGTACTACTGACGGGTGTTGCGAGAAGTGACCGAGCCGCCATTGTGGATGCATCTAATGCCGAGGCTCCGAAGGTGCTGCACTGGGATTCGACTGTGCGAGCCACGATTTCTGACTTCCAACCCAGTCAACGGTTGATTGTCCAGGCGATCGAGACCGGCGAGTCGGTAATTCACCAGTGGGCAGGAGAAAGTGCATCATCATTTACGCAACGTGACGACAGTGACTGGGCGTTTTGCATTCCCCTGCCGGGTACCGCCTGCCGCGGATGGGTCCTCTATCTGTCAGGGTGCACGATGGCTGAGGATAGCGTTTCCGCACGAACGCATCATTCAATTGACGACTTTCAAGATGACATGAAGTTCGCTCAATCCGCGGCTGCGATGGTTGGCAACTTGCGCGAGGTACGTCAACTTGAAAGGGGCAACGCGGCTCTGGGACAATTCTTCTCGCCCGTCGTTGTGGATATGCTCGCGGTTGAAGATCCGGACAAAGTCCTCGTGCCTCGCGAAACTCAGATCTCCGTAATGTTTTGCGACCTACGTGGCTTTTCGTTGCATTCCGAACAGTCAGCCGACGATCTGTTTGGGTTGTTGGATCGAGTCAGCCAGGCTCTGGGGGTGGTGACGCATCACATTTTGTCATCGTCCGGCGTGGTCGGCGACTTCCAAGGCGACTCGGTTATGGGATTCTGGGGCTGGCCAATGAAGCAATCGGACGCAGCGGCGCGGGCCTGTATGGCGGCACTCAAAATCCGCCGTGAGATTGTCGAAGCCGAACGCCAGACCAATCACCCTTTGGGGAAATTCAAACTGGGAATAGGTATCGCAACCGGGACCGCTGTGGCCGGGAAGATCGGCACAGTCGACCAATTTAAAGTGACCGTCTTTGGTCCGGTCGTCAATCTGGCTTCGCGATTGGAAGGTATGACCAAACGAATCGCTCCCATTGTGATGGATCGAGCCACGGCTGACCTCGTATCGGGTCAGATGTCCATCGAGTCGGGACGTATCCGAGACGTGGCGACTGTTCAACCGTTTGGATTAACTTCCTGCGTGGACATTTTCGAGTTGCTGCTGCCCGAATCAGAATTCTCCACCGTCAACGCGGAGCAACTATCGGTAACTAACGAGGCGGCTTTGGCGATTCGCGCTGGCAACTGGGAGCGCAGCCGTGAACTCCTCTCGCAGTTGTCTCCCAACGATCAGCTACGGCGTTTTCTCGAAGACGAATTGAGTAAACTCGACTTTGTTTCGCCTCCGGATTGGGACGGTGTCATTCGGATTGGCATGAAGTGACAAACGTGTCCATCCAAGTCGACTGGCCATTTACGCCGGGAGATGGCCCTGTTACGGTTATCCGCTCGCTGATATTTGGAAGAATGTAAGGATTCCGATGAATATGGCGATTACGGCTTAAACCGCTGAGCCCAATTGTCCGATAATCGAATAGCGATCGATGCGGCTTCGTTGATTCGCGCTTGATAACAGATGTTAATTGGAGACGACCAATGCCCACCGTTCGCGTTGCTGTACCTCACAACCATGATCCCGATGATGTGGTGAAACGCGCTGAGCCGTATATCGAAAAGATGGTCGACGATTTTGAAGGCCACGATCTCGAATTGGAATGGGAAGGCCACAAAGCCGAATTCAGCTTCAAGAGCCTGGCGTTTACGATTAAAGGCACCACGGAAGTAACCGACAACGAAATTGCGGTTGCCATAGATTTGCCGATGATGGCCATGATGTTCAAAGACAAGGTTGAAAAGGCGATCAACAAGAATCTGAACCGAGCCCTTTCGGATGAAGCACCGCCGGAATAACCGAACCACAATGTGACAAGACACAGAAAAGCCCGCCATTAAGCGGGCTTTTCTCGTTTCACAGCCCGTTGGGAAAAATCGACCTTTTTCCCTTGTTTCAATTTCGCGAAATATTCATCGTACGTTATTGCGTTGCCAAAAACTGATGTTAATATCGGTTCTTCGCGACCATTTTTTTCAGAATAACAAGGAGCTGCCAGTGATGTTGACCAAAACTCGAAACTACTTAACAGCCAGTATGTTTGTCTTCGCTCATTGAATGCGAAGGCGAACATATTGGCTTTTTTCGTGCAGTTTTGGTAACGGCTAACCGGAAAGACGGAATGCCATGTAGCTGCAACGTTGATCTCCTTGACCTCACCGTCAAGCGGGAGACGTTGCGTCTCCAGGCAGCCTCTTTGACCAATCCATTACCTGATCTGTGTCCGGAATCGAAAGTACTTGAGAATTGGCAGATGATGGCGGCACCCGCACGGGTGGAGTGAATTCGATCGTACATCTGTACGAGCATGACAATCTATTATTTGAATTTGGAGCTTAGGATCTAATGACCATGAATCGAACCATCGGAAGTCTCATTGCCGCTGTCCTATTTTGCGGAGTCGCCTCGGCACAGGTCGATATTTTCAGCGTGCAAGACTATGACGGTTACCTTCACTTGTACGAAGGTTCTTTCGATCCACTCGATCAGTTGACCAACTTGGTCGCAGGCAACGACGATGGAGCTGGTGGAATTGGAACGTCCGATCTTACCGGCCTCACACTTACGCCCGGTGTTGACTACATTCTTGTCACCAGTGGTTTTGGCGCGGGCGACGAAGGTACGTTTACCAACGAGATCGTTGGCGCAATTACCGATCCAGCTGGTCCGTTCATGGGTTCGAACGTTGGTGGTCCGACCTGGGATCGTCCAATCGGTGCCGGTCCATCGATTTCTGGCCTTGGACCCGTTACGTACTCGGCGCAAACATTTCAAGTTGTTCCTGAACCAACTTCTGCCGTATTGCTTCTAGTCGGTTTGGTCGGATTCCTTCGACGTCGCTAATTCGACAAGTCGTTAAATAGCACCCAACGAAGACTCACTGAGCCGTCTTGCAAAAGCAAGGCGGCTTTTTCTCGTTTCCAGGTTCATATTTGCAAAGGGCTTCTTACCGTTTTTCCTCCAAGATTACAGGCTGAGCGACGAATCACTTGCTACCGGGGGTAACTACACGCTAACGTGTGGTCGAGTTTGCACCGGAATTTCAGTCAACGTTACGGGGGGAACACGACTGCACATGATCGAGCTGACCGATGTCTTCAAATCTTTCGGCGAAGTAAAAGCCGTCAATGGCGTTTCACTTACCATCAACAAAGGCTCATCTCTTGGATTATTAGGCCCCAATGGAGCCGGCAAGACCACGACAATTCGAATGCTGATCGGAGCGATTAAACCCGATCGAGGCAACATCGACGTTGACGGCCAGCCCTCACATCTTCGATCTGTCCGCAGCAAAGTCGGAATTGCGCCCCAAGCTCTGGCCTTATACGACGAACTCTCCGCCCAGGAAAACCTGAACTTCTTCTGCTCGCTTTATGGTTTGTCTGCGGCAAAACGCAAAGAACGTGTCGAGTGGGCACTGGAGTTCGCCCAATTAGAGAATCGACGTAACGATCGCGTGCAGACGTTTTCAGGTGGAATGAAGCGGCGATTGAATCTGGCCACAGCCTTAGTACACGACCCGGAAATCCTACTGCTGGACGAACCCACCGTTGGCGTAGACCCCCAATCGAGAAATCATATTTTTGCCTCGATTGAAAAGCTGAAGGAGCAGGGCCGCACGCTCATCTATACGACTCACTATATGGAAGAAGTCGATCGGCTGTGCGATACGGTCGCCATCATGGACAACGGTCAAGTTCTGGCTCGGGGAACCGTCGATGAATTGGTCAATGAGTACGCCAACGCATCCCAGGTGACTGCCGAACTGGCTGGTCCTATTCCGGACGGCTCGAAGCTCCCCGGAAATGTCGAAGACAATATCTGGAAGTTTGAAAGTCGCGATCCGTTTTCCGAAATCGGACAAGCGACTTCTGCCGGCATAAAGCTGGCGACGCTTAACGTCGCGCGACCAACACTGGAAGCAGTATTCTTGAATCTTACCGGCAGGAGTCTCAGGGACTGATGGGAAAAATCTGGGCAATAGCGATCAAAGACCTGCGACTGTTAAGTCGCGACAAAATGGCCATCTTCTTCATCCTCGGCTTTCCCATCCTGATGGGGCTGTTCTTCGGTACCATCATGGGCGGGCCAAGCAACGGTGGCGGCGCCAAAAAAACGATGAAGCTGGCCGTAGTGGACAACGACGCGCCCGATAAGTCGAAGAGTTTTATCGAGCGACTGGAAGAGAACGAAAACCTCGACATCTCCTCCGCTACGCGAGAAGAAGCCGTTGAACGGGTGCGCAAAGGCAAGCTGCTCGGCATGCTCGTGCTTGGCAAAGGCTTTGGCGAGTCCGCGGGCATTCCGTGGAAGGACGCGCCGGAAATCGAAGTCGGAATGGACCCTTCTCGAACCGCCGAATCGGCAATGGTCGAGGGATTCCTCATGCAGTCGATGGGAGCCCTCTACGGTGATCGACTTTTCAATGCCGATGCCATGCGACCCAATGTTGACCAATTGCGTGATCAACTGAAAGAACAAAACGACGACGTACCGGAAAACCTGCGTCCCGCCTACACGACTTTGACCGATTCACTCGACGGCTTGTTTGATTCTCTGGATCGGATTCAAGAAGGCGAGGAGCTTGAAGACAACGAAGGATCGACTGCCGACAGCGATGCCGATTCCGACAATGCGACTCAACCATCCATGCAATTTGCCAACATCAAGTCGATTGACGTGACCCGCGAATTGGAGAAAGGCAGCCGAGCCGAGGTTTTGTCTCGTATCCGTACCAAATGGGATATCACGTTCCCACAATGTATGGTGTGGGGCATCCTGGGTTGTGTCGCCGGGTTCTCAGTCTCGATCGTTCGCGAGAAAGTCCGCGGTACGTTCGAGCGACTGGAGATTGCACCGCTTTCCAAGATGCAAATACTCCTTGGAAAAGGCTTGGGATGCTTCTTGGCAGTGACGTTCGTTATCCTCTTCCTGAGTGCCGTCGGATACGGATTAGGGATGCGGCCGCGAAGCTATTCCCTCCTGCTGCTTGCTACCGTTATCGTCGCCTTCTGTTTCGTCGGGATCATGCTGGTCATTTCCGTCATCGGCGAAACCGAGGAAGCCGTGGGTGGTGCAGGCTGGGCGATCAATATGGTGATGGCCATGCTCGGTGGCGGCATGGTACCACTCATGTTCTTGCCGGCTTTTATGCGGCCTCTGAGCAATCTTAGTCCCGTCAAATGGGCAGTACTGTCGATCGAGGGCGCAGTGTGGCGAGGCTTTACACTGACGGAAATGCTCTTCCCGCTGGGAATTCTCGTAGCCGTTGGCTGCGTCAGCATCGCCTTCGGCACCTACCGCCTAAGTCGTAGTTTCTAACGATTCACGACTTTGTATCATGTCAGGAATTCGAGTGTCCTCCGTTTCCTAACGGGGAAAGTATAGGGCCTTGCGACTCCCCAGAACCCGAGTTCCAAGGCCAACCGAGTTGTGCCATCAGGATAAGAGGAAACTCGCAAACGTAATGAGCCAAGCTGCCTCACTGCCCACGCCATCAACTCCACGACGCAACGATCTCGACGCGCTACGAGCGGTGGCGATGTTGCTCGGAATCGCATTGCATGCTGCATTGTCATTCGCCGAAGTCCCCTGGGTCGTTCAGGATTCTCGACAAAGTGGAATCTTCGATCTTTTCTTCTTCGTGCTCCATGGCTTTCGTATGCCACTCTTCTTTGTGCTGAGTGGCTTCTTTACCGCTATGCTTTGGCGAAAACGCGGCTTGGAGTCGCTGGTGTTCCATCGGTTCAAGCGCATCTTCCTCCCGCTTATTCTGAGTTTGATTACGATCATTCCCGCGACGCATATCGCTGGCGGCATTGCCAACAGTCCCTATCTCCTTGGCAAGGCGGATAGCGATAGCAAAGAGGAACAACCCGCCGGAAAAGATTCACAAGTAATCGACCTTTGGACAGCCGCCGCGACCGGCAATGTTGAAGGCATCGAAACTGGACTCAACACAACTGACGTGAATCAACTTGATCCAACCTATGGCATCAGTCCACTTGGTTTTGCTGCGCTCACTGGCCAACTAGAATCGGCGGAGTCCCTCATTGACCACGGCGCGAATGTCAGCCAGCCCAGTCGCGATCAAGCCACGCCACTGCACAACGCTGCGTTCATGGGGCATGTAGAAGTCGCAAGGTTGCTCATCGACAATGGAGCGAACATCAATGCGAAAACGAATATCGGAGCCACTCCGGTCGCCAGTGTCGAAGCCGACTGGGGCTTTACCGAGATGGTCGCCGGTATCTTCAAGCTTCCTCTCGATCGCGAAAAGGTAACGGCAGGCAGAAAGGAAATCGGCATCCTCTTAGCCAAAGCCGGAGCCCAGGGAGCCAGCCACTTCCAGCCCGATGTTGAGCAAGAACATGGCGCCGAAGTTTCGCCTGAAGCAAAAGCGAAACAAGAAGAACTACGAAAACGTGAAAAGACACTTCGTGACTTGAATGGCTTAAAGATGCTTTTGATTCATGCGCCGATTCTCGGACATCTTTGGTTCTTGGCTTTCCTCTGCTGGCTGGTTGTGGCCTTTGTCCTTTACGCCCTTATCGCAAATGCCATCGGCTTCCAAAAACTTCCCGACTGGTTATTGCTTTCGCCGCTGCGATACGCCTGGATCATTCCACTCACGCTTATCCCTCAGACCATGATGACCGACGCCGGTTTCGGTCCTGACACTTCGATCGGCTTGTTGCCGAAATTAAGTTGCCTGACTTACTACGCCGTGTTCTTCTTTGTTGGCGCGTTCTACTGGGACAGCAGCGATCACAAAGGCCAAGTCGGTAGATTCTGGTGGCTCACACTCCCGCTCGCCATTCTGGTGGTGTTCCCGATTGGTTTCGATTTCTCCACCGGCGCCTTTGGTTTCGCCCAAGCCTGGACCGATCGCCAACATCACGCGTTGCTTGCCGACCTCTTCCAAGTCACCTTTGCGTGGCTGATGACCTTTGGATCAATGGGAATGTTCCGTGCCTTGCTTTCGAAAGAGAGCTACGCCATTCGATACGTTTCGGATTCATCCTACTGGTTGTACCTGGCCCACGTCCCGCTTGTTTTGGTTGGCCAGGGAATCGTCCGCGACTGGAACATGTCGCCACTCCTGAAGTTCCTGATCGTCTGCTTCAGCGTCAGCGGAATCCTGTTGCTTACTTATCGTTACTTTGTTCGCTACACCTTCATTGGCTCATTGCTTAACGGCAAACGGGAACGCCCAACACCAATCGTCGAAGCGGAAGCTATTCCAACAACCTAGACGCAGCATGGTGCCCGTCCATGCTACGGTGGGCTACGGCAGGAACTACGAAACAAACCTATCACGTGTCAACGAATCATGACTCTTTCGCACGTGCGTGGAACCAAACCTTGCAATCAGGCAGTTTCTCTTGAAGTCTCTCCGCGCCGTCTGGCGTCATCTTCGTCCATCGCAAGAATATCTCTTGCATCGACTTCATACGCTCCAAGGAAGAAACCGCTTCATCAGTTATAGGATTTGAGGTAAGCCGCATGGACTCAATCGACTGGGATTGCGTTAACTGCGTGATGGCTTCATCGGAAATATTGGATTGGCTCGCCGTGAGACTCTCCAATTCTGGCATCTTCCCTAACAGGCTGGCCGCCGTGACGCTTACGTCTGACTTGCTGAGCTCAACCGATTTCAAGTAAGGCAGTCGTGCAAGAACGAAGGTCAAATCGGTATCCTTCGTCCCGGGTGGCATTTTGAGCTCACGAACTTTCACAAATTGTTTCTCACCGACCGCAAATTCGACCAACGATTTATGCCACAGGCTATCACTGGCGTCGTTTTCAACAACCAAGCCACTGACTCCTGGCTGACCAAGGATTGCTCCGAACAACTGCGTATTGGACGAATGCAACTCCCCAACTCTTTCCACTGCCGCCGCTTGCCTGCGATAGGGCTCGATCAAGGACGACCAAACCGCGAAGACACCAGCAACCAGCGTCATCATGAGCAGCATCAGTCGTAAGCTGAATCTACCCAACCGTGCAGCGCCTGATCTTGAGTTCGTCATTTCGGCTTTCTACTAAAGTAGATTTTCGTCCCGTCTGGTGAGAACGTTGGGTTTGAAGATACACACCCTTCACCTGTCCCATGAAGACGATTCACTCACCGGATACTCCCGCATCTGCGGCGGGACGTGTTTCGGTCCTCTTCTCCAACCGAATCGTGCTGCTGCAGATTATACGTTTGCCGTCAGGGGAGAAACTTGAGTTCACATAGCTCTGATTCTTGTCACCTGGAACTGCTAAGATTTTTCCCGTATCGATGTTCAAAATGAACAATTGTGATCCCTTCGCTCCTTCACAGAATACGATACGTTTGCCATCTGGATGCCAACCGAAACCCGTGCAGAGTTCGCCTCGGCGGTGGGCTTTGGGAAACGTTTTGCCATCCAGACTGGCGACCACAAGTTCAAAAAGAGTATCGGAATTTCCAACGCGTTGGCAAAAGCTGACTTTTGTGGCGTCCCTTGATATCGCGACTCCATTGGTGATCCCAGGAATTCCATCGCGGTCCAATCGACGCGCACTTCCATCAATCAGACTCACCAGCTTCAGGTTTCGGCCCCATTCAAGAACAACCAACCCATTCCCATTCTGAATCCAATTGGGATTTCCACATCCTTGATAGACAACCTCTTTCCCAGTTCCATCCAGTTGCGAAACCGCAACTCCATTCACATAGTCTTGAAATGCAATCAACGTGTCATCAGGCGACCATTTAGGCATGGCTCCTTTGATGACTTTCTTCATGCCCTTCCCATTGATGTCCGCAACGCAAATCCATTGCTTGAGACTTGAAAACTCGGGAACGGGCCACGCGTCAAAAGCAATTCTCTTGCCATCGTGGGATACGCTCGCCGATCCGTAATTCCATTCTGGATCCTGAGCAATCACTTTGACATCAGAGCCATCCAGGTTGAGTGATACGATGGCGTACGTCGCTGCCCAAGTGTTGCCCTTGCAAACCACAGACAGCAAGAAGAAAATTAGGAACGCTAATCTAAATCGCATCGCTCTCTCCCCTATGTGACCCAGGAATTGGAGCGAATTATGACCTTCACTTGCACGTTCTGTCAAAATACCGGCTTCAAAGCGAGCGCAGCAGCGCCGCATTCGCTTCACCCACAACAGGGCCTGGGGGGCTGGGGTAGGATCAGAATCGAAGCAACCTCACGGCCGACGCCATAGGATAGGCACTGTCGCAACTTCGTGGCTGCTGACACCGGAAGTGAATGCCACTTGACGTTCACAATGTCCCATAGAACTATTGCGGCTTTGGCGAGAAAAAGATGTCCGCAGAGGTTCCGAACTTTGCGGGCAACGGAATATTGGCATATTCCTCGTCATCCCCAAAACGAAATTGCCAGCGACCTTCCAAGCGAAGCGACTCGGATCCAGACCGTATAATGGGTGCGCATGTCAGGCCCACGAAAGGCGCCGCACTTTCGACTCGAAGCACAAGCAGATTGGCATCGTTTACATAGAGCCGTTTCGGCGAGACGGTAAAGCGATGCGAAGTCCCATCCTCACGGGACCGAATTTCGTTTCCATTCATCCATCCCGAAACGCGACCACCCAATTGGTTTACATCAAGCTTGATCGTCTGCTCCAGCCAACTTGCCGGCAAGCGCACGGCGCACCGGTACCAGCCCACACCTGCCGCCGTCCCCGGAAGCTTGTCCGCTGCGACTTGCTCGCGATGGTCGGGAACACGGACTGGAGCCCAATGATCGCGAAAATCGTTTTGCGAAGTCGAAAGCACCGGTGCCACGTTGGCTTGTTCGATTCCAGCGGCCCACCGTAGACCATTCAGCAACAGTCGCTGAAACTCCACGTTCGAAAAATCTTCAATGCTACCCAACGATGTGTAAAACGACTTGCCACCATCGGCTCGCTTAAACGTCCAAGCCGCCGGTTCATCCGGATGTCCAGAAACGCTTCCAGTGAGTAACAGCGTGGCACCGTCGGACAAGGGCGACGTCTTATATAGCGAACCACCTTGCGGAAACGCTTTGCTAGTCAGTCCCACAAGAATCGGGTGCGATGCATTGGGTGAAACCCGCACCGTCGATTTCAGTTGGTTACCGTGGTGGTCATGATAATTTCCGCCAAAAACTTCGCGATCGAACGAAGCCCACTCCGACAGACCGGCGGTGGGTTTCTCGCCTCGCACGGAGAACGCATGGCTGGCGGTTCGGATGCCAACCACCGGCTTGCCCGACTGGACAAAATCCCGCAACCGTTGCATATCTTTTGGGGGCAGCCATCGTCGTCGAATACTGACCAACAGGATGTCCGCAGAATCGACTGCGTCCATTCCCGGGATGTGGTTTCTCTTTTCAGCATCTCCAAACAACATCGTGACATGAAAGTCATGCCCCAAGTGTTTAATGGCAAACTCTGGCAGAGTCTGCTTGGTGCCGTACTCGTCTTCAGCCGAAATCACCACCAGCCGCGGTCGTTTATCATTCGCAAAACGAAACGGCTTGCCTTGAATAATCTGGTCGCTAGTGATCGTTGGGCAAACGTAGCGCTCGATATGCGAGACGACCAAGTCGGTTCCTGTAAAGTGACTTACGTAGGGCCATCGTTGAGGGTTGTACATCGTGTCTGTCATGTCGCGCATCAGCACGACGTTCTTTCCACCATTCACCATACGACGCAAACCAAACGGGCGTCCGATCACACACATGTTCGTATGAACTCCCGCAAGAATTACATTACGAATCCCCTTCGACTCAAGTACGTTCCAGACTTCGTTGCCCTTGTCACTGATATAGTCTCGTTCCGCGTCGATCGTCAATAACGGCGTCTGACGCGTCCACGGATGACCGGGCGGCAGCCCCATCGCTGCGAGCTTCTTCGCCCATTCTGCATGCTCCTTTTCGTCGTCGTCTTCGCCACCGTCCGACTGGTCGATGGGCCACTTGCTTCGCCCTTCGGCAGGAATGCTTGAGCACCAGGACTCGATGTCCTTCGGAACCTTAGTGGCAGCAGGAGCCGACTGGGCTCGCCTACGTGCCGAATGATCCCCATAGGCCTCCATGCAGTCGCTGGGGGCATGGATGATCGTAACACCTTGAGTTCGCGCCTTCTCAAGCACTTTGTCCAACCGCGGAGCAAACTGCTCCAATCGTCGAACCGCATTCAAGCAATGATGATAGTCCCACGCATCGCAGACGATGATCGCCGTTTCCGACGGCTTCCACTTTTCGTTTCGATGGAGCACATGAAAGCGCCCGCTTTCAACCACCGTTTCCTTCTGGTAGCGCAGCCTCAGCGTCATCTCTTCAGCCGCAACTTTGCTGGACACGAGGGTGGCTACGAACATCAGAAACAGGAAAACAAAAACTTCGTCGTATTGATGGCGAGTCACAATGGGCTCCTCACGAGATTGCTTAGGCTTACCCCCAGTTATACCGGACTCGCCGTACGAGTATGCACAGAAAAAAACCGGTGCTGCGTTAACAGCACCGGTTCGAAGATCTTAATCGACAATGCAGAAAGCTAGTGAGCCGCCGCAGCATCCGTTTTTGGTTTTGGGAACATCAAGAGAACGAGATAAAGCAGCGCCATCGTTGCAGGCACAAGAGCCGTCATCCGAATGGCCATACGACTGCCATGTAACGTTGCTTCGTCAACTGGGGTTTTGTCGGTTGCCGCGAACGACTTGTTGGTTTCCCACCAATCACGTTGCTCACGCAGTCCCTTGAAGCCTTCTTCGGAAATACTATCTCCGGCGATGGCAACATCCGACAGCACAGCAGCACCATCATCAGCGATCATGCCAGCCTTGGCACCGTCGATGCCGGTAATGGCAGGGAAGACCAGGAACTTGTTCTCATTCGGTGCCTTAACCCGCTCATACGTTTCGGGGGCATTCTCCTGAATGTACTTCGAGGCGAAGTAATCCTGCTTGTAACCGATACCAGGTCCACCCAGTAAACCGGCCGACGTCATACCGGCGAAACCCATAAGAGCCATGGCCACCGTTGCACTCTGCGGGAAACGCTCGCCAACCACACCCAGCATCGTTGGCCAGAGGAACGTCTTGCCCAATGCATAAACCGTTGCAGCGAAGAACATGAATGGAACGCTGTCGCCAATACTGATCAAGTACAAGCCAGCCGCACCGATAACGGCGCTCAACAACAACAATCCAAGTGACGAAATCTTGTGCACGATAGGTCCGGCAAAGAATCGCAAACCAGTCATCAACAGCGACGTGTAGATGAATAATGCCGTACCCAGCATGGCGCTTTTCAGGATACCGCCGGTAATCTTATTGATCCAACTATCCGTGCCCAGCTCGACATAACCCACACATGCGTGAGCAAGAAGCAGGATAATAAAGAACGGCCCAATCAACTTGGCGAACATGCCGCCGTAAGAAATCGAGCCCTCCTGTGCGTCCGTCTTGGGAAACTTTTCCTTCATCGCGATAAAACCGTACATCGCAGTCGGGATCAGATACGTGGCCAACAGGATTTCCCAACCCACATTGTCCTTAAGAAAAACGATCAATCCACCAATCACCAAACCGGCCGGCCAACCAGCATGCAGAATGTTGAGATAGTGGGTTTTTTGCTCAGGGTAAAGAGCCGCAGTCAGCGGGTTGATAACACCTTCGCAAATGCCGTTGCCTACCGCAAAAATGAAGGCTGACCAAAACAACAGCATGTAAACCGCGTCTTTTCCAGCCGAATTGAAAACTGGTGTCGCGGCAAACAGCATCACTGCGGAAACAACATGGCACAGAAGCGCGAGGATCATCAGCGGCTTGTAACCAATCGCATCAATCGCCAAACCGGCAATCAGAATGACGATACCAAAGCCCAGCAAACCACCACCGGTGATTTGGCCCAATTCGGTCATCGTGAATCCGTACTTGTTTGACCAAATATCGAGTAGCCCACCACGTACTGCAAAACCAATACCCGCCGCAATCAGGGTGAGAAATCCCGCTGTGAGAAGTTGTTTTCTATTTTCCATACTGCCGCCCGTTAATGAGGGTTCAATTTCACAGCCCGCAAACCACTCTGTCGCGCGACTGACACTTACCAAGAATTTACGAGTATAGTCGTAAAAGAATGCAATTAGAACTACGGGCATGGCTTGAAAAAGCAGGTAGTTCAGGAGATTTTTAACCGTCCAGATTGCCCTCAAAGCTACGAAAAAGGCTGACCCTTCGGCCAGCCTTTCGGAGTAGTCATCTCAATCGAGATTGTAGAAATTGCTCTTCAAGAATCGGTCGATTCCAGACTATCGACGTCGGACGAATCCGAGGCTGAACAACAAAGCCAGTGAGACCAGAGCCAGCGTACTGGGTTCAGGCACGACTCCGACATTTGCATTGAAATTCACCCATTCACGCGTCAACGTTGAATTGGTGTTAGGATTCGCACTCGACCAATCCAGGTGGGCTTCCGTCGCAGCGAATGGAAGACTAATTCTCCAAGAGTCGACATCGTTGCGAATCCGATCGCTACTGAAACTGACGACCGTTCCCGAAGTGATTTGGTCACCATCAGCCAAGCCTGCAAGCTGGTTGTCTGGATCGCTGACGGTTGCCAGTCCACTATCGCCCGGCCAGCTCAACTCGAACTGCGCAATTTCCTCATTGCCACCATTCCAAGATGTCGCCGAAAGATATGGACTTTGCGAGACGACAATACCGCCTCCGTAGTTTTCCATCGTCGGGTAGACGCGAAATCGCAACATATTGGAATCAGCTGATGCGGGAGTCTCGTTCAGCATGGTGTACTGCAAGCCACTGGTTCCCACCTGCACAGCATCATTCGAAAAATCCGTGGCACTTACTGTGGACGTCAGTGCCCAGCTTGCAAGAACACTGTTACTGTTGGCAGAATCGACGATTCGACCCGTTGCGACAAAATCATTCTCGGTTCCGTTTCGCATATCCAAAACGGTTGTAAACCCTGAACTGGTGGCAGCCATCGCTGTTGCCATCACCAATCCCAGTAGATGGTGAGTCAATTGATACTTCATCCGTGAAACTCCTAGCTATCCACAATAATACCGGCACGGCGAACAACCCTGTTCGTCGCCAATCCAGCCGCAGTGATCCGCCACAAAGGGCGCTGAATAATTGAAAAGCCAAAGTGAAAAGGACCGACCCTCGGGGGGCGGCTGAATTGATAAGAATCACCCCAGCGAATAGGCTATCTCACATGAGCAACCTTTCCGGGCGACGCGGGGACTTTAGCGACCCATTGCCATCGGGACAATCGAATAACCAACCATCCCCACCAACACACGAGAAACGACTCGAAATTCCGACCGACTCGTTCACAATCCGTTCGAAAACCGCCATATTTCAGCAGACATTCAACGCATGCCTTGCCATCACGAAGGTGCCGCAACCCAACGCGATCGCTAGCAAAAGCAGGACAACAATGCCCTTACTAAAAACTGCATCTATCATCTGGCTTTCCCTCCTCACCGCTGGCTTGGCGCTCGCGCAAGCTGATGATCAAAGAGATGCGGACGCCAGCCAATTGACAGTTACGCGCATCTGCACAGACAAAGATTTCAAAACCAGATCGTTCGGCCCCTCAGAATGGCTGAATGATGGCGACGCTTACACTACGGTAGAAGAAGTCGCTGCTCCTGATGCAGCCGAAAGCGAAGACGATCTTCCCAAAGAAATCGTCAAATACGACACGGCGACAGGTACTCGCGAAGTCCTTGTTTCAATCGCCCAGTTGACTCCCACAGGAAAAGACAAGCCCCTGACTGTCGATGACTACGATTGGTCCCAGGACAAAACCAAGCTGTTGATCTTCACGAATACCGTCAAAGTCTGGCGCGACAATACTCGCGGCGACTATTGGTTGCTGGATCTAGAGACCGGATCGTTGCGTCAGATTGCTGCGTCCGCCAAGCCATCAACACTGATGTTTGCCAAGCTTTCGCCGGATGCCACTCGCGTCGCTTACGTTCGCGAAAACAATATCTACGTCGAGTCGCTGGGCACCGGCACCACTGTCGCCCTGACGAGCGATGGCACAAAGACGTTGATCAACGGCACCTTTGATTGGGTGTACGAAGAAGAACTCGGATTACAAGATGGTTTCCGTTGGAGTCCCGACGGGCAGCGAATCGCCTACTGGCAACTCGATGCCAGCGTGATCAAAACCTTTTACATGATTAACAATACGGATGAAAACTACCCCAAGCTCATCCCGCTGCCTTACCCCAAAGTGGGTGAGCGTAACTCGTCGGCTCGCATTGGCGTCGTCTCAGCCACCGGTGGCCCCACGCAATGGATGGCGATGCCCGGTGACCCCTCAGAAAATTATCTCGCCAGCCTGGAGTGGGTTTCCGACAGCCGCAACTTGTTGATCGAGCAACTCAATCGACTGCAAAATCGACGCGTACTGTGGCGAGTCGACGCGACCAGTGGCTCGGGCGTCAGCATCTATACAGACGTCGAAAAAGCTTGGATCGACATGCGTCAGAAGTTTCCCTGGTACAAATCGGATACTCATCGGTTAGTGCTCAGCGAATCGGACGGTTGGCGGCATGCCTACCGCGTCGCCGTGAAGGATGGCGCCGTAACGCGACTGACACCCGGCGAATACGACGTCATAGATCTCATTGGCAACGACACGCAGTGGCTTTATTTCACCGCATCCCCAACGGATCCGATTCGACAGTACCTCTATCGAGCGCCGCTCGATGGCGGCCCCGCGGAAAGAGTGACTCCCGACGACCAAGTTGGATTTCACACGTATAACGCGGCTCCCAATGGGAAGTGGGCAATCCATACGTTCTCTGCGATGGGCAAGCCGCCGGTCATCGACTTGGTCGAACTTCCCAGCCATCGTTCGGCTCGCGTACTCGAAGAGAACGCCGAGGCAAGCGATCAATTGGCGCAGCTAACGCTGGGCGAGCGTGAATTCTTCCGCGTGTCGATCAACAACCCGGATACAGAGCAGCCGCATGCGATCGACGGTTGGATGATCAAGCCGCCGGGGTTCGATCCCTCCAAGAAGTACCCAATCATTATGCACGTATACACCGAACCATGGGGCCAAACGGCTCGTGATGTCTGGGGGGGCGACCGCTACATGTGGCACCTGCTTCTCAGCCAGCACGGCTATATCGTGGCAACGGTAGACAACCGGGGCACACCGGCTCCACGTGGACGGGCTTGGCGCAAGGCCATCTATCGCAAAATTGGAATCGTCAACGTGAGCGATCAAGCCGCAGCGACTTCCGAGCTACTGAAGCGCCCCTACATCGACGACCAACGCGTCGGTGTCTGGGGTTGGAGCGGTGGCGGTTCCATGACTCTTAACGCAATGTTCCAACATCCAGAGCTTTATCACGTTGGTATCTCTGTGGCCCCGGTTGGCGACCAGCGGTTGTATGACACCATCTATCAAGAAAGATACATGGGCTTACCCAAAGACAACGAAGAAGGATTCACCCAGGGTTCGCCAGTCACTCATGCCCACAAACTTCAGGGCAAGCTGATGTTGATTCACGGCACAGGCGACGACAATGTGCATTATCAAAATGCCGAGCGTGTTATCAACGAGCTGATCAAACATAACCGCCCATTCGATATGATGTCATATCCCAACCGCTCGCATAGCATTAAAGAAGGCGACAATACTCGCCAGCATCTTTACGAGCTGATGACGCGTTACTTCACAACAAACTTGCCAGCCGGTGGCAAGTAGGCTGCGCCAATCCAGACATTCTGCGCGTGCCACAAAACAACCGCACGTAAAGACTACGGAACAAAGAAGAAAGAACACTATGGCACTGATTACTATTCGCGATGTCAGCATCGGGTTTCGAGGCCCCGATTTGCTTGACGAAGTGAATTGCCAGATTGAGTCGGGACAACGCATCGGTCTACTCGGACGAAACGGCGCTGGAAAAACGACGTTAATGAAAATGCTGTCCGGACAACTGACACCCGATCACGGTGAAATTATCGTTGCGCCGCACACGAAGATTTCGCTCCTCCAACAGGATGTCCCTCAGGACATCGAGGACACGGCGGCTGAAGTCGTTATGACAGGAACGGTCGACAGCAACATGGATGAGTGGCAAGCCGAGCAGGCGACGGAGCGCATTCTCTCTCGCATGTTTCTCGACCCACACGTTCGCTTCAACACCCTTTCGTCCGGAATGAAACGTCGAGTCCTTCTGGCCAAGTCACTGGTTCAGGAACCGGACGTACTATTGCTTGACGAACCGACCAACCACTTGGACGTGGACGCAATCGAGTGGCTGGAGAATTTCCTCGGTTCATGGCGGTCGACGTTCCTCTTTGTTACGCACGATCGAATGTTCTTGCGCAAACTCTCCACTCGAATTCTCGAGATTGATCGCGGGCAGATTTTTGATTGGTCCTGCGACTACGATACGTTCCTAAATCGAAAAGAGCAGGCGATTGCGGCTCAAGAGAAACAGGATGCACTGTTCGACAAGCGACTTGCCGAAGAAGAACGCTGGATTCGCCAAGGCATCAAGGCTCGACGTACACGAAACGAAGGACGCGTACGGGCGCTGAAGAAAATGCGGGAGGAGCACGCCGACCGTCGCAGCAAAGTCGGCACGGTCAACCTCAGGATCAGCGAGGAACAACGCAGCGGGAATCTGGTGACGGTTGCCAAGGACGTAAGCTTTGCCTACGACGAACGCCCCATCCTAGAAAACTTTTCCACCATGATTATGCGTGGCGACAAAGTGGGTGTGATTGGCCCGAATGGAGCGGGCAAAACGACCTTGCTGCGCATCCTGCTGGGACAACTTGAACCCCAATCCGGTTCCGTGCGAACGGGCACCAATCTGCAGCTCGCCTACTTTGACCAATTGCGTGAGCAGCTCAACGAAGACGAAACCGTCCAGCACAACGTGAGTGACGGGTACGATCAAATCAAAATCGGCGGGCGATCGCAGCACGTCATTGGCTACTTGCAGAATTTCCTCTTCCCTCCCGAACGAGCCCGAACTCCCGTTCGCTTCCTGAGTGGCGGCGAACGCAACCGTGTGCTGCTGGCCAAACTGTTTGCGAAACCCGCGAACACCATTGTGCTCGATGAGCCGACGAACGATCTGGATACCGAGACGCTCGAGTTGCTTGAGGAGAAACTGGTAGAGTACGCGGGCACTGTCATCGTGGTGTCTCACGACCGCGCATTCCTGAACAACGTGGTGACCAGCACTCTGGTCTACGAGGGAACGACTTTCAAAGAGTATGCCGGTGGATACGACGATTGGGTACGCCAACGAACGACGGCTCCTGCCACTACCAAACTCAAAGCCGGCAAAGCCAAGAAACCAAAGGAGTCACCTGCTGCGGAATCAAACGACTCGAAACGTAAACTCTCATACAAAGAAAAACGCGAGCTCGAATCTCTACCGGGTCAGATCGAGCAAATGGAAGCCCAAGTCGCCGAATTCCATGAACGCATGGGGCAACCCGAATTCTATCAGAAACCTGGAGACGAAATCGCAAACGTTCAAGCCGAACTTAAGGCGATTCAGGATCAGCTCGCAACGGCTTATTCGCGATGGGAAGAGCTTGAATGATACTTACAGCCGTCGTTGTATAGAGTTTGCCGAAAATAACCCGCATTGCCACACTCGGAGGGTTGTTCTTCGAATTTGACACAGGTAGCGTGGTATCAACCGATGGTCTCTTGGCATCGGCAACGGAACAGCAACCCGCCCTACACACCTTGATGTGTGGAATAGCGCGGCACTGGCAGGAAACATGACCGACCACGAGCGAGATGGATCGAGAGGGCTGCGCTGCGCCGCACCTGCGTTCGCATTCAGCCGCTCGCACGGCATGATCGCCATCTTCCTAGTCATTGCATGGTCGTCACTTGCATCACAGGCAAGAGCTCAACCGAAGCATCGCCCGAAAAGTAAACGGGAATTACGATACGATACCCTGCGCGCGCAGATGGTAAAAAGTCACATTATCGACGGTGGTATCACCGACCAGCGCGTCATCGAATCTCTGCGAAAAACGCCACGTCACGAATTCATACCGGAAGTGAACCAACGTCGTGCGTATTTTGATATGGCACTCCCGATTGGCGGCGGACAAACGATCTCGCCTCCCTACGTCGTTGCTTTCATGACGCAGGCCTTACAACCCAAGCCCACGGACAAAGTCCTCGAGATTGGAACCGGCAGTGGCTATCAGGCTGCCGTACTCAGTCCGCTGGTTGCCAAGGTCTATTCGATTGAGATTGTTGAATCATTGGGACGCCGATCTGCCCGAACTTTGCGTCGTCTTGAATACAAGAACATTCATACCAAGGTTGGCGATGGCTTCCTTGGTTGGGAAGAGCATGCCCCGTTCGACAAGATCATTTTGACTTGTTCGCCAGAAACGATCCCCCAACCTCTGGTCGATCAGCTGCGCGAAGGCGGACAAATCGTCGTTCCGCTCGGAGAACGATTCCAACAGAATCTTGATCGACTGACCAAAGTCAACGGAAAGCTTGAGCGCGAATCTCTGGAAGCGACTTTCTTCGTACCGATGACCGGTCAGGCCGAAGACAAACGAAAGATGCAGATCGAAGAAACGACGCCCCGGTTAAAGCACGTCAGTTTTGAAGAGCCGCTTGGGAAGACTTCAGCCCCTGCTGGCTGGTTCTACGCCAAATCGGCTGTGACATCCAATCGTATGGGAGCCACCGACGGCGAAGCTGCTTTGGTGCTTACCGGTGATGACTCGGGGCAGCATGCCCATGTAATGCAGGCCTTTGGCATTGATGGTCGCGTCTATTCGTCGCTGACGATCTCGCTCGATGTTCGCGGTGCCAATCTCGTTGATGGTGAGCGAATGCAGGAGAAGGCGGGTGCCATCGTTGAATTTTACGCGAACAAGCGAGCCCCAGTGGGTTCGCGAAGCTTCCCTTCTCTCCAAGGAACTTTCGACTGGGAGAAGAAAACGTATACCGTTTCGGTACCTCGTACCGCGCGGTTAGCAATTATCGGCTTGGGGGTTTTTGGCGGAACAGGAACACTCGCCGTTGACAATGTTTCCATTAAAGCCGTCGCAGAGAAAACAGCGACGGACAAAAGCGGAAGCAATCGGGAAAGATAAGAGGCTGGGGAATCATGGAAGAGGGGATAACATCCACTCGCATTGTGCGAGGTGGAACGGGGACAGTGTGCATCTTGCTGGCAGCATTCGTGCTGCTCGGCATTCTTCTGGAGGATGCCACAGCCGAACCGCCTGCTGGCACTGGCACGCTCAACATCCGCCGTTCGCGTCACCTGCTGATTCATACCGACCTCAATGGACGGGATTCGCAGCAGCTTATCAGTCGACTGGAAGCCAAGCTGCGTATTGTGTCACGTTACTGGGCTCAGCCTCTGAGTTCCCCCATCGAGTGCTTCATTGTCGACAACACGGACCTATTGCCGCTGACCGGCAACGGCAAAGAAAATGCCTCCATGCTGCTGCGGAAGATTGGTGGTTACGCCGTACGAGGACCGAACGGCAAACCTCTGTTGCTGGCCAACGATACTGCGGGCATCGCCGAACATGAACTTATTCATGCCTATTGTATGAGCGCATTTAGGTCCTC
>CAYYHV010000011.1:0-641 GCA_964471695.1 uncultured Pirellulaceae bacterium
CCGTAAAGTCCATCGAGCCCGTTCCGCCGTTCGGCATAAAAGGACCGCCTGGGGCAAATCCAGCTCCCGTGACACCGGCAGGCAGAGCACCAACAAGCGCTGAAGGATCTCCGACTTCTGCCAGCAATTCCAGTTCCGGTGAAGAAAGGGAACCGGTATCGAAAATGTCATAGGAACCGTCATGGAAGGCAGCAAATGCCGGTGCAAGACCAACGGGACCATCCGTCGTGACAGTAACACGAATTTGTGTTTGACCGAATGCAACAGAACTCAAAAAACAGATCGCTAGTGCGCTACAGATTCTCTTCATCTTAAACTCCAAAACTTAACTAGTAAAAAATTAACTCACCCATCAAGTGCAAGCCTTGCAGGCCAACTCATTTTTTCACGGGCGATCCTCTTACTAGTAAGCTCTACTTAACTGTTAACAGCCCGTTAGTCGCCCGACTTGCTCTCCGATTACAAATTAATCTCAAGACGGCTTCCCTCTGTGAGACACCACACACTAAGGCGACATTTAGCATTCCCGACAACGGATAATCCGCAGTTGGTGCGGAGCAATACAGATGAGAATTTGGTATTGCAAGACAGGCAACAGACCGAGCGTGGGAGAACCGCCAAGTACTCGAACTATTTACCGT
>CAYYHV010000011.1:651-7366 GCA_964471695.1 uncultured Pirellulaceae bacterium
CGCTTCAACAATTCGCTGCTTCGCTTCGGGAGACATCTTGCGATCCGAAACGTGATTGGCATCGCCTGAAGCCAGCCTCGAAGCCGCCTCGTGAATGAACTTCATCTGGGCACGAAATCGCCAGCAAGATTTGCAAATCCATCCATGCATCCGCAGCGCCCAGCGTTCTGAGAAAGAGAGATCGCGATCGTACCGGTCCGATTGCAACCGCGAAGCATGTTCGCAGCGCAACGTCAGGATCAGTTGGATAGCTCGCAGAAAATTCATCGGTCTTTTTGGAACCAGTTACTCTCAAGGCAATTTCGTAGCATCATCCGAGCGCGGTAAATGCGAACCGCAAGGTTGGCTCGGGTCACATCGAGCATCTCGCAGATTTCATCTGTTCCACGCTGTTCAATCTCACGCAAAGTGAAAGCTGCTATCAATCTATCTGGAAGTTTGTCCCGACATGCAGAAAAAACCGTCCAAAATTCACTTTCAACCAACGTCGAGGCAGGATCCGTTGGCCATCTTAACAGTTCACTTGCCCAAACCTGATGTTCGTTAAAAACCTGCTGGGCTGGTTCAGGCACTGACTCGCAATCCACCACTTTTGATCGACTCTGGCGACGAAAGTGATCGACGATCTTATTCTTCAAAATGGAAATAAGCCATGTTCGAACCTGGGCTCCGCCGCGGAACTTATCAGACGATCGAATCGCCGCCAGAAAAGTCTCTTGGATTATGTCCTCAGCGGTTTGATTATCGTTTACACGGGAAATGGCATAAGCGAACAAAGCGTCGGAATGCTCGGCAACCCATTCCTCGGGATTAATCTCAGGTAAAGACATGGAATTCAACAGTACTAATTTCAACGTACAAGTTGGTCGACAAAGAAGGGAAACCATAACAGGAATTCATACACGAATTTCTGCGAGCCCTCAATTCGCACGTTTTTGCAGTATTTTTTGCCTGAAGCGAAACTTCTTCCGATTTGTCAGGTTTCATTAATAGTCGATTTGAAAGCAACAACTCACAGCAAATCACAAGGCAGAGACCATGGCAACCCAACCGAGATCAATCGCAACGTTCAGAACGTCAATAATGTGGACACTCACACTTATCAGCTTGTTCATGCTCTCTCTTGAAGCCTCGGCCCAACCCCCTGAGGGCGGTGGACGA
Source organism: uncultured Pirellulaceae bacterium (assembly GCA_964471695.1). Classification (GTDB taxonomy): domain Bacteria; phylum Planctomycetota; class Planctomycetia; order Pirellulales; family Pirellulaceae; genus CAYYHV01. Next base: position 1,813 of record CAYYHV010000011.1, read on the forward strand.
CGTGGCGGACAACGGGGCGGGCAGAGAGGTGGCCAAGGCGGTCCCGGCCAAGGTGGACCTGGTGGACGAGGAGGACCTGGCGGCGGACGTAACCCAGCCGACATGATGCGAATGATTCCCGTGATGGCTGCCCTTGATGCGAATTCCGACGGCGAAATTTCCGCTGACGAAATCTCTGGAGCAACAGCCGCCCTGAAGAAACTTGATAAGGATGGTGACGGCAAACTCTCATCCGCAGAGATGATGCCTTCGTTCGGTCGTGGTGGACGAGGCGGCCCTGGCGGTGGACCGGAAGGATTCGGCGGTCGCGAAGGGGGACGAGAGGGCGGACGCGAAGGAGGAAGGGGTGGTGACATGGTGGCGCGAATCATGGAATTCGACGAAGACGGCAACGGCAAACTGACCGTTGATGAACTACCCGAACGCATGCAGCGCATGATGGAACGTGGAGACACTAACTCGGACAACGTTCTCTCCAAAGAAGAGATTGAAAAGATGGCGGAGACCATGTCCAGTCGCCGTGGTGGACGAGGTGGCGAAGGCGGAGGACGCGGCGGCCGAGGTGGACGTGGTGGTGAAGGCGGCCGAGGTGGACGTGGCGGCGGTGAAGGCGGCAGTCGACCATCACGACCGCAACGCCCCGAAGTGGAATAGTCCAGGCTAAGAGAATTCAACGATCGCAAGATCGTTCAGCCCCCGAGCCCCGGCAAATTTTGTCGGGGCTCTTTTTATTGAGATCAACGAGTCCCATTTCTCGCATATTTTTCAGTCCCAACCGTGCGGCGTTGTTATCATGCAGGAGCGATCCCATTGATATTCGAGACCAACGCAATGCAATCCCCAACCCTCTGCTCCGCAATTCAATTTCTGGCCACATTCTTCGCGCTCTGCAGTTTCGCACTCGGCCAGAGCGACACGACTTTCGAAGCAACCTCCGACTACATCAAAGCGCACTACACGAAGTACGAGCATAAGGTCGAAATGCGGGACGGAGTGAAATTGTTCACCGCGGTCTACGTCCCCAAAGACACAGAGCAATCGTATCCGATCATTCTCAAGCGAACGCCCTACGGTTCAAAACCGTATGGCGTGGACAACTACGCGACTGAACAGCGTGGTCCAATCAAGTTTTACGCCGAGGAGAAATTCATCTTTGCCTATCAGGATGTCCGCGGCAGAAACGCATCCGAAGGCGAGTTCGTTCATGTCCGCCCCCATCAATCCCGTAAAGTCGGCAAAGACATCGACGAAAGCACTGACACCTATGACACGATCCAGTGGCTGACACGGAATGTCCCCAACAACAATGGGCGAGTCGGCATGATGGGGATATCGTATCCCGGTTTCTACGCGGCTGCGGGAATGATCGACGCGCATTCCGCGCTAAAGTGCGTATTGCCACAAGCGCCAGTGATTGACTGGTTTGTTGGCGATGATTTTCGGCACAATGGCGCCTTCTATCTTGCTCACGCGTTCAATTTTCTCTCCAGATTTGGACAGCCTCTCAAAAAGCCAACGCGCGAATCCTCCATTCCACACGATTATGAGACACCTGATGGATACGAGTTCTATCTGAAGTTCGGACGGCTGGTTGATGCCCAGAAAAACCACTTGCGCCCCAACATCGCATTCTGGAAGGAAATCATCGAACACGACACTTACGATCAATTCTGGCAGGAAAGAACCATCCTACCTCACGTGAAGAATATCAAACCCGCCGTCTTAACCGTTGGTGGATGGTTCGACGCGGAAGACTGCTATGGACCTTTGAATCTTTATCAGTCGACGGAGAAGCAATCCCCCAACGGCAACAACAAACTGGTAATGGGGCCGTGGTTTCACGGTGGTTGGCATCGAGCCGATGGCGATCACCTGGGACACGTCCCTTTCCATCAGAAGACTTCCCTCTTCTATCGAAACCAAATCGAATTGCCGTTTTTAAAACATCATCTTAAAGGAGACGCCGACCCCCAATTACCCGAAGCATACATGTTTCAAACGGGAAAGAATCAATGGCGACGATGCGAGAACTGGCCACCGGCAAGAGCAACCAAGACGCGATTGTATTTCCGTGAAGATGGTCGATTGAGTTTCGACCCACCCACCCCTGGAGGCCATTCGGGAAACGAATTCGACAGCTACGAGAGCGACCCAGCCAAACCCGTCCCGTTCATTCCCGGAATTTCGATTGGAATGACGCGCGAGCATATGGTCGATGATCAACGTTTTGCTTCCACTCGCCCTGACGTACTGGTGTATTCAACCGAGCCACTAGAAGAAGACGTCACCATCGCGGGCGGAATTTCACCGAAACTGTTTGTTTCGACTTCGGGTACCGCCAGTGATTTCGTCGTAAAGTTGATCGACGTGTACCCTGGCGACTTCCCCGATCCGGAACCCAATCCAACGGGGGTAAAGATGGGCGGCTACCAACAGCTGGTACGCGGCGAGGCTATTCGAGGTCGTTTCCGCAACAGCTTTGAAACCCCGGAGCCGTTCGTCCCCAACCAAGTCACCAAAATTGAATATCAGATGCCGGACGCTTTCCACACCTTTCGCCGAGGACATCGCATCATGGTGCAGGTCCAGAGCACGTGGTTTCCATTGATCGATCGAAACCCACAAACGTATGTGCGTATCGCTGAAGCGACCCCCGACGACTATCAGAAGGCGACGCAACGCATCTACCGTTCGAAACCAAGCGAATCGAGCATCGAATTGATGATCTTGCCAGAAAAATAGCGGCCACGCGTCGCAGCTCAGGAATCTTGCGGGTTGAGATGTTCCGTTACCGGAGATTGTTCCGAAGCCTCCGTCTCACACGAAACCGACGGCGAAGCTGAGCCCGCCGAACCTGGCAGGCAACCTGTTGGCAGTCACGTCGCGGTTTCCGGTTTGGGCAATACGAAGGTCTGAAATACCAGCCACCCGATCATTAGTCCACCAAAGATCCAAGCATCCGAAGCTCGGCTTCCTCGCGGCGACTTGGCAACAGTTTGGTCGTGCACGTCTGACATCTCAAATCTCAAAGGCTTGTATATCTGACTCGTAACCGGATGACGATCGCGAATTCGATTCCTTACAAGAATAACCCTATGAATCGAAAAGTCGAGCGAATCTGATCCTCTCAAGTCATTTCCATTGGTAGGTACCTTCAAAAACGCTCTCAGCGGGTCCAGTCAGGTAAACGCGGTTGTTTGACTCGTCCCATTCGAGCTCCAGATCGCCGCCTCGCAAATGATTCGTAATCCGTCGAACAGTTCGCCCCGTCATGAAACCGGCAACGCACGCAGCGCTCGCACCTGTTCCGCAAGCAAGCGTTTCCCCTGAACCGCGTTCCCACGTTCGCTGGATGACTTCATCGCGTGCGACGACTTGGACAAACGCAACATTCGCTCGCTCAGGAAACACAGCATGGTTTTCTATCAATGGGCCCAACTCCAATACGTGGCTGTCGGTAATCTGCTCCACAAATACTACGCAATGTGGATTGCCCATCGAAAGACAAGTAACGTTGATGGTTTCACTTCCGACCGTAATCGGAACCTCAATGACTTGGCCCTCGCCAATCAAAGTGGGAATTACTTTCGCATCCAGCCCTGGGGGCCCCATATCAATGCGCACTTGCGTTGCCACCCCTTCACGGATGATCAACTGCGTCTCCAGTGTACCGCTCCCCGTCTCAATGTGCTGACGCTGAGAAGTCGTTATCCCATGATCATGCAGGTATTTCGCGACACACCGTAATCCGTTGCCACACATCTCAGCCTCGGAGCCATCGGCGTTGAACATCTGCATCCGCGCGTCGGCGGATTCGGATGGATGAATCAAGATCAGTCCATCCGAACCTACGCCAAAATGTCGGTTCGAGATGGCTTGGGCCAGTGCACTCAAATCGGAAGGTACATCATGGTTGATGCAATCGAGATACACGTAGTCATTTCCCGCGCCGTGCATCTTGGTGAATGGAATCTTCATTAATGCGACTCGAAGGGCAGGGAAGGGCAGTCAGACTTGCACCTATTCAGGTATACCAAAAGGAGAACGGCCATGCGGAAAATTCATTCCGCATGACCGTACTCGGTCGATGATCGGTTTCTGTGCCGTCTAACGTTTGGCTGCGGCACCGCCTCTTGGATTGGCTGAGGTACGTTGTTGCTGCTCTTTCATTTGCTGTTGTCGAGCCATGAATTCCAGCTTGCGGTTAACGAGAGAGACAACGCGTTGCGATTTGACGATGAACAGTTGAGCGTCGTCGATCACGAAGGGTGTCGACCAGTTTCGGCCATTGTCGAGATTGCAGTAGTTGTAAAACATATTCTCCATCGTTTCCGCACGATACGAGTAGGGCATTTGCGATGTGAGATGATCTTCTTTGGTCAGGTTTTCAACGCCCGACTTGGCAAAGTAGTGGACGCGACCGTCTGGAGAAAAGCTCATCCCCAGAGTCCACCATCCAAATTCCTCAAGAGGAATGTCTCGGATGCGAATGTCGTGTCCCAGACGGTTGCCACGCACGGTGAGAAATGCCGAGTCCGTTTCGAAGCGGGGATCGGTCTCGCTGCGGAAGTGAATCCAGATGCCTGGCCAGTACGGCTCCTTGACGCGGTTGGTTTGAGAACGAGTCCGGAAACGACCGACTTTGACGTCTTCCGTTTTCATGATCGTCGCAGTCGTCGTACCCCGAAAACCGAAATGGGGCCCCGTACGGTCTTCCCATTCGTTCGACGGTGGTAACCATACGCGAGTCACGATGCTGGGCATCTCGTAGACCGGAATTTTTCCAATACGGGACACGCTGTCGACGATCAAATCGTCTTGTTGGACTTTGAATGTCAGTCGACCGGGAATCCCAGAATTTCGCGTCCTTACCAGCAGTGAATAGTTGCTCCCTTCGAGTCCGCCTTCTGGTGTTTCCACGAGCTTCATCGAATCCGGGTAGCCGCGTTCCGGACCTTCAAACCAACGTTGATTGGTCGAGTAACCACTAGGATAACGATTGCGTTCGTCCTGCTCTCGCGAACTCTTGGGTTGATTGAAAACGAATTTCCAATCGCCTTCTTCAAATGTGTCGCCAACAAAGTCAATCAGCGTGCCGGTTCCCGGAACGAACATTTGGGCGGAAGTCGTCCCCACGAGAAGCGTAAGGGTTAGAGAAAGAATAACGAATCGAGTTGAGAGACTCATTCTCATCGGATGCTCGGCGGTGACGGTTATCGTTCAGTCCATTGAAACCGTCACAGGTGCCTCATGCGCCGACGGTACAGCGAGAATCGGAAGGTAAGCATGTATGGCTAGCATGCTCCCTCCGTTCGCGGTAAAGCTTGCCTACCTGAAACAAGCGTTGCTAAAGCGACGGAATAACCGGAAGCCCCGTTATGGCTTCGCTCCGAATGTGTCGGCTGTACCAGTCGATTGACCGAGCAGCCTCACCAGCAAGGCAAGAGTCCCTCGAAGAATTCGTCAGGATTTTGTGGCTCGAGGTCCGAACGTACGGGTTGCTCCAACTACTCGGAAATTCACTCGCCGATCGCTATTCCAGCAGAGAAAACCA
>CAYYHV010000011.1:7376-13963 GCA_964471695.1 uncultured Pirellulaceae bacterium
CCACGGAATTCTGACTCGGTGACTTTTGGGGCTTTTCCGAATGCACGGGCTGGACACGTAGGAAATGAGGAACGCGAATTCGGGTTGATATGCAGGACACATATCGTTCTATAATCTGGGCCGGTGACCATGTCGGTGCACAGACCGGTCATTCCCGCCTTTAAATTCCTACCTTAAGTATCCGGAAGGATCCTACCTATGAGAGTTGTGCATTTGTTTGGCGCTGCGCTTGTCGTGGCCCTATGTTCGCTTGCCCAAGCCCAATCATGTGGATGCCAGGAAACCATTGGTTATGCGCCACAGTCGACTTGGTCTCAACCGATTTCCAGTTCGCCCGTTGTCTACGAATCGGCTCCAGCCGTTTCATCGCAGGTGATCTACAGCCAGCCTGTATCCAATGGATGCAGCTCGTGTTCGACGGTTAGCTATCCGAGCGCTACCGTCAGTTATCCTTCGACGTCTTATGCGAGTTCGTACACGTCGTATCCAACGAACTCGTCTTCGATCGTTTACGAGTCCCCAAGTAGTTCGTATGCAAGTCAACCGACCTACTCGACTCCGACCTATTCGACTCCGACCTATTCGACTCCGACCTACTCGACTCCGACCTATTCGAATCAAGTCGCTTATTCGAATTCTTCGTCGGCAAACTACGGAACACCCGTTTCGTACGCGTCATACGCAACTCGAAGTTCGAGCACCCAGCAGTACCGACAGAGCTCTCCGTACCAAACGGTTTCATACCAAGCGACGACGCGCAGCTCGCCTTCGGGTAGCTTGGCTTCGATCGTTTCGGTTGTGAATCAGAAGCGAGCCCGAGCGGGACTCTCGGCGTTACGCTACGATCCTTCGCTAATGAGTGTCGCCCAACGCAAATCGTATTATCGTGCTTCGCGTGGTATTACCGGCCATGATGGATCGTCCATGGGCGGTGCTCGCGTTGAGGGCGTCGGCTGGGGAACGGGTTCGCAGGGTGGGAGCAATGGCTTCAATACCTGTTATCTCTACTCGAACGGGTATTCGACTTGCGGAGCTGCCGTCGCTTATGACAACAGCGGCCGAGCCTACTACACGCTGCTACTTCGCTAAGCGACCAGCATTCGACCTTAGGACTATCGCCATGTAGTGCACGACTGGCGACCAAGCCTTAGACACTTCAATAGACCCCGCCGATTCGGTGGGGTCTATTCATTTCTCGCCTCAGGGATCGGCAGCGCAGCAGGTTGCGTCCACCATTTATCAAGCGACTTACCGACAAACCACCAGAGCCCAAGGGTCAGGAATAGTGAGAGGTATCCGTCGACGGCGTAGTGCCAACCCAGGTGCACTGAACCCATCCAAATCAGGACAGCATACAGACTGAGAATCTTCCCCAGTCGGCGACTGACCTGAAATCCGACCAATGCGAACAGAATCGAGGAGGCTACATGCATGCTCGGCATCGCCGAGATGCCGCCGCCCAACATTCCGCTTTGGTTCTGAAAGTCGTTCCACAGTTTCTCCTGCACGTCGAGCGACCACAAAGGAAGTGTTTCGTTGGCTGAGTGCAAGTAGGACATCAATGGCGCGTAAGGGTCGACCACCTCGCCGGTAACACGGGCATAGTAGACGGGCCCGGCTGATGACAGGGCAACAGCCAACGGACCACCGACAATTGCCCACAAGAGAACGAACGTCAGGAAGAACTGCATTCTAAGTTTAGAATTTCGGACACTGAACGCTTGCCAGAAAAGAATCGCATAGAGAACAAAGAACCACAAGTTATAGAGAAAGTTGAAGGCACAACTTACAATCGGCCACCCCATCAAAGGATGTAGCAAACGCCAAGGTGCTATTCCAAAGTGCAACCAGCGATCGAGCGACTCGAAGGTCGGGTCCCAGCAAAATGGCTGAAACTCTGGAATCAGCATTTTCAACGACGAATAGACTGAGATAACAATTGGCAACAGCGTAAAAATGATCAGTCCGCCAACAATTCGTTCGGGCGCAAGCCATACCGTACGTAGGTCTCGCCCCATGTAAGCGCAAAGCTTCTTGGGCTGAACGACTCCCATAACGTAGAACGGATAACCGATCATGCAAAACCAAAGGCACATCCAAGTCATGGTCGGAATCACGCTACTGTAGCTCAGCAACGACACGCGGTGCGATTGGCCCGTAAAATGGGCAGCTACAACACCAACCAAGAGATACAGCCCCACTAGCACTACAAACGGAACGTGAGCCCGCAAGGTCTTTGCTATTCGTGATGGCATTTCTCGTGTTGCGAACGACACGAAAATTTGATCGAAGGTCGCGAAAACGCGCTTCCTCTTGAATCCTTGGCTCACAGTCCATCCAATCAGTTGTGCTTTAGCCGACAATTCGGTTAGCTGGTGTTAGACAACACTACCCCGCGAAGACTCTCCAAAGTCGTATCGTTCGATTCCTGGCGAAAAATTCATTCGGCTTGGGGGCAATGTTGAAGGGTGCCGTGGGTGCGTTAACCTGCATGATCCGTTCACATGTTGAAAACCCACCAAAAAGAGGCGAGATGTATTGCTGGTGGGCAAAAACCATCTTTGTGAATTTTGTACGTGATGTGATAATTAAGACTTGACGGCTCAAGCGTGCTACGAGGAATACTATGATCGATTTTGATGGCAACGATCGTTTTCGATCAGTTCTACTCTTCGGCCCCCCAGGCGTTGGCAAGGGAACCCAAGGTGGCATTCTCGGAAAGATTCCGGGCTTTTTTCACCTGGCTGTCGGCGATGTATTCCGTTCTATCGATATCAGCTCTCCGGCTGGAAAAGAGATTTACGAATACAGTTCTCAAGGGCAACTTGTTCCTGACGAGCTGACCATCAAAATCTGGAAGAAAGCGCTCAACGCTTACGTATCGCTATCCTGGTACAAGCCATGGGAAGACCTCCTCATCCTCGACGGCATGCCGCGCAGCGAAAGCCAGACGGAGCTGGTCAAAGATCACCTCGACATCCTTCAGGTTTTCTATCTCGATTGCTCTGATCGCGAGCATATGATTGACCGCATGAAGCGTCGAGCGATTCGAGAAAACCGTGCTGACGATGCGAACGAAGATGTGATTCGACGACGATTCGATGTCTTTGAAGAAAAATCAGTCGCCGTGCTCGACAAATATCCAGCCGAGAATATTGTAAAGATCAATGCCAACGGCTCGCCAGCGGAAGTCCTCAATCGCATCCTAGCTAAGCTGATCCCAATTCAGAATAGCCACTTTGAGATGCATGCCAAAGGCTGAGAGACACGCGAACCGCTAGATTCAGTGCCTCTTATCATTCTTCACGATAGCTCATGTGCTTCTCCATCCAGAGCACATCGTGGTACTGGTTCGATTTGTGCCCCACTTCATTCAGTACTCCAATGCGTTTAAATCCAAACGAATGGTGAAGTGCCACTGAGGCTTCGTTGGGAAGCGTGATACCTGCCATGACCCGGTGCAGGGGTTCGTCGTTGAGATGCTCAAAAAGTCTTGTATAAAGCGCAGTACCCACCCCACGTTGCGTTTGGTTCGGTTGCAGGTAAACACTGGTCCAAACGGTTTGCCGATACCCGCCTCGCGGATTGAATTGAGAACTGCAGGCGAATCCAATCACCGGCGCGTTGACGTCGGCTTTTGCGACAAGCATCTGATGAGGACCGTGATCGACAAATTTGCGAATCCACGAATCGAACTCCGCTTCGGTCAATACCTCGAGCTTGAGGTTGGCCACGGAATTTTCGATGTAGTAATTGACGATCGACTGAACGTCGTCCCAGTCATCTCGGGCAACACGATGAATGATCATTCGCGAATTTTATACTACCGAAGCATCGCCGCGTAATCGCAACTACGGAAATGCAAAACCCCGGCATGTGCCAAGTTGGGGCTGGGCGCCCCAGCGATTAGAGGCAGACCATTTCGTCAGCACCCAGAATTCCAGCGATTTTGGTTTGGAGCAGTGCCCAACAATCCCCGCTCTTGGATACGAAGGCTGCTTCATTGGAACAACATCGACGAATGTCAGCGATGTTTTCTTCCTCAGTTAATATCACCAGCGGAACGTGGCGACTTTCAGGATTCCAGGCGAGATACTCGCAAAAAGTCAAACTGTCGTTCATCCCAGGATCGACGTCAACGCAGATCAAATCAGGACAGTTCAAGTTCACGCGGATCGTGGCATCTGTCGTACATTCAGCGATGTCGACATCAAGGCCCATATCGCGACATCGGTCCGCGACAACCCCGGCAAAATCACGGTCGTCGTCAAGAATCAGGATTCGCTTTTTCATCGGACCTCTTTCCTTCAACATGCATTGCGACTCTGCCCCAATGCAGAGCAAGAGAACACTTAGCTTTTTGGTAATTGAAGCTTAGCTTCTCCTTCGGGTAAGTCAGAAAATGCATCCCCCCCGCTCGCATCGAGGCCCTCGGAGTATTCCGAATAACCCGAACTGAGGAGAAAGCGGGGGCGAAATACGATAAACTTGGCCAGTGATTTGCGCGACTCCGATTGAAAATATCCCACAATTCATGAGAATAGGTCGTGATGGAAGAGCGTTTTGTCGGCTCGCAAGGTTCGAGAAATACAGAATAAAGAATTAGGGTAGTTGCCACGATGGGTGCGTCTGAACAACACAACGAAGAACTCGCATGGACGCAGTCTTTCTCCGAAGACCAACGGCAAGAACAGATGGACGCCGACAGCGAGGCTTGGAACAACATTATTGGTATCCTATTGGCCATCGTGGCTGTCGGGGTTTCCATGGCGGGTTGCGTCGTGTGGGCGATCACGACTTTCGCAAAATAGGCGACACTTTTTTTCTCGCGCCAAGCTATCAGCTTCCCACCGCCCGACGATCCGAATCATCAGGCGGATTCCCCCTCTGCCGATGCGCCAACTCAAATTCGGGCAATTCGCCCCATAGCGAAACGACTTTGAAACGGCCATCATACGGGTCCGGTTTGGCTTCAAAGTTACCGCTGTTTTCTTCACAAAGGCCGCGATGAATTCCGTCGACGATAATTCCCCACGCGTACAACGAGCCCTGATAAGTGTAAGCGACAAAAGTGGACTCGTTCCGCTGGCTCAGCGACTCGCCGCGATGAACATTGAGATATATTCCACCGGCGGTACGCGTCGGCATCTCATGGAGTCCGGATTGCAGGTGCACGACATCTCTGAGTACACCCAATTCCCGGAGATGATGGATGGTCGGCTCAAGACACTGCATCCCAAAGTCTTTGGCGGCATCCTGGCTCGTCACGATCGTGATGACGATTTGAGCGGATTGCAGGAACACGGCATCAATACGTTCGAGCTTGTCGTTGTTAACCTCTACCCCTTCCAACAGACGATCGAACGGGAAGGCGTTACCGATGCAGAAGCCATCGAACAGATTGATATCGGCGGCCCCAGTCTCGTGAGAGCTGCCGCCAAGAACCACAAGTTTATAACGATCGCCACCGATCCATCTCAATACGATTTGATTGGGACTGAGATCGAGGCAAAAGGTTCTACGACAATTGCGACACGGCGCAGCCTTGCTGCTGCGGCCTTCGCCCGCACGGCTGACTACGATTGCGCCATTGCGAAATATTTCGTGGACTCAGACAGCGACACCGCAGATTGGCCATGCACGATCCATTCCAACTGGAATCTGGTCACAACATTGCGCTACGGTGAGAACCCGCACCAAGCCGCTGCTTTATACGCCGACCCCAATCAGCAGCCGCCGAACGTTCTCTCGGCAAATCAACTCAACGGCAAAGAGCTGTCTTACAACAACTACCTCGACCTCGACGCCGCACTTTCCATGGTCCGTGGTTTCGAGCAACCGGCCGTATCTGTCATCAAGCACAACAACCCCTGCGGCATTGCCTGCGGAACGTCCATTTCGGAGGCAGCCACAAAAGCAATGGCGGGCGACCCCACTAGCGCCTTCGGTTCCATTCTGGGTTGCAATCGTCCAATCGATGCTGCGATGGCGGAAGTCCTTTCAGCACCCGGATTGTTTATCGAGGCGATCATTGGGCCTGAATTCAGCCCCGAAGCATTAGACATACTCACCACGCGCCCCAAGTGGAAAAAGAATGTTCGCTTGATGCATCTCGGAGCGGATGTCCAGCCTACACCGGGGCGAGCCATACGTCCGATTGATGGCGGAATTTTGGTACAAGACTCGGATTCTGAGACCGACCCCCAATCCGACTGGAAAGTCGCTACGACAACGAACCCCTCGGATGAACAGCTTCGAGAGTTGCGGTTCGCGTGGGAAGTCGTACGCCATGTAAAATCGAACGCTATCGTGCTGACTCGCGACCAGTCGCTTGTCGGTAATGGGGCAGGGCAGATGAGTCGCGTGGATGCCGTTGAAATTGCCATTCGCAAGGCGGGCGATCGCACCCAAGGAAGTGTATTGGCGTCAGATGCATTCTTCCCGTTCCCCGATTCGATCCACCACGCTGCGGAAGCCGGAATCGTCGCGGTGATTCAACCTGGCGGTTCGAAGAATGACGAACTTGTCATTAACGCCTGCAACGAACACGGCATCCCGATGGTCTTTGCCGGCAAACGCCACTTCCG
>CAYYHV010000011.1:13973-36866 GCA_964471695.1 uncultured Pirellulaceae bacterium
GTCCGCCGTGCCGGTGCACGGGCACTGCCCGGGCTGCAACGAACACGGCATTGCCATGATCATGACGGGCCGGCGTCACTTCCGGCACTAGGCAAGTCATACTTCCAACTGACGCTTCCTGATGAAAGGCCGAATCGATGAGGCGGGTTCTGATTCTCTGCACGGGTAATTCATGCCGCAGCCAGATGGCCGAGGGCTTGATCAATCACCTGCTCGCGGATTCCTGGCAAGCCATGTCTGCCGGCACTAAACCAAGTGGATACGTACATCCTTTGGCCATCAAAGCCATGGCGGAACTCGATATGGACATTTCATCCAATCAGTCCAAGTCGACGGAATCACTCAAAGGCGAATCGTTTGATGTCGTCATCACCGTTTGCGGCTCCGCTGCCGAGAATTGCCCTACATGGCCGGGCTTGGGTGACACCATGCATATTGGCTTCCCCGACCCGGCGGATGCCACCGGAACCGAAGAGGAGCAATTGGCGATCTTCCGCGAAGTCCGTGACAACATTCGCGAGCAGGTTCTGGAGCACCTTCGAGGCACTTACCAATGAGCACAATTCTCGACAAAATTGTTGCCACAAAGAAAGTGGAGATCGAATCGGCAAAGCAGACAATTTCCGCGAGCAAATTACAAGAAAAGCTTGCAACGGCTCCGCCTGTTCGCAACTTCTTTGCTGCACTCGCAGCCAGCCCTCCAATTCGCTTGATCGCCGAAGTCAAAAAGGCCAGCCCGTCGAAAGGATTGATTCGCGCCGATTTTGACCACGTAGCGATTGCCAACGCATATGAGTCGGCTGGCGCGTCCTGCATCAGCGTGCTTACCGATGAACAGTATTTCCAAGGCAGTCTCCAATACCTTTCCGATGTGCGAAATGCGGTAGGCATTCCAATACTGAGAAAAGACTTCATTATTGATTCTTATCAATTGCTTGAAGCCAGAGCCGCCGGAGCCGACGCCGTGCTCTTGATCGCCGAATGCTTGGACGATTGCAATCTACGAAAGCTTCATAACGAAACGATTGAGCTGGGCATGACTCCATTGGTCGAGTTCTACGAACCGAACAATCTGCAGCGCGTCATCGAATCCGGCGCATCACTGGTCGGCGTCAACAATCGCGATCTACGTACGTTTGAAGTCGACCTCCAACACAGTGTGCGCATGCGAACTCAAGTTCCGGATGAATGCGTCTTTGTCGCTGAAAGCGGCATCTTTACTTACGACGACGTTTCGATGCTCGCAACGGCTCACGTTGACGCAATTTTGGTGGGCGAATCGCTCATGCGTCAAAATGACATCGAACAAGCCGTCAAGAATCTCATGGGACGCTGAATCCACGAGGAAAAATTGTGTCCGGGAGCATACGCTCGACTGGCAGATTCGGCCGAACAAGTTCTATAACCCTCAAAGCCATGAGCTTTTTGAGGGCATTCCGTCCTTCCCAATGCTTATCTGGCACTGTGGCCATGTTAAGATTGAGGTTTGCTGTGGAGTACGTGCCTCACTTAATTTCACGCGTTTTTTCGAGTCATGCCACGATGATGAGAATCCTGGTTATTACCGGTTTGGTTGTGGTTTCGGCTGGATGCCAACAACAGAACACTTCCCCATCGATCCCGTCGTCTAGCGACATGCGTCCCAAGACTGTCGTGTCTTCCCAGCCGACCGACGCCCCAACGTCTCCCCAACGTGTCACTGCGATGAAGCCAGCGACCTCTGCTGATCGGGCAGAGCCAGTGACCACGGAGCCAGTGACCACGGAGCTCGACACGCGTACCATCCAAGCTTTACTGAGCGATGCGAGCGACGCACAAAAGGCAGACCAGAATTCAACGGCCATTAAATTGGTAAAGAGAGTCGTTCTGTCAGGCAAGGCGACGGACGAAGACTTGATCAAGTCGGCTGAGATTCTCGTACGCGCAAAGAACATCAAGAATGGTGTCAAGCTGATCGAGACGTTGATAGAAAAAGGGCGTGACGAAACCAAGATCCAACTAATGCTCGTGTCGGCGTTGCGATTGCAAGCCATGAAGTATGAAGACATCCGCATCGAGTCGATCAAACAAGCCGGACAAGTCGTCCGCGAGCTACGAGCTTCCGGAGCATTGACGCCGTACGGTGATCGAGGCATCAAGCTCTTCCTGGAAGTACTCGCGAGTGAGGCTTCGATGTGCTCACAGGCAGGAATCCACCTTGATTCAATCCAAGCGCTTTCAGATATCGCGGATTCTGGGATGCCTCAATTTGAACAACTGACTTCATCGCCAGCGTTTGACCCGATCCGGGAGATGCCACAATTCCTTGAACTCATCAAAAAGTATCAAGGGTCAATTCGCAAGCGTCTTCAGGTAGGCGCTCGTGAATTAATCGACAAACATACTCCATACGAATTCGACTTCAATCTACGTGACGTCAATGGCAAGCGAGTCACCTCGGCGGATTTCCCTGGAAAGATCATGGTCATCGACTTTTGGGGGACTTGGTGCCCGCCATGCCGCATGGAGACGCCCGAACTCGTTCGATTGCAAAAGGATTATGAGCACGAAGTGGCCGTTGTTGGAATTGCTTACGAGCAGGGCCCGCCAAAAACATGGAAAACCAAGGTGAAAGATTACGTCGCTGAACACGACGTAAATTACACCACGCTCATTGGTGATGCTCGCACGAAGAAAAGCGTGAAAGGCGGAGGCCTGAGTTCCTTCCCCACGCTGCTATTCGTCGATCGCGAGGGAAAAGTCCGCTTACAAGTCAAAGGCTATCATGACTTTGCGAGACTCGACGCCGTCGTAAGCCTGCTCTTGACGGAACCTTAAACAGACGGGGCTCGCTTCCTCAGATCTGTGGCCTATCGACACAGTCGTCGAGTATACTTCGAGTGAATTCAATTCTCCGATTCACCAAAATACCCACGATGGCGACTGTGAATATGCTCTACCCCAAGACAAAATCCCTTTTCCTCGTGATGACTGTTCTTGCCTGCGGATCACTCAATGCCGCTCCTGTGCATTCCGCCGCTCGCCCCAGTGAAGTCGTTATTACCCATTTGCACTTGAATCTCAAAGCCGACTTTGGTGCACAAAAGCTCATGGGCTCGGCGACGCTCACTCTCGATCGCAAATCTCAAACCGCCCCACTGCGACTGGACACGCTGGGGCTCGACATCGCATCCGTCAAAGACGTGTCGGGAAAGCCGCTGGTTTATAAACTTGGCGCTTCCCAACCGCATCTCGGTAGCCCATTTGAGATCAAATTGGGTGAAGCGGATGTTACAAAAGTCGTCATTGAGTATTCAACACGGCCTTCCGCCGAAGCGCTTCAATGGCTGTCACCAGAACAGACCACGGGGGCGAAGCATCCATTCTTGTTCACCCAATCGCAAGCCATTCTCGCGCGGACTTGGGTACCATGCCAGGATACGCCGGCGGTTCGCATGACGTACACAGCACACGTCGAAGTCCCCAAGGATTTGATGGCGGTAATGAGCGCCTCCAATCCGCAGCAGAAATCGGCTGATGGAAAATATGACTTTGAAATGCGACAACCCATTCCATCCTATCTTCTGGCTTTAGCAGTCGGTGATCTGGAGTTCGAGTCGCTGGGTGCGAGGAGTGGTGTTTATGCCGAGCCGAACGTCCTGAAAAAAGCCGCGTGGGAACTGGCGGATACCGAGGCCATGATCGAAGCCGCAGAAAAGCTATACGGGCCTTATCGTTGGGATCGTTACGACGTCATTTTTCTGCCTCCTAGTTTTCCATTCGGCGGCATGGAGAACCCAAGGCTGACGTTTGCGACGCCAACAATCCTTGCAGGCGATCGCAGCCTGGTGTCGCTCATCGCGCATGAGCTGGCCCATTCTTGGTCTGGTAATCTCGTAACCAATGCGACTTGGGACGACTTCTGGCTCAACGAAGGATTTACGGTCTACTTTGAACAGCGAATTATGGAGGCCGTCTACGGTCGCAAATACTCAGAAATGTTGGCCAAACTCAGCCTCGATAGCCTCAAAGAAGAGATGCAATCGCTCACCCGCAGAGACACTTGGTTGAAGCTCGATTTGCGTGGCAGAAATCCCGACGATGGTATGACCGGGGTGGCTTACGACAAGGGGTACTTGTTCTTGCGAATGCTGGAAGAATCTGTTGGGCGCGAGAAATGGGATGCATTCCTCAAGGAATATTTCACTGAGTTTTCATTCCAGAGCATGACGACAGAATCGTTTATCCAACATCTGAAGAAGCAATTGTTGGTCCCCCTTGGATTGAATGCTAACGTCGACGAATGGGTATACGGGCCTGGTTTGCCGGCCAATTGTCCGGAAATTACCACCTCGGAATTGGAACAAGTCGCCAACGCGGCGAAAGCGTTTCGTGACGGCAGCCCCGCGGCTGAGCTTCCAACGAAGGCATGGACAACACATCATTGGCTGCACTTTCTCCGTCAGCTCCAAGACGATATTCCACGGGACCAAATGCGACGTCTCGATGCGGCATTCGGCTTTTCTCAATCAGGAAACTCGGAGATTTTGCATGATTGGCTCTTACGAGTCATTCAGACACGCTACGAACCAGGTTACAACGCACTTGAAAGTTTCTTGACTCGACAGGGGCGACGCAAGTTTCTCGTTCCACTTTATGAAGCTATGGCAAACACCGAAGATGGCATGAAGCGGGCTCGTGACATTTACCAAAAGGCACGACCGGGCTATCACGCGGTATCGCGGGAGACGATCGACAAGACGCTCAAAGTGGGTGAATAAGGGCCGTCTTATCAAAGGTTGCTCTGGATCGAAGCGAACTGACTTAGCCGGACTCTGGCATGAAACTAGGTATCACAATGCCCGTTGGCGCTTGCCATTCCCCACGGACCTGCGCGAAATGCATCTCGCAGTTTCTCGCTCCCCAGCCATACATTGCACTCGAAAGCAGCGACTCGTCGACTGGCACCAGAACCACACAGGTATTGCCCGCATGGCTCTGCAGTTCATTGTAGATCAATGCCCGCGCAACCTCGGCGGTTGTCGCAACTCCAGGACCAACCATGTTGCTCGCCTGATGCCGTACTGACGCCATGAAACCACAAACATTGCCCTGATGATCCTTGGCGATCGAGAGATGCCAGACGCCGAGTGTGTTGTCGTGAAAGAAGTCCAAATCTTTCCGACGTGCAATGCCGACTAATTGACGCTCAAGCTGAGCTGCCGATTCGAGATCTTCAGCAACAGCATCGTGGACGTCGAATCCGTCGCAAGTCGGTGCATCTGCCAGCGTCGACATGCCCTCGTTTGGCACGGCAATAAGCATGTCCTGATAAGCCTGGCGAGGAACGAAGCCTGCACGATTGTAGAGTGAGTACGAATCGAGATTCATCGCACTGGAAACCAAACGAGTCGGTAGTTTGGCCTGGTCAGCCCGGTCCGTAATGTCGGTGAGCAACTTTCTGGCGACTCCCATCCCAAAACAATCTGGATGGACATTCATGATGCCAAGCGAATAGTGTGTCGATCGCGGATGAAAGAAACACGATCCAGCCAACCTTCCCGTAGCGCAATCTTCCGCGATCAGACAACACCCTGGATCCAGTGACTCATAGACTTCGCAGAATAATCTCACGCTCTTAGGACCGTGTGTAAAAATGGCAGACAGCCCTCGATTGGTATACCAAGCGTTCGTGGAATCGTGAATGAGTTCGGCTACTCGATCCCATTCGTTGGATTCCATTTCTCGAATGATGATATCGGATTGATTCATGACAAGCCGTCCATCGGTGTCGGCAACTGACGCCGCTCAATAAGGTAGGCGTCGACAACTTTTCCGCCGATGAGATGCTCCTGAATAATCTGCTCTAAAACCGGTGGGTCACACTCTCCGTACCAAGCGCCTTCTGGATAGACGACAGCAATCGGCCCACCCATGCAGACTCGCAAGCAATTCGCTTTCGTGCGAAAAATCCCACCCGCACCAGTAAGCCGGAGCTCTTTGAGCCGCCGCTTGAGGTAGTCCCAAGCCTCGAGTGATCGCTGTTTATCGCAGCACTTCGGCTTGGTCTGATCACAGCAAAGGAAGATGTGGCGGTTGATGTTGGGAATTCCCAAATCGCGGGCCAGTTCGCGTTGTTCGTCTCTTGTCATAAGCTAAATCGTAAGCCAACATCTCGCTGAGGAAAACGTATGGCAAAGCAAAAACCCGATCTTCGCAAGATATCTGAGATGCGCAATCTGGGACCAGCTTGCGAAAAAGACCTAAACCTCGCGGGAATAAATACCGCCCAAGAGCTCAAGCGTGTCGGCGTCAAACAGGCCTTCGTGCAAATGCTATTGGCCAGAAAAAATCAAGGTCGAAGCACGAAGTGCTGCAACGCGGCTTATCTTTACGCAATTCATGGAGCGGTTCACGACATCGATTGGCGGGAACTGCCCCAATCACTAAAGGAGCAATACAAAGCGTTCACTGCTGAACTTCGAGACTCAGGGCAATTTCGCTAGCTAACGAATACACCCATTCGACTGATTTGCCTCAGTTTCCCTACCGATTCGTAGACGAAGTGTTGCTTAGGTAACTGTTCAACTGAAATCCGCCGCGAGGAACCAGAATGTGTGTTAGTTCAGCAAGTTGGTAGCGTCTACAATCATGACTTATGGGCGACAATAGAAATAGGGAATTGGCAATTGCGTAGATCGGCTTTTACTCTCGTAGAATTACTCGTAGTCATCGCGATTATTGGAATTCTGGTTGCGCTCCTGCTCCCGGCTGTTCAACAAGCCCGAGAAGCGGCTCGTCGTACCCAATGCATCAACAACCTGCGACAGCAGGGGTTGGGGATCCTGAACTTCGAATCGGCTACCGGACGCTTGCCGACTTGTGGTCAAGGCACCGACTTTCGCAGCTCACCTCCCAGTACCGTGTTTGGAACGCACTCCACTTTTTCAGCAATTCTTGCCTACCTTGAAGAAGCCAATGTGGCGGACCAAATGGACTTGAATGTGCCGTACACGGCTACGGAATCCAATCTCCTTGCAGCTCAAAACGCCATCTCAGCTTTCGTTTGCCCCTCCAACAGCCTTCGCCCCAATCCTATCGATGAAGACGGATTCGGGGCCACGGACTACGCCCCTGTTTACTACACGGACATTGATCCTCAAACTGGCGAACGCAATCGTGCAATGCGAGCTGTGGGCGCTTTCGACATCGAAGGAACAAAGCTACGACGGATTCGCGACGGTACAAGCAAGACGGTCGCGCTGGTCGAAGACGTTGGCCGCAATCCAGCAATGGCCACTGGGTACGTTGATGATAACGGTGATCCTCGCATGTTTTGGAGATGGGCAGAACCCGACAATGCGATTGGCGTCTCAAAGCCGATTAACAATAATTCCAGCCCTTTCCTTGGACCAGCCGATTGCCTGTGGGCTTCGAACGGTTGCGGGCCCAATGACGAAATTTTCAGCTTTCATTCCGGCGGTGCCAATGCACTCTACATCGACGGCCATGTAAGCTTCCTACAGGAATCCACCGATGCGAGACTCCTGCGAGCCATCGTCACTCCAGATGGGCGTGAAGTCGTAGACACTTCGGAACTCTAGGTTCTACGGATCAAATCGAAAGCTGTCGGGTCCGTAAGCGGCAACACTTAGCTACCGGCGACTCACAACTTGCCGCTCACAATCGTTCGCAGAGCATCAATTGACCCTAGTTGTCTTCGCGACCTTCCGCAACTTCAGCATCAGCGGCGCGATCCAAAAATGCCTCCATCGACTCAATTGGAGATCGCCGCAAACACCGCTTTTGCGAATCCCCCACAACCAGGTTTTCCAGTCGAGATAGACGTCGAAGCGGAGACAAATCAGTAATCTTCGTATCTTGAATGTAGAGAAACTTCAATGCAGGAGTCGTCGCGACGAAATCAAGATTCGCCAGCCTCGACCCATTCGCGATAACTGACATCAAATTTGAATTATCCCCGAGTGGAGTCGAGTCCGAGACGCTCGTTTCGACGAACCGAATTGATGTCAGCTCCGTATGCGAAGTAAGCGGCACTAGCGATTCTACAGGCGTATACGACAGGTTCAGTCGTTTCAGGTGGCGGCAATTCAGAAGTGGAGTCAAATCCCGAACACGTGTCCGATCGATACTGAGTTCTTCAAGCTCCGGCATTCCCACTAACGGAGCGATATCCGAAATCCGTGTCGCAGTGATCCCTAAACTCTTCAGTCGAGCGAAGCCCTCAATGGGATCCAGCGTGATGATTCGCGTCCGACCGCAATCCAGTGACAAAAGATTGGACAATGAACTCAGCGCAGCCAGGTCGTCAACATTTGTATTAGCAATGCTTAAACCAGTGAGCCTACGAAGCTTGCCAAGAGGACGAATATCGCTTATTTGAGTAAGCGAAAGATTCAGAGACTCGAGTCGTTGAAGATGACGAAGCGGCGTCAAATCGGAAACCTGCGTCTCCTGCAAATCCAATAATCTCAGTTCCTCCATACCTTCTAACAAGCGCAAATCGGAGAACCGGGCTCGCTCAATGTCCAAAGACTGGAGCTTTCGCAAATCTTTGAGAAATCCAAAATCTAGTTGCAGATGTTCGTCGCCGTTCTGAACGACATCCAGAAACGCCAACCGCGTCAAACCGCCCAATGGCGACAAGTCGATCGGGGAGTCGACGACCAGCGTTAGCGTCTCAATCCCATCGAGGTGCTCGAGAAACGAAATGTCTTCGCCAGCCAGACACCAATACTCCACGGTGGACGGTCGATCAAGACGATAGATCCCAAGTTGTCGGTCCAACCACGTCGCATGCACATTCGATCGCTTCCAATCGTATCGAGCCTGCTTGAAGTTCGACTCGAGTCGTCGCATCGCTGCCCAATACGGCCTCCGCGATACACACCATCCAAGCACGGAAGCAAAAAGCGCCGTTAATATCAGAAGGGTACGGATACGAATACGAAAGTAATGGCGCATGACGTCAATCGTCGACGTTGATTACGAACGAGTGAATACGCAATTTAGAGTGTCGGATGGCGGAAGAACGAAACAACCACCCAGAAAGTCAGCCTTCGTTCTTATCCAACTCTTTGAGCAAACGAGTCATCGTGTTGGCATGAACACCCAACAATTTGGCAGCCTTACCTTTGTGACCTTGCGTGGCCTCCAAGGCTTGACGTAGTGCAGCCACTCGCAGTTTGTCGATATTGAAGAAAGGCAAATTTGTTGAGGAGTTGCCGCTTCTTCGAGCGCTACTCGGTAGCACTGGTTCGCAATCGAGGACGTAGCCCTGCTCGATAACATGCGAGAGCTGTCGGATGTTACCAGGCCAGTGGAATTCGCAGAATTCCTTTAGCTCGTTGGGATCAGGATTCCACGGAGCCCGTTTATATTTTTCGGCGAACTGACGCGAGAAAAAATCGATGAAACGTGGAATGTCTTGCGGGCGTTCTCGCAAAGCGGGAACACTCAATTCAACCATATTCAATCGGAAGTAGAGGTCTTCGCGGAACCGTCCGGCAACGACTTCTTCCTCAAGGTTTCGGTTCGTAGCCGCAACGACTTGAACATTGATCGGAACCGGCGACGATGCCCCTACCGGAGTCACTTCGCTCTGTTGAAGAACACGAAGTAGCTTCGGTTGCAGCTCAAGAGGCATCTCACCGACTTCGTCGAGGAATACGACGCCACCTTCTGCGGCTCGGAATACACCCAGCGAGGCGCCGGTTGCACCAGTAAACGCACCCTTCTCGTGACCGAACAACTGACTCTCAGCCAAAGTTGGAGTCAGAGCTGCACAGTTTACAGGTACGAATGGCTTTTCAGCTCGAGGTCCTGATTGGTGGACCAGAGAGGCCCAGACTTCTTTACCAGTTCCGGTTTCGCCAGTTACAAGTACGGGGCATTCGACCTCAGCGGCACGTTCGACATGGCGAGCGATTCGACGAATAGCCGGATGTTCACCAAGGACCCAGCGGTCCGTTGGGAAGCTATGCGGTGCATCATGTTGAGCTTCCGAGCTCAATGCAGGCGCGTTCGATATTCCGGTGTTTTTCGTAACCATGTCAAATTTGTGACTGATCCGCGTCAATAAACGCTTATTGATCAGTGCTGGGTCGATGCCACTAGCGGTCCTGGGTTAGTTGGTAAAACGGGTGATCTGTATCAATATCAGGGATTTTAAGTGCGGATTACAGCAACTGCAAGTGTTTTAGTGGATTTTTCCCACGATTAAACCCTACAGTTGCGCGCACTATCCCATCCGTCTCTATCTTAATATGTGTCTCCATCAAAGCACGTCATATTGCGAATTACGCGGGTTTTCTCGCATAGATGGACTACCGCAGGAATTCCAAACGTTCGAATCGTGCAGGATTTTACGGTTGAGGGTCACATCTGAGGTCAACAAATGAGCATTGAGCGTATCAACGAGGCAGCCGGATTATTTCGGAACGCCAAGAATACTGTTGTTTTCACTGGAGCAGGGATCAGCACCGAAAGCGGGATCCCGGATTTTCGCTCTCCAGGTGGAGTTTGGACCAAATACCGGACCGTCTATTACGACGAATTCTGCAACTCAGACTCTGCGCGCCAAGAATATTGGCAGCAAAAATCCGAGAGCCACACCGGGTTTTTCGAATCAGCCCCAAACAACGGGCACCTTGCTCTAGCCAAGTGGGAAACGACTGGGCAGATACGCGGCGTCATAACCCAAAACATCGACGGGCTCCACGAAGTCGCCGGAAATCGAAATGTCCTGGAGCTCCACGGCACGGCTCGATATGTCTCGTGCATTAGTGAATCGTGCAGTTATCGCGATGAAGCCGACGCTCGGGTAAAGGAATTTCAATCCTCGAATCGCGTTCCGAATTGCCCCGAATGCAGCTCACCGCTGAAACACGCGACGGTTTCCTTTGGTCAATCTTTGCCAACCCCAGTGCTTGATGAGGCTGTGAATTGGGCAAGAGAATGCGATCTTTTCCTGGCATTGGGTTCTTCGCTCGTTGTAACACCAGCCGCAGATCTCCCGCGAATCGCCCAATCTAGCGGTGCTTCACTGGTGATTATTAATCGCGACTCAACACCACTGGACCCCATTGCCGACTTGGTTATTAATCATGGCCTTGGCGAAGCCTTATCCGCAATCGACCATCTTATATCCTAGTGAAAGGCGACTCACGAATTGTCGCTGTTAGGCCATTCGCGTACATTTACGACATTCAAACGCACGTCGCCAGCGGTGGCTGAAGAGATAACAGACCGCAGGTAAGTTCTCAGGAGTTCTACAAAATGTTTCGAGCTATTGGTCGCTACCTACGAGCCCTCGGATACCTACTGGTCGGTAAAGTCGATAACGCCCGCCGAACACTGAATACCAATCCGGACGTCGTCCGGGCGACTTATGACAATGTGATCGTCGAAAAGAAGAAGCGTATCCATCAGTATAAAGATGCGGTCGGCGCAATGATCGCTCAGGAGGAAAAGAAGAAAAGCTCTCTCAAGCGGCTGACCGAAGACATTACCAAACAACAACGGCTGCGTGATGGAGCCGCCGCAATGGCTCGCAAGTTGGTTGAGAAACACAACGGCGACACGGAAGCGGTCAAATCCGATCCGCAATACGCCAAGACATCAGCCGCTTTCAAAGACTTTTCATCGACGCTCAAAGAAAAGCAGGAGCGAGCCGCCATCCTTGAGAGCGACATCAAAGAGCTGGCAACCAACATCGGTGGCCACAAGACGCAACTGGAATCGCTGCTCCGTGAGTTGGAAAAAATCAAGGAAGAGAAGCACGCAACGGTCGCCGACATGATGACGGCTTCGGAAGAGAAGGAAATCGCAGATATGATTTCTGGAATCAGCAAAGATCGAACCGCCGAGGAACTACAGGACTTGCGCGACATTCGCGACCAAGCTAAAGCGACGGCTCGTGTCTCTCGCGAAATGGCGGGAACCGACGTGGCTCGTGCCGAAGCCGAGTTCCTGGAGTATGCACAAGAGTCGGCTTCCAACGATGAATTCGATGCCCTCATCGGATTGGGCAAAGAGGCGGAATCCACGGCAATGGATCAGGACACCGAAATCCCCGAATAGTCGGCCGTCGGATCAACTCAATTCCAAACGCGAAACGGGGTCCCCTAAATTCATCGACGCATCGGTGGGCTCAGGAGACCCCGTTTCTTCTTTCTCATCTCCAAACGCAAGTTTCCGGTCCGCTGACGGGCGACTTGAGCATGAAGGAACAAGGCCATGGCATCACTCGTTGATTTCTACACTGAACTGCGAGCCATCCTGACTTCGCAACAATCGCGCAGTGTGATCCTCTCGGGCAATGTCTACGATTTACTGCCCTACAAAGACGAGTACGTACCGCTGATTCCATTCTTGGCAAATAAGACCAAGACGGATGGCATCATTCGGATCACTTACGAACTCAATGGACCGATCCGCATTCTCGATGGACACGAAAAAGTCAAAAAGGCCTGGATCAAACATCGCACCGGCAAATCGTACGATGGTGACCTCGAAAAAATCAAAGCCATGTGGGAAACGGCCGAATCGGATGCCGAGAAAGAAGGCAAACGATTCGACTCGCTATTCCAAAAAGCACGTGACGAAACCGCATTGGCTTTTGAATTGCTCAGGCAATTGACGCTGATCTCCCGCAGTTCAGCTTTGGGCGAAAATCTGGTCATCATCATCGAAGGTACCGACATGCTCCTGCCAGCTGGCAGCGGCGACGTGTCGCGGCTAAACCCTAAACAGCTCCGGTGCATTGCGATATGCCAGGATTGGTTTAGCGACCCGGATTTCATGAATGGTCGCGATTCGGTCATCATGATTGCCGAATCACGCAGTCTCATTCATCCGCGGATCGCTCGTTTGCCCCAGGTCTTGTCGGTCGCCATCCCGTCACCGAACACCCACGATCGACTGGAATTCATCGACCACTTCATCCGCAATTCGGACCCGCGTCCGAAAATGTGGGGCACCTCCGATGAACTTGCTGCCTTGACCGCGGGCCTGTCAATCCACGCCGTTCGCCAATTGCTGGCGGGAGCCGCCCATTCCGAAAAAGAACTGACTCCCAACGACTTGATTGAAAAAGTCGAAGTGTTTATCCAATCACAAGTTGGTGAAGACGTTGTCGAATTCAAAAAACCGTCTCACACTCTTGGTCATGTCGTCGGCGCTTCGAATCTGAAGAAGTTCCTGAGCAAAGAACTTATTCCGCGATTCAAAGCCGATCCCGACAAGGCGCTTCCCGGAGCCGCTGTGGCTGGCCCCATCGGTGGTGGCAAAACCTTTATCTTTGAGGCCGTCGCAGGCGAACTGGGCGTACCTGTCCTCGTGCTGAAGGGAATCCGCAGCCAGTGGTATGGTCAGACCGATGTGGTCTTTGAACGATTGCGACGAGTCCTTGAGGCGCTCGACAAAGTCGTGATCTTTGTTGACGAAGCCGATACGCAATTCGGGGGCGTGGGTGCCGAAACCCATTCAACGGAACGACGCCTGACGGGAAAAATCCAAGCGATGATGTCCGATCCCAAGCTGCGTGGCAAAGTCATGTGGTTGCTGATGACCGCCCGCATCCACTTGCTCTCTCCCGATATTCGCCGACCGGGACGTGTTGGTGATCTGATTATCCCCGTTCTTGATCCGCAGGGCGACGACCGATCCGACTTTATTAAGTGGGTCGTCGGTTCTGTCATCGAGAATCCTACCGACGAAGATGTGGCAAGTATGGATGACCTCACCAAGGGTTATTCGGCAGCCGCCTTTGCGTCATTACGTTCACAACTCAAGGCGTCTGAAGTCAAAACGATGGAAGAAGTCGTGGAAATCGTACGTGACATGATTCCCCCCGCCATCGGTTTGACGCGAAGATATCAAACGCTTCAAGCGATGCTGAATTGCACCCGCAGATCCTTAATGCCAGACCCAGAATTCACCGACGCTGATCGCGAAGCCTGGCAACTGGAGCTTCGCCGATTGGAACAAATGGGCATCCGTTAATCCTGTCCCCCAAAAAATCACCGAGTCATCAACTTGAATATCCGAACTGCAACCCGCGAGGACTTACCTGCCATCTTGGGACTGGTACAAGAACTAGCCGACTACGAAAAAGAACCCGACGCGGTGACTTGTGGCATCGCTGACTATGAAAAAGACTTCGATGAAGGCAATTTTTTCGCCCACGTGGCGGAAGAAGATTCCGGCAAGATTGTCGGTATGACCGTCTACTACATAGGCTTTTCCACCTGGAACGGTCGCATGCTCTTTCTCGAAGATTTCTTCGTTCAAGAGAGCCAGCGTCGCAAGGGCACCGGAAAGCTACTCTTCGAAGCCGTCATCGAACATGCAAAAGAGCTCGATGTGAAGCGCATTAAGTGGCAGGTGCTCGATTGGAACGAACCCGCCATCAAGTTCTACGAAAAGTACGACGCCGTATTCCAAAAGGGATGGTGGAACGTCAATCTCTACGAAAACGCTTTAGGTTAAATTCGAAGCAGACGTCGTGTGTTGAGCCAATCCCGGCTGAGACTGTTGCGAACATCGAGAGAT
Organism: uncultured Pirellulaceae bacterium; assembly: GCA_964471695.1. Taxonomy (GTDB): domain Bacteria; phylum Planctomycetota; class Planctomycetia; order Pirellulales; family Pirellulaceae; genus CAYYHV01. The sequence continues at coordinate 28,527 of CAYYHV010000011.1, forward strand.
GACGGTCGGGACGTACCCGGCACCTTACGGTGCCGGTTCGCCTTTATCGCGAGACCTTGGCGAACCGGCGGTGTCAGCCGCCGGGTGTTGATACGCGCGAAGGGAGTTCGGCCTTCATCGCGTTGGCGGATTCTACCGCAGTCCTCCGCGGCAATGCGACTCACATCCGTCACACCCATGCCGGCTTGCCGCCTTGGATTTGTCCATTGGCGAGGTATTTTCTTTTTCTGGCGGAATCGTCGCCCTACCGGCAATTGATTGTTGTGTGTGTTTTCAATCAATCTAAGGAGAACTGGATATGCCAAACATTAACGTGACCATCACCGGGTTCTATTTTGGAATCCAAGACGTAGTCGTTGACGCCAACGACTCCGTTGCCGATGCGATGCGCAAAGCCGCAGCAAAATCAGTCGCAGACCACGCGGTTGATCCCCTAAAACCGCTTTTAATCTTTGAGACAACCGGAGATTTCTGCACGCGCATTGGAGCCATTCACTTCGAGCCGCCTCGTTCGCGGCAGAAAGATAACCCAGAGGGACTTGACCTTCAGCCAGGGATCTACATCTACGAAGACAAATCGCTTGGGCAAAATCCGGTACCCTCGTGGCAATACTATGTGAATGACCTGAACGGGGTCCCCAAGACAAAACGCGATCCGTCGGGTGACCGGTACATCGTTGGGTGCGAAGTTTCCGACGTCGCCGGCGCTGGTGGAGTTCCGGCAGCATTGGAATTCGACAATCGCGACACGATTGTCTGGCGTTTAATCAGCATCGCTTTTGGGCGAAGCGGGCCTGTTCCAGGCGATGACGAGATCAAGACGCTGATTCGCAAAGGCGGCATGGAAATGATGAAGACTTTGCGACCTTCCAAATTTGCCTAGGAACAGTCGCGACTCAGCAAAACCGAGCCTTTAAGATATCGAAAGGGCGAGCCACCACGTACGTCCTTGCCATTCCAACGAATAGAGGCCAATCCCGAGGATTGGCCTCAAAGTTTTTGAACAATAGCCGAAAAGCCGGATCCGGCCCTGAAAGAATACAGCATCGAGATTTATTGAGAGGATTTCCCGTGACATCAGTAGCATCTGCGAAACGTCTTGCACTTACCATTTCCGTACTCTTGTCGACATACGCTTGCGGACTCGAACCCTTGGTGGTTCCCTACGTCAGCCCCGCACCGTCGAACCCGGCCGGGCTGAATATGTGGTCGAATCTCATTTCCGATTCCGCCGAGCTTGGAGACTCACTCAATGTGATTCTCAATCCAAATAGCGGCCCTGGCGTGTCACACATCGACCCCAACTTCATCAACACGAATGACAATCCACCGCTGTATCCCACGTTCGGATCGGCTCCACTCGTTGAGATACGGCAGAACGGAGCCGAAGTGTTTGCCTACGTCGCCACCGGGTTCGGGCCGACGGGTAATGCAGATGCCGGACTACCCGGAAGGTCACTGACCGATGTCATTGCAGATATCGATCAGTATTTTGATTCAAACTATTACCGCTGGGCCGATGTACAAATCAGCGGAATCTTCCTCGATGAAATGAGTCAGAATGTCGAGAACATTGGCCACTACCAGATGATATTCGACCACATCAAGATGCAATCAAGTACGATGCAAATCATAGGAAACCCGGGACTCAATGTGGCTGAGGAATTCCTAAGCCACCCGGATGGCCCGACGGCCGACACGCTTGTCATCTTTGAGGGCGCGAGCAGCACCTACGACAATTGGACCCCAAATAGCTGGGTAACTTCCGGATCCTATCCGGCGGAGAACTTTGCCCACATTGTTCACACGCAACCGACAACAGCGGGCATGCTCGAAAACGTCGAACAGGCGAAGTCCCAGAACGCAGGTTTCGTCTATGTCACGACAGACTTTCTTTACAGTGAATTGGCCCCGTACTGGGATGAGCAAGTCGCTGCAATCCTGGCGAGCTCGTCTTGCGATCTTAACGACGATGGACTTTGTAACATCGCCGACATTGACTTGATGCATTCGCTGGGAAACTTGGCCAACGGCATCACTGCGGCTGGCTCGGAATCATTCGATCTCAATGGCGATGGCACGATCGATTTGCTGGATCGCGATCTCTGGCTGGCGGATGCGGCTGCCGAGAATGGTCTATCATCGAGCTATCTGGCTGGAGACGCCAACCTCGATGGACTCGTCGATGTCTCTGACTTCAACATTTGGAATTCCAATAAGTTTCAACCGACTTCACTCTGGTCTTTGGCGAATTTCAATGGTGACGAAGCCGTTGATGTGTCGGACTTCAACGCGTGGAATTCCAACAAGTTTCAATCATCAGACGCCGTTGCTGTTCCCGAACCAACTCGGGTTCTCGACGTGATGTTTTTGCTTGTGGTGTTCGCGCTGACAAGAAAGACGGATTAATGAATGCCGAAGCGGCGACGCCAAGACTATTGAGGCGGCCAACATGAATTTGGGCCGACAAGTGCTAAGGTTGCTTCTTATCACCAGGCAAAGCGACTCCATCGGTGCGTCCAAAAAACATCATGTGCTGCCAAGGGAGATCGTCAAACTCCCGATAGAGCCTGTACTTATTGGCAGTGAGCTCTTTGTTCACCTGAGCCTTACTCATTTTGTGAAGCCGCTTGATTGGTACGTCCGGATCCTCAGAGCGGAATTCGAGCAATACGACTCGCCCCGTCGGCTTCAACGACTTGTGAATTGCAGCCAGCATATATTCCGGATGCGAGAATTCATGATAGACATCGGCGCACAAGACAATGTCGACGGCGGCCTTCGGTAGCCGCGGATCGGCCAAGGTACCAAGTATCGGTTTGATATTACCAATTTCGGCCTGCTTGGCTCGCGCCTTCAACAGCGTCAACATTTCCGGTTGAATGTCGACGGCCAGAACCTTACCGGACTCGCCAACCATTTTGGCCAACTGGATTGAATAGAACCCATTACCACACCCCAAGTCACAAACCGTCATTCCCGGTTTGACACCCAGGTTCTTGAGCATGATGGAACAACCTTCCTGGCGTTCGCGGGAACTGCGAATCAGCCACGAAGCGCCAGCGTAGTGCATGGTGGCTGCAATTTCACGCCCCATGTACTCCGTACGTCCCGGCGGAAGTTTTTCCTCATCCTTGTTTTTCTCGTCAGAATCTTCGCCGTCAACTTCGGGGGCACCTTCTACTTGCGCCCCGGCTTCGGTTGTCACGGTCTGGGCAAACGTCGGACTCGCCAACATGAGCAGCACCGTCAGCCTTAAGATCCGCCGTAGCAACACAAGACTAAGTCGTTTCATGGGATTCGCTATCCAAAGGGAACCGTTTACAGATGGTATGCAGGATAGCATAGCCAAAAAAGCAGCCCACGGGATAAGCCGGAAAATCCAACCACGAGAACGACGTTCCGAGAATGAGTTTCCCCAGAAAAGTGCTGCGCAGCGTCTCTAGCCAGCGCGGATGCCACAACTGCAAGAACTCCAGCCCACAGGTGATAACACAAACGACAACTGCAATTCGCAGTATCAACTCTTTCCTGGGAATCACCGCGAACGCGAGCAACATCCAGAGGACTTCGTAAGCCACACTGGCAGGTCCAACATTGTTCACGAAGTTTGCCAACGGTCCTTGGTAAAACTTGAACGCAAGCCCCAAGGCCACAACCACGGGAACTAAGCACACGGCGGAGATCCGGCGACGAGTCACGTGAGACCTGATTGGGAGCGAGTCAGTAGAATCAAGTTGGATTGCTGAGCAATCGGCAACAGTATCTACGCGGCAGCAAGCATGTTGTTCGCGATCTGACCACCCCTGACCGCAACGATGGAGATGCCATGCTGATTGGCAAAGCGGACGACCTGGGGTTGGTCGACAATGATGGTCTTCTCGGCTTCAACAACCAATACCTTCCCGCCGGATTGCAGCATCGTTTGCACTGTGCCGACACCAATCGTGGGCACATCAAACCGCATATCCTGTTGAGGCTTGGCCACTTTAACGACGGTAAAACCGCCTGCCGAACAGAGCAAGCCCGCACGCCGAATACATTGGTCCGTTCCCTCGACGGCTTCGACAGCCAGGACGGCTCGGCCTTTCACCGCAATTGACTGGCCGACATCAAGTCGCCCCATCTCCTTGGCGAGATTCCACGCGAACTCAACATCCTGTTGCAAACTGTTGCGAAGCTTGGGACCGCTCAGCTGGCCATAGTCGACAAGCAGCTTGGGAACGAGTTCTGTCGCGGCCTGCACTTCGATGCCGCCTTCGGCATAACCAGCCACGACGGCGGACAAAAGCGAATCGTCACTTCGATCCTTCCGGCCGGTAATAAAGTGGGGGAAAAACGTTTTGATGCTGGTCCAGTCCGGAATGTTACGCAGCAAAAAATTCGGCTGAAACAGCGAAACCTTGTGAATCTTGCCAGCCATCGTGATTCGTCGCACTCCATGCCGTCGAAAGTAGCGAATGTGTTGTCCGAGTCGGGCCAGGCCCGTTACCTGAAAATCGGCGCAGTAACGAGCAATCGACTTTTCAACATGACCAGCGATACCAAGACAGTAGACGTCATGGCCGTCACTCTGCAGAGCAAATGCGACTTCGAAAGGAAATCGTCCCCAACCGGCAACCAAACCAATGCGCTCGCGCGTTAACATGTCCGCCCCTCATCCGTCGAAAACCTAAGCTGCCGCTGACCGATCTTTTCCGGGATCGTCTTCCCTCGTCTGCAAGTCACTGATCTCTCGTTGGAGCCGTTTGAACATCTTGCGTAGCTCGGGAAGCTTCTGACGCGCCATCAGGCACTGTATCTCCTGACGCAGTGGAACCGCGGGCGAGCCCAAGTATTTCCCCGACTCGGTCAACGACTCGCTGACTCCTGATTTGGCACCGATCATAACGCCCGACGCAATGTCAACGTGATCTCGCAATCCGACTTGTCCCGCCATAACCACATAGTCGCCCGTCGTGCAACTTCCGGCGATGCCAACGTTGGCACACAGTAGATTGTGTTTTCCAATTCGGCAGTTGTGACCAATCATGACTTGGTTATCAATCTTGGTGCCTTCCCCAATCACCGTCGAACCATAGGTGCCTCGGTCGATCGTAGTGGCGGCTCCAATTTCAACATCATCATGCAACACAACATTGCCCAACTGGGGCGATGGCATGTGACGTCCATCACGCATCTCGTATCCAAAACCGTTGGCACCCAATACAGCACTCGCATGGATGATCACTCGCTGACCAACGACAGTATTCTCATAAAGCGTCGCGTTGGGAAAAATCGTGGTGCCCGCGCCGATTCGGCTTGCAGCCATCACCGTAACGTTGGGGTGCAACGTGACGCCACGCTCGATAATGACGTCTTCGCCAATAACGCATCCCGGCATGATGCAGACATCTGCATCAATTTGGGCTGAAGGATGAATGTGGGCTGCGGGACTGATTCCCGGCCAGGTCGTGGCGCGTGGTGGACAAAACTGGTTCACGATCAACGCAAACGCATCACGAACGTTGTCCACCGTGATATACATAATATCGTCAGGAAACGACTCGGAGCTGGGAGCTTCACTACTGACGAGCACAGCGGCTGCATCAGAACTTCGAAGCTGATCAAAGAAGGCCGGATCATCGGCCAGAGTGATTTCCCCAGTGCTTGCGTCGCGGATGGTTGCAGCGCCGGAAATGTCTCGTTGTCCGTCGCCGTAAAGCGTTCCTCCGACGAGCTCAGCTAGTTTCGCCAATCGCACCGACATATTGAGCGGAGTCCTTTCCGATCACGGAGCAGCACGACAGTCAGTCGATCGCTCCTGTTTCGAATTGGCTGAATGTATCCAACCAAGCATGGCGGATACTAGTGCGTGGCGATATTGCCAACAAGGCGAGTTGGCAGCTGAAGAACGCGACCAACTATATCTGGTGGTTCAAGTCGAGAGGAACCAAATGGATAGGAGCGGAAACGCTGTCACCCATTCGCTCGCGTGCTAGCAGACGCGCATTCCGTCAGCGAACGATTGACACTAACTTGCTCAACGCGCTGGGAATCGCTTCAAAGGCAAGCCAGACAAACGCGTCACTTAGTAAGTCTCCAGCCAACTCATCTACGAAATCACCTTCTCCATCACATTCCCCGGAATCTTGTAGCTCTTCGATCGAATCGGATTGCCAGGAATAAACGGGGGTAATTTCAAGCGTTCGGCACCCAAGCAACATCGCGAGTACCGAATACACCATGAACGGAATGAACCATCTGTTTGACCGCACAGCATCGCTTCCTTGCGATTAAAGAGGAATCAGATTTACTATCCGCCCGCGAGACCACTAAATCGGAAGAAGTCCAATCCCAGCACGTAAGCCATCAAGCCGAGAATAAAGCACAATCCGACCATGGTTGCCGTCATCGCGATGCGTTCAGGCATCGGCTTGCCAAACACTCCCTCGTAGATCAGGAACATGATGTGCCCGCCGTCGAGAACTGGAATGGGAAGGAAGTTCAGTACGGCGAGGTTCGCACTAAGGAGCGTCAGGAAAATAAACAGACGAGGCCAACCTTGAGAAGCTTCGGACATTGCCGCTGCCCCGATCGTCAGCGGTCCGCCAAGATGTTTCTTCAGCTTGCCAATTTTGCGCAGGGTCATAAAGACTTGCTCGATGCCTTCTTTCGTTTCGCGAAATCCGAGTTGCACCGACTCGCCGACGGTAGAGGCTGTGCGGACTCGTGACAAAGCGTCCAGATAGATTCCTCGGTCCGGGTCGAACCGATCGGCAGAAAGGGCAGGCAGCATGTCAGCAGTAGCCAGATCACCGTCGCGAAGATAAGTCAGCCGCAGTACAGATTTCTCAGGCAGAGTTTGGAGTAATTGATTGAGCGCTGGCCATGACATCGGGAATTTTACAAAGTCCAGCTTCTCCAGCTTGAGCTCTTTGATTCTTGCACGTTCCTCAGCGGAGGCATCCTCAGCGACTGAAAACTCGGCCGTCAAGATTTCATCTCCAGGTCGCAGCCCAGCCTTTGCCGCCGGCGAGTCCGGAACGATCGATACGATGGTGTCCTTAATGTGAAACGCAACACCAAGACACTCAGACGAAATGGCACCACCCCGTCGAGCAGCTTCACCCAACATGTCTCGATGACGCGGCGTAACCGTCAGATCAACGGATTGCCCCTCTCGAGCCACGGTGACGGTGACGGACGAGCCCACCTTCTCTTGGAGTAGATCATCGAGCGAAAGGTAATCTTCAATCGGCTCGCCGTCGATGGCTGTGATCAAGTCGTCTTTTTTGAAGCCCGCGGCCTCGGCTGGAGCGCCCGCCTGAACGGCAACGACCGGACCTGGTTCCAATCGCATACCGTAATCTCGTGTTGGTAACGGCGGAATATTCACAGTAACTTCGCTGACAGCCGACGTCGTGTTTTCGGGATCGGCAGGCCGCTCAACAACGACATCGATAGGAATCGTTGCGTTTCGGAACAACACCTTCTTGAGGTCGAAAGCGTCCGCGATGGCTTGCTCCTGACCATTCACGATGACCCCCGTAATTGTGTCACCCGCTTCGAGGTCCGTCATTTCAATTGCTGTCCGAGCGACGAGTTTGACATCGCGCACTTTCGTGGCAGGTGCACTCGCGACTCCGATCGTGGCCAACCCCAAGTTGACTTTTTTGCGTTCTTTGGGAAACAGTGTCTTCCACTCTTCCGTCCCATCGGTGCGTCGCAACAATATGTCGAGCGGCTCGTCAACGTCCGCCTTGATGACCTGAAAACGCAAATCGCGGAAACGATACTGATCGTCTTTCCGACCGTCTTTTCCGAACTGCACCATCTTGTCGCCGGGTTGCAAACCGTTTTTCCAAGCCGTATCTCCTGGAACGGTAGAACCGACCATGGCGGGGTCATATTTGACGCCGATACTGTAGGCGATCGCCGCAAAGATCACGGCGAATATCAGATTCATGATCACGCCCGCCGAAATTATCGCCATCCGCTGAGGCACGGTTTTCGCCGGATAACTGCGAGGGTCGATTTCAAAATCGCCATCGCCGTCAGGATTCTGCTTGGCCAAGCGGATTCGCTCCGCCTCGGCAGCCGCATTTTGCGGGTTGTCATCTTGCCCCAACATTTTGACGTAGCCACCGAGCGGAATGACGCCCAGTCCGTATTCCGTCTCACCCCATTTGTATTTCCAAAGCGCACTGGGGATTCCATAGGGCATTGGCGGATCAAAACCGACGTAAAACTTCTCACATTTAACGCCACATGCCTTGGCAACTAAAAAGTGACCTAATTCATGGACGAAAATAACGAAGCCCAAACCCAACATTCCCTGGGCGAGATTCCAAAGGCTCC
>CAYYHV010000011.1:36876-43294 GCA_964471695.1 uncultured Pirellulaceae bacterium
TGTCAGCAGCGATTAGATACAAACCCAACGGGTGACCTCCTCTCGGGCCCAATGATCAAGTCGGAACAAATCGTCCAGCTTGGGGCGCGGATCAAACTCATGATTTTCAAGTACCGCCCGACAGGCTGGCACGATCTCAGTGAACTTCAATTCACCGCCTATAAACTTCTCTACGGCAACTTCATTGGCTGCGTTCACCACCACACCGGCGGTGCCCCCGACTCGAGCGACTTCCAAACCTAAACGCACGGCAGGAAACAGGTCATGATCGGGCGGTTCAAATTCCAACGACATCGGTTGACTGAAGTCGCATTTTTCAGCCGGCGACTCGCATCGTTCAGGATACGTCAAAGCATATTGTATCGGTAGTTTCATATCCGGCGGACTCATTTGAGCCACGACCGATCCATCGATATACTCAACCATCGAATGCACGATCGATTGGGGATGAACTACAACGTCAATTTCAGACGGCTTGAGATCGAACAACCATCGAGCCTCGATGATCTCAAGTGCCTTGTTCATCATTGTGGCCGAGTCGATGGTAATCTTGGTACCCATTTCCCAAGTCGGATGTGCCAAAGCCTGCTTGACTGTGACGTTCTCCAGTTGCGATTGCGTATATCCGCGAAACGGTCCGCCGCTGGCTGTAAGCAAGACTCGATGGACATCCTGACGACGACCGGCGGCTAATGCCTGGAAAATTGCGCTGTGCTCGCTATCCACCGGTAGCAATTCACCGCCACGTTCGTCGACCAACTCACGGACCAATGGGCCGGCGACGACTAATGTTTCCTTGTTCGCCAACGCGACTCGCTTCCCCGCCTCCAACGCTGCCCAGGTACTTCGCAGCCCTGCACTACCCACGATGGCCGCAATTACGATGTCCACGTCTTCCGATCGGGCGACTTGATCCAAGCCGTCGGGGCCAAACAGGACTTCGGTATCCGAAGGCAAAGCCGACCAATCGAATCCGTTCGCTTGGGACTCGTCCGACGCAACAACAAAGCGAGGCTTGAACTCGCGGGCCTGGTCCACGACGGCTGGTAATTGAGAATGAGCCGAAAGTGATTTGATATCAAATCGCTCCGACGCCGCAACGACTTCGAGCGCACTACGCCCAATACTGCCTGTTGATCCCATCAACGCGATGCTGGATGTGGACTGATTCATCGTTGCCTTATCGACAGAACACGCTTCCTGATCAACCCCAGCGGTTTTCGTATGCTGGGCGTCATTGCGGGTTACCTTTGCAGAGCTTGGTCGGTCTTAAAGATTGTAGCAATCCGTTGCATCCGAACGATGGCTTCGCGATGCAACGTTTCGAAATAGCAACCGATCCCGAGTGTCGGACAAGGAATTCGACAAAACGGCGGGATTCTAGACTCGTCGAACCACCGGAACAACACGGATAATCTGCGGGAAGCCCCTGTCGATACAATCCCAATTGCCATGAAACCGCTATAATACGCTACGCAGTGGATTTCGCGGGCGGATTAGTGGTCACTGGGGACCGGGATTTGCACTAAAGAGCGATCAGCGGAACAAAAAACTGCCAGCACGCTGATTGGCTGGCGCTATCTTGTACACATGGACAGGAAGAGTGTAGCGGATGAGTAATAATAAAGATCAGAGTACAAAGGGCGACAGACAACAGCCTCAGGGCGTCAACTTTGTCCTCTACGCGATTCTCTTCGCGATCATCGTAACTATGGGCGTGGTGCTGCTATACCAGACCAACGACCACGAAATTCGATACGCTGACTTGATGCGATTGATCGACGCAACGACCGTCGACGAACAAGGCAACACGACCGGATTCATCGAATTCTCGCCCGAAGGCCAGGATGTTGTGAAGTACCGGTACGGCAAACTTCGCAATATTGAACTGGGAACGGTTCGCGTCAGCGGTGAAATCGAATTCCAGCGTATTCAGCCGGAAGAAGGCGAAGCGCAGCCCAACCGTCCATTCCACACCAACATTAGCGGCAAAGGCGAAGCCGAACGAGTACTGATGGCAAAGCTTCAGGAGAAAGGAATCGACTTTGATTACAAGTCGGCTCCTAGTGTCTGGAGTAAGTGGCTTCCCATGTTCGCACTCAGCGGATTATTCATATTCTTTTTCTTTTTGATGCTGCGACGACTGGGCGGGGCTGGGTCGCCGATGGCTTTTGGTCGCAGTCGCGGCAAGCTCTACGCACAAGAAGACTTGGGAGTCTCCTTTGACGACGTGGCTGGAATCAACGAAGCCGTCGAAGAACTTCGCGAAGTTGTCGACTTTCTCAAGTCACCGGAAAAATACCAACGGCTGGGTGGTCGCATTCCGAAGGGCGTCTTGCTCGTGGGCCCTCCAGGTACCGGTAAAACGCTATTGGCCAAAGCCATCGCAGGCGAAGCGGGCACACCGTTCTTCAGCCTCTCGGGTTCGGATTTTGTCGAAATGTTCGTCGGTGTTGGTGCGGCTCGAGTCCGAGACATGTTTGAACAGGCTGTCTCCAAGGCGCCGTGCATTATCTTCATCGACGAGATGGACGCACTTGGCAAAACGCGTGGCACCAGTGTTGTCGGAGGTCATGACGAACGCGAACAAACACTGAACGCATTGCTCGTCGAAATGGACGGCTTTGATTCAAACAACGGCGTGATCGTTCTGGCTGCAACAAACCGACCCGAGATGCTGGACCAAGCTTTGCTCCGCCCCGGTCGATTTGATCGTCAGGTGCTGGTCGATCGTCCCGATGTGGCTGGACGCGAAGACATCCTGCGCGTGCACGCCCGCAACGTGAAACTCGACGAAGCCGTCGATCTCAAGGAAATTGCCAAAATCACGCCCGGCTTTGCGGGTGCCGACTTGTCCAACTTGGTCAACGAAGCCGCCTTGCTGGCTGCCCGTAAAGGCAAAGAAACCGTCAGTGCTCAAGAGTTCAATGATGGCGTCGAACGCGTCACGGCTGGACTTGAAAAGAAGCAGCGAGTCATGAACGAAGACGAAAAGACGCGTGTGGCTTACCACGAAGCCGGGCACGCTTTGGTCGCCTTTTTGCTGCCGAACACCGATCCGGTTCACAAAGTTTCAATCATCCCACGTGGCGTAGCAGCCCTGGGTTATGTACTGCAGCGTCCAGAAGGCGACCGCTTTCTGATGACGCAAAGTGAGCTCGAAAGCCGCATCCAGGTTGCTTTGGCGGGAACGATCACCGAAGAGATTATCTTCAAGGATGTTTCCACTGGAGCCCAGAACGATCTTGAACGGGCCACCGAAATCGCTCGCTCAATGGTGATGGATTATGGCATGAGCCGAATGGGGCGGATCAACTTCCGTGAAGGAAAACGATCGCCGTTTCTAGCCTCGGCACCGGACGAACGGGTTGGCAGCTTCAGTCCACAGACGGCTCGTGAAATTGACGACGAAGTACGACGCATCCTTGATGACTCGCTGCAGAAAGTTCGCGAGATTCTGCTCGCACGAAAGAATGCACTGATTGCCGTTGCCGAACGGTTAATGGACGTCGAAGCCATCGACGGAGCCGACTTGAAGCAGATCGTTGAAGAGAATTCGACGGGCCCTCAAGTCGTTCCCGGTACCGATACCGTTATCAAACGAGAATCGGCTCCTCGAATCGAAGGTGGCGAACAAGGCAATTCGGCAGACATCGGTTAATACCGACTGCGTACATACTCAACTAAACAAAGCCTACGGAGCGATCCGTTGGCTTTTTTTTTCGTGCGGCGGGCGGTGACAACATATCAGCTGCCCCAACTCGTTATTAAGGATTGCGACGTTTATGCCACTTACCGTCAGACGAACTGACATAATTATTGCCCGCAGTATGCGCAGCCGATCGGTTTGCAACTGACAATTCGGCATGAGCCACGTCTTCAAATACTTTACCGCGCGAGTTTGGCTGCGCAGACTCTTGAAATCTGCGGATGGCGCCACCGCTGTAGAATACGGTGTTCAACTGGCGGCAGTCGTGATCGCCGTGGTCTTGGGTGCCAATATGCTGGGTGTCAACATGTCGGCGACATTTACCAAAGTCGACGACGCGTTGGGAAACGCAATGGATCGTAAATCGACGGTAACCACGACGACTCTTAGCGGCTCGTCGCGGTAGAATCCCGTTTCCGGCAGATTAGTTCGATTGAGTCCAACCGTAGACTTCGAACAAAGCCGTGCGAACGGAATCTCGAATTTCAACGACGCTGACGGGTTTCTTGAGAATTGAGTAAACAGCGACTTCTTCCGCCTGTGCAACCACCGAGTCATCTACGGCGCCGGAAATCAAGATGCAGGGCAATCCCTCTCGCTCGGCTCGCAGTTGACGGACGGCTTCGATACCTGTCAATCGTGGCATCTGAAAATCCATCAGCACCAAGTGGACTTCCTGTTCACGAACGATACGCACAGCCTCTTCGCCATCGGCGGCGAGATGCGTTTGAAAGCCTCGGGCGTCAAAGAGACCGCGAACGGTTTCGCGAAAAGCGCGATCGTCGTCAGTGATCAGTAGTTGAGGAGTCGTGATCATTGGGGTTTTGAACTATTGGTCGCAGGGTGGACTCTCAATTATTGCTCAGAATAGGACGCCGTGCCGCCGATTCCTTCATCCAATGAGCCCACCAGCACTTATCGTCGCCCTAAATAAGCAACTTGGATGCCAATCGCGAATACTGGACGCCTGCCATTTTGTCAGAGACGCCGTAAATCCAGTTGTAGTAACCATTAAACAGCACGAAGACAGCCCAAAAGAATGGCGGCTCACCGAATTCCCACAAACTGGGGGAACCAGATTCCGACCGACGCGAACAGACTTGCCATGTTGGCACTGCAAAGTCGGCTGAAATGACAGCCACTGCGACTGCTGGCGATCGAACAATCCGCTCTACCCACCCACCATTCATATCCGCAAACGAGTGTTCCGAATTGGCGGATTAGCACAGTCGCCACCGTCGTTGGCAGCGAATTGACTCGGGTTGCCCGACTTGCGTCTAACCCTATACTACGTGTGGCTTTAGACACGAACCACTCGGCGGCACCGCGTTCCGTTTCGGCAATCTGCCACATTCAAATTTACGGTGCTCCAAACACACCTGGTCGCCATGCCAAGAAAACTATTGGATGGCAACCAGCGACCGAATTAAGGGATAGAAGTGCAAGACGCAAATTCATCTTTTCTGGGCAGGAATGAGTTCCTGCTTCGTCGGCTCCATTCGCTCAGTGGGCTGGTTCCGGTGGGGGCGTACATGTGCGTTCACCTCCTGACGAATGCCACGGTTTTGGATAGCCCTGCTGCTTTTCAAAGCAAGGTTTACACGATCCACAGTCTGGGAAAGCTTCTACCGCTGATTGAGTGGGGATTCATTTTCATCCCGCTGCTCTTTCATGCCATCTTCGGTGTGGTCATTGTGCGGTCGGGGCTAACAAACAGTGGCACCTATTCAAACAGCAGCAATATTCGCTACACGCTTCAGCGCATTTCGGGCATGATTGCCTTTGTGTTCATCATGTGGCACGTTTTTCACATGCACGGCTGGCTGCACCAACCAGAAGCCTTGGTTGAAAACATCGAAAAGGCTGGTGGGCATCAATTCCGCGCCTACAACGCGGCATCGTCTGCCGGTGCGGCGCTTAGCGCCAATCTCCTCGTCCCCGTTGCCTATGCCGTGGGCATTATTGCCTGTGTTTTTCACCTAGCGAACGGTATCTGGACGATGGGAATCACTTGGGGTTTGTGGATCAGCCCCGCCGCGCAGCGACGCGCGAACTGGGTCAGCGTCGGGTTTGGCGTAGTGCTTGGCATCATCGGCTTGAGCGCTTTGGTCGGCATGCGAAACGTTGATCAGGATGAAGCCCTAAAAGTCGAAAACCAGATGTACAACGCCAAAGTCGCTTCGGGCGAATTGACGCCAAATGAGCATAAACGCAGCCACGACAAATCACATGCCGAAGCCGCAGAAGACGGTGAAACGCATGAAGCCGCGGCACTCGAATCCAAGGAAACCGAAGCGGCTCTAACGAACGAGCCGGGTTAACACATCGCTAAAACGTACGGTCGATCTGAGTGACCGCATTCATTGAATTCATCGAAAGTCATCATGTCTGAAAAACGGGTAATGATCATTGGCGGCGGCTTGGCTGGACTGTCAGCCGCCATGAAACTGGCTGAAATCGGCGTTAGCGTCGATCTCATGAGCCTGACTCCCGTCAAGCGTTCCCATAGCGTGTGCGCCCAAGGCGGAATCAACAGTGTTAATGAAGCGACTCGTCAGCTTGGCGACGACGAATGGTTGCACTTTGACGATACGGTTTACGGGGGTGATTTCCTTCAGCATCAACCACCCGTTAAAGAAATGTCCTACTGGGCCCCAAAAGTCATCGAATTGATGGCTCGTTTGGGCGTCACCTTCAATCGTACTCAAG
>CAYYHV010000012.1:0-26431 GCA_964471695.1 uncultured Pirellulaceae bacterium
AATCGCTACTCAAGCCAGAGAACAAGCAAAAGTTAGTCGATATCCTGACGTATCATGTTGTTCCCGGCAACGTAACGGCTCGTGATGCAGTCAGTGCTGGAACGGCCAAGACTGTTCAAGGGGGTCAAATCACGGTGGGAATCACGGACGGTCGCATTACGATCAACAAGGCGAACGTGATCAACTCGGATATCAATTGCTCCAACGGAACCATTCACGTACTTGATCAAGTGATCCTGCCGACCGATCAAACTAAGAAGATGAAGAAACTGTCAAATGTTTCTCCGCGTCAATTGATTGAACAGGCCATCGCTCAAGGTGTACCGCTTTACAACTCGGGTCACCATGCAGGATGCTGCAAGGTCTACGCCAATGCCGTATCAACGCTGGCCAACCACGGAAAAATGCCGATGCATGTCCGTAACGACATGTCGCGAACACTCCAACAGGCGAACCAGATGCACAGCCACGACAGTCGTGCATGGGCGTTACGTCATGGATTGGATCGTGCTTATGCAGCTTCGCTGAATATGCGATAATCGACGTGAGTAGAATTGCCTTAAGAATCAAACCTGCACGAAGCCTTCAACTGAGGCTTCGTGTTTTTCCACGTCACCAACGGGTATCCCCAGCCTTGAATTCTGAATTGACACCGTCGATTTTGAAACGCGTCGGCACTGGTAATCCGTCTGCCATGACAGAATGCGTTGAGCGCTTTGGCCCCCTGGTCTGGACGCTGGCGAAACGTCGCGGATTGAAATCGGCCGACGCCGAGGATTTGGTGCAAGACGTCTTCGTTGAACTCTGGAAGACGGCTCATCGCTACGATGCCTCAGTGGCTTCGGAATCGACCTTTGTCGCTATGGTTGCCCGACGGCGATTGATCGACCGAATTCGCAGACTGGGTCGCGGACCCAATTCGCAAGTCGATTTGGAATCGGCTCGAGAGGTTCCCGCCAAAGACGACTCTATTCCCACGGAATTGCGCGACGAAGCGGACCTCGCACGCCGCATGATGACTCAGTTGCGAGATGAAGAACGACAAGTTCTAGAGTTGGCCATCGATGAAGGCCTCTCGCAATCGCAAATCGCCGAACGTACCAACCAGCCACTGGGCACCGTCAAAACGAATGCTCGCCGCGGCCTGATCCGGTTACGTAACCTGCTTCAAGGTGAAGCGCGAACCGTGGGAGGCCAACGATGAATTCTTCCGATCGCGAGCGAATGCTGGACTTGTTGGCCGAATCCACACTCTTTGGTCTTGAAGACAACGATCAAACGGAACTGGGTAACTTGATGACTGCCGAGGGCGGTTTATCCGAAGCCGACTCGCTGGCATCCGTTGCTGCGATGCTTGAGCTTTCGCAATTGCCAGAACCGTTGGAATCAATGCCAGAAAGCCTGGCAAGAAGAATCGAGTCGACGGCTCATCAATCGTTCGCCAAAGCGCAAGATGCGGCTCTCCCTGTAGTAAATCCCTCATCCGCAGTTGCGAGCGATAGAAGTACCCGTTGGCGAATCGTTCAATGGACGGGCTGGGTGGTGGCCGCGGGCTTGTTGATCGCACTGATGCAGACAGGTAAACCCGTCGATTCATCAGTCAAACTCAGTCTCTCGGAGCAAAGAAGTCGACTGATCAACAACGGTGGAGAATTGATTCAACGCGACTGGCAGGCCACGAAAGACTCCTCAGCGACTGCCGCCAGTGGCGATTTGGTTTGGGACAATCGTTCGCAGGAAGGATACATGCGGATCGAGGGTTTGGCAGCCAACGATCCAACCGTCGAGCAGTACCAACTCTGGATTTTTGACGAAACACAAAATCAGCCTATCGACGGTGGAGTGTTCAACATTCCAGCCGGAACCGATCCGGTTGTCATTCCCATTTCTGCCAAAATCTCGGTCAACAAACCGACTCTGTTTGCCGTAACCGTCGAGAAACCCGGTGGAGTTGTGGTTTCTGACCGGGAGCGAATTGTTTTGGCAGCTCCGCCGAAGACAATGTAGCTTGCGTTCGCCTTGCCTGATGTATACTGATCGGCCGCCTACCGTCCGATCAGGAGAATTCCGATGTCAGCGCTTAAAGTGTTTTCGATCCATCTGCTCCCTTGGATTTGCCTAGTAGTTATTCCGAGCCATTGCCTGGCCGACATACCCAAACAAGTCGAGGAATTTCCGCTCAAACTGAACGAGCAAACACTTCAAAGTTGGCGCGACCATATCTTGCCCGCTGATAGCGAATTGGATTTTCAGAAGATTCCGTGGCTGACTTCTTTCAAAGACGGCATCCTTACCGCAGACCAGAAGGAACGACCACTACTATTGTGGACGATGAACGGACATCCACTCGGATGCACGTGAAACAATGGTGTCGTTGGCCGACGGTCCGTCTGGTCGAACCCTGAAGTTATTAAATTCAGTCGCAAATTCGTTGTGGCTACCGATGAAGTCTGGCGACTGCAGCGAGAGAAAGACCCGGAATGCGTCTTCTTTCAGAAGATGGCCGAACAGGGGCACTTTGGCGGCAACACGGGACGCACGCGTCAAGGCATTTACGTCTGTGCGCCCAGCGGCGCCTTCCTTGGATCCACAAATTCGCTGAACCCCAAGCGGGTCATGCGCATGCTGACTTCGGCGCTTGAAAAGTGGGAGGCTTTACCAGCCAACGAGCGCAAGCTGGACACCGATTCGAAGATCAAGCCGGCACATCGCTGGGAAGACAGCTATCCCGAAAAAGGGTTGGTCCTGTCGATGTTCGTGCGCGATTTGCCGGAGAAGTGTGATCCGGAGGCCCCCAGCCAAACCAAGTGGAATCGCGACTTTGTCTGGTTTTCTGCCAAAGAAGCCCGACAATGGTTGCCTGAGAAACTCGAAGTTGATGCGACACATCAGTTGCCCACAGCCCTTTCGAATCGTCTATCGCGTTTTCATCTTGTGGATGTAGCGCGCGGGCAAGCCGAACCGATGCGGACTGAACAGGTCACCAAGACGGCGATTGAAACACGGGTCGTTTCTATAAACGACGAACAAATCAGTCTTCAAATCACAGGGCGATCGGTTGGTGACGCCGAGATCGACGAAGCCAGCGTGCTGAATGGCGGATTCCGCCGTTGGAATCGCCCGGTAGATCATGGGGTTCGCACCGAACTGTTGGGGAATGCGATATTTGACCTTAGTCAAAATCGTTTTGTAGAGTTCGAGTTTGTGGCCCTTGGGGCTCGTTGGGGACGAACTCGATTTAACGGGCGATCCCGCGACCGGGAAAATACCAGCCCACTTGGGTACGTATTTCGTATGGCTTCCGAAAATGACCCACGCATCGCGCCAGGCTTTATTGCCTACTATCAAGCATCGTGGATTCAGCAACCAACTCAACCTGTTGATCGAGAGTTTAAAGACAATGAATAGTCGACTGTTTTCTGCCTTCGTTATCGCATTGTTATTCGCCTCGTCACATCTTTGCCAAGCCGAGACACAGCTGACAGCGAATACACTTCGTTTAGCGGACAGGGCAAAAGCCGGATCGGCGAAAATTAGCGATGTTGCCTGGATGACGGGCAACTGGACCGGTTCGGGATTGGGCGCGACTTGCCACGAGTCTTGGGGGCAGCCCCACGCCGGGAGCATGATGGGAACGTTCGTATTCGAAAAAGACAACAAGGTCGAGTTCTCGGAATTCTTCATGCTGTCAGAAGAGCAGGGCACGCTGGTATTGAAGCTCAAGCATTTCGGGCCGGACATGATTGGCTGGGAAAAGAAGGACAAGTTTCTCGAATTTCGACTGGTCAAAGTCGACGGCCAATCGGCTTGGTTTGATGGTTTGACTTACCGTAAGAATGCCAAGGGCGAGCTGCATGTCTTTCTGGCCATGAAAACCAAAGACGGCAAATTCAAAGAAGCCCACTTTGTCTTCCGACCCGACAACGGCGCGTCGACAAAATAGGCGATAAATTGGCGGACGAATGCCGCTAGCTCCGCCAGCAAATTGTGGAACGCAAACTCGCCAACCGGCATCTCTTAACGCGACTGACACGATTTGTCCGTCCAGCCAGTCTTGGGATCTGATTCTACTTGGATCTGATGGGGGTAGTTTACCGATTACCACCGATGCAACGATTCGCGCGCATTGGTGAATCCGTTGGCAAACAAATGCATGGATAACCCATAGTCAACCGTTGTCTGCAAACGACAACATGCAGCAGGGATGCTTATGACTCGGCAGGATGGAACCCCGAAACCGCCACTGATGCTCATCACCGGATGCCTGGCCATCCTCTTGGTGACGGCTGTACAAGTCTGGCGAAGCGCAACGAATTACCCAGTACCCCAGCCATATGCTGGAGCGGAACTCGACTTCCATCCACCCCAACCGCAATATAGTGCGTCGATTCGTGCAGAGGTCGTTTTGGATCAGCCCCAAGTGGTCTCGGTCCCTGCGATCATTGTCGAACCCAAGCCGCCGGTCGCTGCCAATGCGGCCGAAGTCTCCAATCCATCGTCGGTCGAGCTGCCCCTCGAGATTGATTCACCGCCTCAACATGTTATGAATCCGAAACCGGCAATCGAGGAGCCGCAGGAACTTGAGGACTGGACGTTCCCCGACTTCCGCGAACTCGTCCCGGGCGGCATCGTGCCTCCTCCGGGTCCGGACTACATCGCCACCGAGTCGGTGACGCGTCCTGCGAAACTCGTCAATCCTCGTTCCGTCATTCGCATCAATCCGCAGCTAATGCCAGCCACGGCTCCGGCAGAGCCCGAACCGGAGCCGATTCCTAAAGTCGTTCAAGCCGATCCGATCGAGCCCGACGTCGACTCGTTGGCTCAATCCGAATCCAACACCGGTGCGAGTGAAGACGCCATCGCGAGTGAGCAAGCCACCGCCAGTGAAAACGCCATCGCGGCCTCCCAGCCCACGGCTGCACCGCCAGAGATCGCACTGCCTGAAGTCGCATCCAGCACGGTGGAATCCGAACTACCGCCCAGCGCGCCGCTTCCTCAAGATTCGGTTGAACCAGTAATGGCTGAATCCGTGCCCACGCAGCCGGACGTGTCGCTCGACGAAGACTTGCTGGTGGGCGCCGAACCGGTTACTGATCTCGCCACACCAGCGCCTTTTGCTGCAACCGACTTGCTACCAGAACCGATGACGCCCCCAACATCGGAAGTTCCGTCGACACCAGTTGCACAAACCGCACCCGTGGTGGAAGCACCGTCGGTTCCGATTCCCGACGATGGCCAACCCGCTCCTGTCGTCAGTATGACGCCCGCGTCCGAACCAACTCTGCCACGATCCAAACAACTGGCTCCCATTGCGGCGCCAGCCGATATTCCCGGCTTGGAAGATACTCCCTTGCCGCCATCGTTGGCTGACCAAACGCCGGAAGATACCGACAAGGATGATGTCGAACCCATCACCGAACCAGCGCCTCGTCGAAAGAAAGCCGGCGTTCTCCGTCGCGTTCGCCGCACCAAGCCGACAAAACCGGCGGTGCTCCCAACGGCTTGGCCGGCTCCTAGAGCCCTGGTGCGCACCGTTCAGAGTTTCAAAGATCCTTGCGCCGCCGCATGGGCCAAGCAAGTCTCGGAAGAACTCGCTCGTCTACAAAGATCGAAATCGCTGAACGCACTTGACGCTACGGTAGCCATCGAGCGACTGGCCGAGTTATCAACAACACCGAAACAGATTGCACGCAATATCCCCGATCGCAAACAGCAATCGTTGTTTCTTTCCGCCGGATACGATCTGCAACGACGCGTCACCGTTTGGTCCGCCGTTACCCACGCGATTCAGCCCACCGCCAAACAGAAGGTCAGTCGCATTCTCACCAATCGAGACGCTTCAAGAATGAATCGTGTCCTCGGTGAACTGGCAGAAGCCCTTGGAAGCGGCCCCACGGCGCGACAGTGGGTTGGATTTCTCGAGATGAACGAATTGGCTCGCCTGAACATCAAGCCACTTGAAGAATCTGTCGGAGATTCACGAAACGTGGCGATACGTGTCCTTGATCGACTGGCTTCTGATAATTTGACCGATGCTCAGGCGACCATTGTCAACTCCAAGTACGTCCGCAGCCTCACTGATGAACTTCGAACCTGGTCGACCGTACCCATTGACTACAAGAGTCTGCTACAAGATATCGAAAAGTACGAGTTTCAGTCCAATTCAGCCACCGGCAATTCACTTGCTGCGGCTATCAGCCAGATGTTGTGGTCGCGATCCGAAGAGCAAAATCGCATAGGCAGCATTCTCGACACGCACTATCGCAACGCCAACCTGCGTCTGGCTATGACCCAAAAGTTCATGCAGCGCATGCTGCCTGTCATGCAAGACGTTCGCGCACCCATCCGTGATCAGATTCTTGGAGCCCGTGTGTTTGGCAACAGCGCTTCGTGGACTCGCATTGGAGTCGGATTGGTTCCTGACCCGAATCGTATTCACCTGCAGCTTCAGGCCCGCGGACATGTCGCGACCAACACCCGTTCTTTTAAGGGTCCCGTCGTAGTCTACAATCGCAATCGAGCCGAGTTCTTTTTACGCAAACCACTGATCTTCAGTAACGAAGGCGTCTACATCGGTCGCAGCGATACCGTTGCCAACGGGACCATGAAAACCCTTGGGCTGCGGACTCAGTACGACAACTATCCTCTGATTGGGTCAATCGTCCGTCGCGCCGCGAATCGAGAACTCTTCGAGCAACGACATCTGGCCCGTCGCATTTTTGATCGCCGCGTTGCCTCCAATGCTCAACGACAGGTGGACAATCAACTCTCCAAACAAATGGCGCAGACGCAGGAGCACTTGCGTGTCAAACTGATTGAACCTCTCGAACGGCTGGGACTGCAACCTGCCAACATGACGATGCAGACCACGGGCGAACGTATCATCTACCGTGGACGACTCGCCGGCGACCATCAACTCGCCAGCCACATGGCTCGTCCCCAAGCACTCGCAAACAATCTTGTCAGCTTGCAGTTCCACGAGTCGATGGTCAACAACATGTTGCAGCAGATAAAGCTGAACGGCGTCGAAGGCGACTTGCAGGAACTATTGAGCCGCATGGCGACGAGGATGAAGTCGTTTGAAATGAAGGTACCCGACGAGATTCCGGATAATGTCCACATCAAGATGGCTCCTCGTGACGCAGTCGCCGTCCGCTTTGTGGACGATATGATGCGAGTCACCCTCCGAATCAGCGAACTGAGAACGTCACGACGCTCCTGGAATAACTTTGCTGTCACCGCATCGTATGTTCCCACCGGATCAGGATTCCAGGTGGAAGTAAACCGTACCGGTGTCGTCGAACTCACCGGGAAGCGATTGAAGATGCGTGACCAAGTGGCCTTGCGAGGCATTTTCACCAAAGTCTTTTCGAAGAACCGAACATCGAAACTACTTCATCCCAATCTCGCCAACGATGAGCGCCTGTCGGATTTGAACGTGAACCAGATCGTCATGCGAAATGGATGGTTGGGTTTATCTGTGGGAACCGACGGTTCGGTATCTTATGCCAATCGACCCGAACAGAATGTACGTCGATAGCGCAAAGGATCGCCCCGCGCACTATTCGTAGCGACCCTTGAATTCGCTGGCCGGATACTTGGCTTCGTTCTTGACCATCTTACGACGCATGATTGTGGCCACGTCGAAACCCATTTCATTGGCAAGTGCAAGACCGTAGCAGAGCACGTCGGCTAGCTCTTCCCCAACGTCCTCCTTGGCCGCCGCATCTTCCGAAATAACTCGCGACTGTTCTACGCTCAGCCACTGAAAGTGCTCCATCAGCTCGGCGGCTTCGATCGCTAGTGCCATGCTGATGTTTTTCGGCGCGTGAAACTGTTTCCAGTCTCGGGCGTCGACAAAATCCCGCACCATCGTACGTAGTTCGCCAACAGTCGTTTCCTGGTCGGTGGACACAACATCCTCTCCATTCCTCGGCTTGTGAGTGCGCACGATGAATGTCGCGACGACATCCTCGGTGGACGCGCAATTGTAGCGTCAATCGCTTGCCGCGATCACGGTTGAAGAGGGACCCAGTCGAATTGCGGCCGCTAGAGCGTCACGTTGACTGGGAAGGCACGCCGATTGGGTTTCAGATGCTCGAACGTATCGCCCTTCGGAATGACCACGATACCACTCTCGGTAATGGTCAGTCCACGACGTCGATCTTCTTCGAGATCATATCCAATCTCTAATTCCGGAGGAATTCTTACACCTTTGTCGACAATGGCTCGCCGTATCTTCGCGCGACGACCAACATCCACGCCAGCGAACAGAATTGAATCTTCCACATGAGCGTAACTGTTCACACGCACATTCGGGCCAAGAATACTGTGCTCCACGCAACCACCCGAAACGATGGTGCCCTGGCACACGATGCTGTCCATCGCGTGGCCAATACGATCCTCTTCCCCTTTGCCACTAAAGACAAATTTAGGTGGCGGAAAGTACGACTGGTGAGAGCGAATAGGCCATCGCTCATCATACATATTCAGATTCGGGTCGATCGCAACGAGGTCCATGTTGGCTTCGTAGTAAGCGTCGAGCGTACCGACGACTCGCCAATAAGCATCTTCTTTTCGATTTTCATCACGGAAAGGAAATGCGTAAACCTTGAAACGATCAATCATCGACGGGATCAAGTCGTGACCAAAATCATGGCGACTGTCTTGACGATTGGCATCTTCGCAAAGTTGATCGAACAACAAGCGAGCGTTGAAGATATAAATACCCATCGAAGCCAGGCAAACGGAACTTTCACCGGGAATCGACTTGGGATCGGCTGGCTTTTCTTCAAATCCGATGATGCGGTTTTGTGGGTCTACCTGCATAACGCCGAACTGCTGCGCCTCTTCACGCGACACACGCAAAGCACCGATCGTCATATCGGCACCATTGTTCTTATGGAACTCCAGCATGCGGCTGTAGTCCATTTTGTAGATATGGTCGCCAGCCAGAATCATGACGTGCTCTGGACGCTCTTTTTCAATCGCATAAATATTCTGATACACGGCGTCGGCCGTACCCTGATACCAATGCTCATCAATTCGCTGTTGCGGCGGAACAACATCAATGAACTCACCCAGTTCGCGACAAAAGAATCGTCGCCATCCCAGATTGATGTGTCGATCGAGACTCATCGCCTTGTATTGGGTCAACACCAGGGCTTTTCGCATGCCGCTGTTAAGACAATTGGAGAGAACAAAGTCGATAATGCGGTATGCACCTCCAAAGGGTACCGCTGGCTTTGCGCGATCACGGGTAAGTGGTTCCAATCGCGAACCCTTACCACCCGCGAGTACAACTGCCAAGCAACTCTGCATATTAAGACTCCGTCCTAATTATTTGATTTTCCGTCTCGAACGGTGGTTTCGATTGCTACTCTTCGTAAAGCCTACAATTTTACGGGGCTACGATACAACCTCGAATCTGCCTATTTACCCTGAATCACGCGACTCGGGCGGGCCGACTCTCATCATCGTGAATCGACACATCCGGCGACTGAACATGATCGGATGCGTTCTTTTTCCGGGCGTTTGCTCCGAGCATTTTGGCCAACTGTGGTGATTTCATCAGTCGATAGGTTTGACCGGCCAAAGCACGTCGCGCACCGACGGGATAGATCAAACCGGTAACATCATGTTGGAACAGTTCCTGATGTTTGTTCAGGTTCGTTGCAACCACGGGAATTCCACGACTGATCGCTCGATGCGCCAACCGCAGACTTTGGCGGTGATGGGTTGGAAGCCACAAACAATCCAAAGAATCGACAAACTCATCCGGTACAAGCGAGTCGACAAAATGAACTCGGTCTCCAACACAGCATTGTCGGACAAAACGCCTCAACCGCCACTCCAGCGGTCCTGAGCCAGAAATAACAAGGTGGGCATCATCTCGAACATTTTTCAGCAGATCCGTAGCCCAGATGGCGTCTTTCAATCCGGCACCGTACTCCAAACGCGAAGCCACACCCGACACATGAGCATCCATGGGTATCCCGAATCGCTCGTGCCAGTGTCCACGAAGTGAAACGGATGGACGACTGCCAACAAGCGACACGGACCTGTCGCTAATGCCATCTATCTCACAATTCTGCAGAAGGATATCCGCCATACCACAGCCGAAACTGTAGGGGTCGCGCAGCCGATTTTGATGAACAACCACACTTCGGCCGGACGTCCGCGCGAGAATGACGTAGCCCAATTGGGCGACTCCATCCCACAGGTGAATGGTGTCGGCCGTTCCACCAGAGAAGAGGTGGTGCATCCGCCAATTCGCAGAAATATCCCAAGCACCGCGACTGGGAATGACCAGGCAATCGATTCCTAACCGCTTACATTGCCGCTGCAGAATCGAATGATTCGCCGAAAGGCAAACTCGTACCCGGTTTGATACCGAGAGCGATTCCAGCACATCAACAAACTGAGCCTGATCCGCCGGGCAATCCATTTGCGGCGCAACCATCAGTACACGAACCATAAACGTGTTCCTTCACGTTAAACGTCTTCAATTGCCACCGTGCTACGGAGGACAACTTTCAATTTCAGCTGTCTCCAACGTCGCGACGAAGGGAAGGTTACGGTACGCATCCTGGTAATCCAGTCCGTATCCGACCACAAACTCGTTGGGAATGTCGAAACCGATGAAATCAGGTTCCAAGTCAACTTCCTGTCGACCATGTTTTCTGAGCAGAACGGCACTTCGCACAGTCAACGGATCGAACTTTTCCATCAAGGCCATCAACTCCACCATCGTATTTCCAGTGTCGAAAATATCGTCGACGATCAATACGTTGCGACCACCGATGTCCGGCATTAAATCGGAGTTGATGGTAAGTTCGCCTCGAGTCGTCGTTGCGCCTCGATAGCTGCTTGCCATTACTACACCTACTCGGAGAGGCATCTCCAATTGGCGAATCACATCTGCCAGAAGAACGACGCAGCCCGTAAGCACGCCGACAATCGTCAACGGTTCGTTGTTGTAAGTTGCGTTGATCTCATCCGCCAAACGCCGAACGCCTTTTTGAATTTCTTCTTCGGTTAGGAGTGTCTTCATTAATTTCCTCGAATGATCATTGCGCGGATGCCTTGAACGTCGCGATCCGCTTTCACGATCCTGTGTAAAGTCTATGCGCAGACTAGGCAATTTAATAGGTCAAGCCGCGAATGCTACAGCAATCAGCCTCGATCAAATAAGGAATGCGCGAATTCTCGAAATCCGCAGCCAACCTTGGGGGTATTCGATCGGAAAAAGACGTCTTCGACCCCTTTCTATCACCGCGCGAGTGCTGGCATCGACCACAGATTGATTCCCTTTTGCCCACGCATAATCCGACTCTTCCCTACGGCCAGCAAACTCGTGGGGCAGATTATTGGTTCTCATCCTCGTTAACAGACCCCACGAAGGGATGCGGCAAAAAGTCAACCTACGTTTCCATAGCGGCCAGTTCTCCAAGTCTCGGATACACGTCGACCACTCCCATGTCCCATTCACGCCTGCCAACCGTATCCAATCCGTCCGCGCAGCCACCTGGCGACCCGGCGGGACTGGTACTTCGACTTTGGCAGAAAGTGCTTCAGTTTTGTGAGTCGCCGCTGAATCTGCTGGTGTTGATCCTGCTGGTGAACTCACTGTCGATGCCGTATCGTGGAATCAAGCATGACGCACGACTCTATGCTTTCGAAGTTGTGAACCAGCTCCAAGACAACGTGCTCCATGACGAATTATCACTTTGTTACGCTCGTGCCGGCAAGTTTTCGATCTTCTCCGCCATGGTACTCCCAGCGACTCGTATGTTGGGCGTGCCTGTTAGTTTCTTCCTCATCTATCTGGTATCCAAGACACTGTTCTTTCTGGGGCTGCAACGGCTGGTGTGCCGCTTGGTACCCAAAAGATCGGTTGCCATCATCTCGCTGCTGCTGATCGCCGCTACCAGTGTGGGGTTTGGTGGCATGCGAGTATTCAATGTCAACGAATCGTTTTTGACACCCCGCATCCTCGCCACCGGCTTGGTACTATTCGGTCTGGAAAGGTTGTTGAACCATCGCTGGTTGCAATCCCTCGGACTGATGGGGATCGCCTTAACGGTGCATCCTGTCATGGCCATCTCGGGAGTTCTCGTCTGGGCCGTGTCTTTTGGATTTCGAGTTCTGACAATACGCCAGCAGCTATTCGCTTACGGGATTGCAACGGTGGCTGCCATCGTTACGCTGGCGATCCCATCCATTGGGTTGCGAATTTTTGGTGAGATGGACCCTACATGGAAAGACTGCGTGGACGATTTCAATCTCTACGCCGTCCCTCAACTCTGGGACGCGACAGACTGGCTTCAGATCGTGATCGCATTTTCCGTCTGCGGAGCAGGGCTCGGGTACGCCCGACTGAAGAATCAAGCACAACCAACACTGGTAGCTCTGTTGGTCGTCTCTGCCGTGGGCATCCTTGGCAGCCTGATATGCAACTTGACACCCTATGCCTTGTTATTCCAAGGCCAGTCGTACCGTGCGTTATGGTTAGTTCAATTGATTCAGATACCCGTGGGTCTATTGTTGGCTCACCGCTTGTGGTCAAGAAACTCATTGCTTTGCCAACTCACCGGGTTTGGGTTAGTCGCGTATTACCTCTCCGAGTCGCAAATCCCAACCGCATCACTTTGCTTTTTCGCCGCACTCTTGTTGAGCCTGCGATTACTTGAGTTGGACAAAAATACCTCCCGACGTATCGCGGCTACCGCAGCCATCGGCTGTCTGGCAACTCTCTCGCTCCTGCAACTCCCACCAACCATTCTGGGAGGACTTCAGTTTCTTCCGAGTGTCGCCGAAGACATGGATACCATGTTCTGGTGGTACTTCGCAGCACGCGCTTTGGGTGTCCTATTCAGTCTGCTAATCGTGACGACACTGGCTACGACGGTCTCCAGGTTCGCACGCCACAGATCCTGGCAGATCGTTGGTGGACTCGCGCTGATCATCAGCCTCGTGGCTTTTTGGGTCCCGTACTCGCCGATTCGCGAGTCGCTTGGTGCCGGTGAATTCCGTACTACCGCGATGATTGGCGACTATCTGGACGCTAATGCCGACGTAGCCTCATCACACCCAGCCCCAACGGTTTATTGGTCCCGCGGAGCCTCAGGTAACATTTGGCACGATCTTCATGCTCGAAGTTATCTGTGCGTAGAACAACTCGCCGGCACCATGTTCCTGCGAGATTCGGCTCTGGAGGGAAGGCGACGAGCCCAACTCGTGGCTCCCTTCGATGTCTCGGCCTTTCGTATCGCCGACATTCCTGGGCCAAGCTGGGAAACCAGAGTCATCGAACAAGTCTATGGTCAAAGCACCACCGATCCGGCGCCTCCAACTCGCGAAGACCTCGTGCGGTTGCTCAACGAACCCATCGACCTGATCGTACTACGTCATAATATTGACGATCTCTACGACTGCTCAAACGGACGAGCTTATCTCTACGACACCCGCAAACTCAAAGCCAAGCTCAAGCAAGAGCAGCTTGCAGGGATTTAAACGGTCGCTCCAACGCCGGCAACTTTAGCGAATTCGTAAGAAAGAACGTCGCAACTCTTGTTCGCGTTTTGATTCGCGGCGAACGATATACACGACTTGCTTCCCAGGATTGCATTTGAATCGCATGGGGTAAGTGGTACATATCACAGTCAATGTCTTTGCGCATCGACACGCGTTGTTTGTGATTGTTGGGGCTACCAGGGGCGTGGGAGCGAAGCGGATGAGAGTCGCCGTAATAGGAGCCGGACCAGCCGGTTTGACCGCTGCTTATGAATTAAGCAAGTTCGGTTTCGAGGTTGATGTCTACGAGGCTTCGCCACACGTTGGCGGGATGTCGCGGTCGTTCGAATTGTGGGACCAGACCGTTGATTTGGGACCGCATCGGTTCTTTAGTAGTGACGCTCGCGTTAACCGCTTGTGGTTGGAAATTGCCGAAGACGATTACCGGATGGTCGATCGGCTGACGCGAATTTACTACAATAAGAACTTCTTCCACTATCCGTTGCAGCCGCTCAATGCGCTGCAGAATCTCGGATTTCTCAAGGCAAGTCAATGTGTCCTGAGTTACCTGCGCCAACGCATCGCGCCTTCTACGGATACAAAAACATTCGAGTCGTGGGTCAAACGCCGGTTTGGCAGCAAGCTGTTCTCCATCTTCTTCAAGACGTACAGCGAAAAACTCTGGGGGATCGGTTGCGACGAATTGGATGAAGACTTCGCCGCCCAACGCATCAAGAAACTATCTTTGGGTGAAGCCATCAAGAACGCCCTGGGAGCCGGGCGGAAAAAACACGCTACGCTCGTGGACCAGTTTGCCTTCCCGACTGGCGGCACTGGGATGATTTACGAAAGAATGGCGGAGTATGTGGCCGCACTGGGGAGCGTGCACTTGAATCGACCTGTGAAACGCGTGATCCATGACAACAAAAGAGTCACGGGACTTGAACTCGCCGATGGTCTGATTCGCGACTACGACCACGTCATTTCAACGATGCCGTTTACCCTGCTGGTCAAAGGTATTGAGGGTGTCCCCGAAAAAGTCAAACAAGCCGCCGACTCGCTGACGTTTCGCAATACGGTATTGGTATACCTGCGAGTCGCGGGCAAAAAGTTATTTCCTGATCAGTGGATTTATGTCCACGCCGACGATCTGGATGTCGGACGCGTCACAAACTTTAGCAATTGGGTCCCGCAAATTAATCGGCGTTCCAAAGATTCGATTCTGTCGCTGGAATACTGGTGTTACGATCACGACGCACGCTGGACAGAATCCGATGAGTCACTGATTGCTCAAGCCAGTCAGGAAATGCGTTCGACGGGCTTGATCGGCGAGGCCGATATCCTCGAGGGACACGTCGTACGCATACCTCGCTGCTACCCAGTCTACGCGCGCGGCTACAAAGATCATCTGAATGTGGTCACCGACTACGTCAAAGAATTCGAAGGGCTGACGCCGATTGGACGCTATGGAGCCTTCAAGTACAACAATCAAGACCATAGCATTCTGATGGGGCTTTTGGCGGCTGAGAATCTCGTCACGCAACGAGACAACGATCTCTGGGCAATCAATACGGATTATGATTCCTATCAAGAGGCCGCCACCATCACCGCCTCGGGGCTTCAACCGATAGGTTAATAGATCAGAGTTCGCCGAGCTTTCCGGGTAACTGGTCACCGATTTGGCCACGCGGCACAACCAAAAGCCGGCCGCTCCACTCGTTTCGATTCCATGTGGCGACTATCATGCCCACATGGAAAAGACAGCCCTGAAAACCGGTTGGCAACGCATCACCATTGACTCGCACGACTGCGATGTCTTCATGCCGGCCAACCGCAACGAGCACAATTTCTGCGTGCTCTATTTGCACGATGTGGACGCGGCTTCACTCGAACAACGACCACCCTTCCAGTCGCTACTGGAAGAGCATGGATTGCCCTGTATCGTACCCATCACTGGACACTCTTGGTGGGCGGACAAGATTGTCCCAGAGTTTGACGATACCACCACGCCCGAGCAGTTCGTCCGCACTAATGTAATGCGTTGGATTGCCTCAAACCTCGACAGCAAGCCAACCGAAGTCGCATTGCTCGGCATCGGCATGGGCGGGCAGGGTGCATTGCGAATTTCTTACAAGTTTCCCGATCAGTTCCCAGTCGTCGTTGCCATCGCCCCGGATCTCGATTTCCACTATCACATCCGCAACGGCAATGAAGTCCTGTTTGCTATGTATGGCGACACCGAATCCGCACGCCAAGACACCGCAATTCTCCACATCCATCCATTGAATTGGCCGCGTCATCAATTCTACTGCGCCGACCCCGGAGACTATCACACCTTCGAAGGCGCCGATCGTTTGCGTATGAAAATGGCATCCACCGGAATCATGTTCGACATTGACATCGAAACGACGGTGGCCCAAGGCGAAGACTACGTGGACAAAATGGCGCCCATCGCGATCAATTACGTTGCGGAACGGCTCAAAAAGGAGTGGTTGCGAGTCGTCTAGTTCCGAGGCAAACAACGACCCACGCAGCCTATCTTCAGCCCCATGCTTCCCGTTGGGAATCTACTCATCCCAAAACCAGACAGTGACGATCGCTTCATTGTGGTCTTCCGAGTGAGAAACGGACACAACTTGCTCGCGGCCAACACTACTGGCGAAATCAGCCGCTTCCTGAAACACAGTCTCCCAAGACTTAATATACGCGGTAAACTTTCGAAACTTCATCTGTGGCATATATCTAACTCTCAATTTGCGGGTCTTATCCAACAACCTAAGCGACAACTCGTCAACATTCACGCAACACGCATAGACTTGAATGCCATCGCGACTTCATTATTGCTGCTTGGGGGAACGCCATTCTGCACAGCCGGTTTTCGGTTGCGTTGTAGCCTTTGCAACGCGAATTGACTCGCATTGGCATTGATTGGGGCTTCAATGGTAACTTGGTCGTACCATGACTCAGGAACTCACTCGAAAACTGCTGGCGAAACCCACGACTGGCGTACCAAGGCGAATGGCGTTGGGCGCGCTGTTTGTGTTGGTTTCTCTGTTTTGCGTCATCTTCAAAGCACTGACTTGGGTTGGCATGAACCCCGCCGGCATTTTGGCGGTGGCCGTTTACTGCACCGCCATCGCCACCGGACAGGCTGTACTCTTTGAGGGCCGCCGACCGCGGGATGCTTCGGTGCTTGTCGGTACGATTGCCATGCCCATTTTGATCTGTCTGGCAGGCGCGTACGCCTATTTCATGCTGCAACTGACGGTGCTCGAATCGATATCGCTCATTCCGCTGGCCGGTTGCTCCCTTCTCATCGCACCGCTGATTGGGTATCTCGTAGGAATTTTTCTCGCAGGCGGATTTCTGCTCTTTGAAACTTGGGCGACGGGTCAGACCCCCGACAGTGACGAACTCGTTGCCTCGGCACCAGTCGACGGTCGATCCATTACACTGTTGCAGCAAATGCCAGCCTGGTTGCGCAATCATCCTCTCATTTTGGCAGCCCTGACATATCTCTTTCCCGCGATGTTGCTCGGCTTTTTGGGACTCGCCGAATCCGAGCATCTGGCAACGGCTGTTCCTTCGACCTACCTGATTGCGGGTATTTTCATGCTGCCGCTCATTCCGGCCATATTGAGCGGAGTGTTTCAACTCAGAGCCATCAATCTCCTACTACTATTTCCCGCTTTCTTCGCGGGGTGTGCCATCTCTCAGCAACTTGCTGGGCTTCACATTGCCGAATCCTTCGGCACAGCCATGAAAATATGGGTCCCGATCAGCGGATCGCTTCTAATTGGATTGATCAGTCTAGCCATGCTCGGTTGGATACAATTCTTCTTGTCGCGAACGGGTAATCGAAAGTCACTTTTCCCAACTTGGTTCGTCTGTGCCATAACGTTAGCCATTTTGGCTACATCGGTTGGTTGGCTTTGGGTCAGCTTAGGCGCCTACGCAAGGTCACCAGCCGAAATGGCGCTTAAGAAGGCGGCACAAAGCGATTGCCATTTACAGTACGCCTGGTCAAGATTTCGAATGCCAGCGTTACCCCCTTTTGTTATCGGACTATCTATTGCAAACACGAACTCGCTCCAAGATGTCGATCCCTCAGACCAGCGCATGGAAGACGTTTTCTCGGACTTGGACAACCATGTCGACTTGTCGCGACTGCAATCTATTTGGGCTCATAATGCGCCGCCTGTCGGTGATCGAGTCGTGAAGCTGGCTGATGGAAAACGTTTGTGGAATCTTGTTTTGATGGGCACCGGAATCTCGGACCGGGCGTTCGCAGATGTTCAGATTGCTACCACGAATCTCAATCTGAGCAGAACGAACATTAGTGATGTGACACTCGACGATCTGACTCCTGGTCCCAATCAACCCAGAACGCTCCAGATGTTGTCGCTGGCCGATACGAAGATTACCGACAAGGGGCTGATCCATATTATGGCACACTCCTCACTTCGGGCCCTTGATCTTAGCTATTGCGATATTACCGGGGAGGGATTCGTCAATGTTCCACCTCATGCATCACCCATCGCGATTACCCTGACCCGATCGAAGCTTAGCGATGAAGGCCTCGTAGCGATCTTCAAAGCGTTTCCAATGATTTCCAACCTCGACATATCCGGAACGAGTGTGACCCAAGCGGGTTTAGAACGAGCCACTTCCGGGTACAACACGGCGATTGAAATCACCTTGGAAAAGAAACAGTTTGACTTGTCATTTCTTGAGGATCTGATGGACCAAAACGGCAACGTGTCATTTCAAGATTGAATGAATCTTGGTCGCGAAACGTCACAAGCCGATTCCATTACCATCTTCATCAGCCTCCCTTCATCACTTCAATCGGCTTTCTCATTGATAACGATGCGCTGGTTTGGTTGGACGTTGTCGACAACACTAATCGTGTTTGAAGCGGGCCAAAACACCTCGACTCTGAGAATCTCGTCGGCCCGGCTCAACCCAATCAATTGCTCCAGCGGATTGGCTCCAAAACTTCCACCCGAACTAACGCTACGGAATATCGAACGTACAACTTCGTTTTCCTTGATCACGATTCGAATGCGAGCTCCAATGCCCGGACGATTCGATGGGTCTCCAACCAGCCGCACTTTCAACCACTTTGTAATTGGCCCCGGGTTTTGAAAAAGCACGTCGTAGAATTGGTCGCCTGATACAAAGCCGCCCATTTGTTCGAAGATATCCGCGTCGCCATCGTTGTCAAAATCCGCAATCGCCACCGCGTGTCCCTTCTGTAAGTGACCCACCCGAGCCGCCACCGTGCGATCGTGGAAGCGAGTTCCCCGATCACTTTCGTAAAACAGATTGGGCATCAACTCATGGTACTCAGGCCAGCCCGTGCCAAAATAGAAATCGACGAACCCATCGCCGTTCGTGTCCCCGAAGTTTGCGCCCATCGGATGCATGGGATAGCTCAAGCCAAACTTGTCTGACTCATTCTGAAATCGCCCTTGCCCATCTCCTACATACAATCGCGATTGCGCTGCATCACGGTCAAACGGCTTGCCAAGATGGGAAGCAGCGAGCTCGGCGATACCCCCAGTGTATGCGGCGACAAACAAATCCAATTGTCCATCGTTATTGACGTCACAGAACCAGGTGGGAAAACTGGCTAGCGGTCCATCAACGGATCGTTCCGTCGCGACGTCCGTGAAAGTCCCGTCGCCATTGTTGTGGTACAGTCGATTCTTCGCGCGATAATTGGACACGTACAGATCGGGAAAGCGATCGCCGTCATAGTCGCCCCAAGCCACGGCCTTGGCCAGTCGATTGTTCGCTACTCCGGCTTGATCGGTAACTTCGGTAAATGTTTCGTCACCATTGTTGCGAAACAGCTGCGATGCCGCGGTTAGGTCCGACGAATGTTCGTTGCCAAGATAGAGATCCAGGTCGCCATCGAGATCATAATCTGCCCAAGCCGCCGCCTGGCACGGAAGCTGTTTCATTGCCAACCCTGACGCCAGCGTCACGTCAATGAAGGTGCCGTCGCCTTGATTCTTCAGCAGCGAGTTGGGATGTTGCCCGGCACCGGCCAACCAGCCTCCACGCATCACGAAGATGTCGATGTGGCCATCGTTGTTGAAGTCAGTTTGTGTAAGATTCAAACCACCGTACATCGCGTGTAGGTTGGCAGCCTTCGAACCATCGGTAAACTTCCCGGTCCCGTCATTCCAAAATAGCTTGAGCGACTCGCGCGGATCGGAGCTCGAGACGACCAGATCAATATCTGAATCGTTATCGAAATCTTCGGCGATCGCGCCGCCCGCTAGCGAAAACGTCGCAACTCCGGCAGCTGCCGCGACATTGGGCCATGGCTTTGGGCTGGTAGCGTCCAACGCTGCTGATTTGGACGGCCGCGTGATGTCGACGATTCGATAGGGCTCCGGGACACCCTCGGGATACTCGCCAACAGTCATATACGCAAGGTTCAACAACCAGCACGCGGCCAGATGCATCGGATCGTCAGCGGATTTCAACTCCAGTACTTTCGACAGCCAGACTATCGCGGCTCGTGAACCCGATTCATCTTGGTGAATGACTTCCGGTTGAAACGGAAGAATGCAGCTCGCCGGCAGATTCTGGCGGCAACAGTTTTGCGTCTCTCCATAGCGAAGATGGGCAACAGCTTTATCGAAATAGAGCTGAGCCAGCAAATCTGGTCCGATGCTGGATTGATTCTGCGACGCCATCGCCACTGCGGCTTCATACAGTCGAATCGATTCGGCTTCGTTGCCAAGATGCAGTTCGGCTTTGGCAAGTCGAAAAGTCGTTAACCAGCGCTGCTCCACCGGGGTCGTTGGCGACATGCGGCCAATTTGTTGCCGCAGCAGTCGGGCTTGTCGATCTCCTACAAAAATATTTTCATCACGACTGCGAGCGGCAATATCTGCCAAGCGCTGAACCATCAACGCATGACTATCCTCGTCGGAAATCCTATTCGTGGTCGAGTCGTTGAAACAGCCTGTCAGCAACAGACAGGTTAACAGAATCAAGAGTCGGGCTTGCATTACCCTATGTTAGCAAATGATCTTTTCAATTATACGGGTGACGGGCATGAAAAGGCAGATGTCCTTAGCCACCAACGCGGAAGTCGAGCATGTTGCTGCCTTCGACTTTGATGCGATTCGTCTTGGGCCAATAGAGGAACTGACGCGCTGACGCTTTCGATGCGTCACCTCCGACTTGGTCCTGATACCATAGTTCCGCTTCCGTGCGATTATCTCCAGTCAGCATCAACAAATCTTTCGATTGATGGTAGGAGATGCGACTGGCACGAGCTGCGAAAGTTTGGCCAGTTCCAGCTTTGCCCGAGATGGTCGCGCTGCCGCTGGCAATCATTTCCAATTGGTCTTTCGCACCTCCCTGTGGAAGTTGATACGCCACCAAGTTTTGGCAACGCAAGATTGCACTTTCGGGGACCAGCTGTTCAACGGGTCCAAACTCAAGTCGTTGATTCCATCCATTGACGGGACCATAGATGGCTTCGATGCGATCACGAAATGTCATCTGACGTTTCGCGAGACTTCCTTCAAAACCATGTTCAAATTTGACTCGCATAAACGTCAAACCCCGCACGCCGCTGTTGGTTTTCCCAGGCACCAATGAAGCCGTGGCTTCGGTACGTCGAACCGTTTCAATCCAGCCCGGACCTTCACCAATGACGGTCTCTTTCGCATGGTTGACGACCAATCGCCGGACTTGACACCGATCCACAGAAATCCAGCCCGCATCATCAAGCGATCGGTGTTCGACGTTCACTTTACCGATCGCAACTATTCGATCCAGTTCGATACGATCCGAATCCAATGATTCCGCTGTCGCGAAATCAATCCGTTCGTTCAGGGTTGCCGAGACGGCATCGGCAAGGACTCGCTGGGCTGGTCCCGTAATGTTGTCGCGGTCACGACACTGAATGGTCAAACCATCGAAGTTCATCGACCCTTCCCATTTCAAATCGGCGACGGGTTGACGAGACCGATAGCGCTGGGCAATCTTGGCCGGCAACTGGGCTGTCGCCGAACCTGGTCCGTCGATCCAGAATCGGTTCTCATCGCGCGAGACGTTGATTTCGCCACCATACAAGTTCATTCCAGGCGCTCGAATGGCAGCCGGGGCTCCGCGAATAGTGGCTTTGCCAGCCGACGTAGCGATCTCCGAGAGTTTGAAATACTCGCCCGTGAGCTCCATCGTCGGTCGGGCAGGATCAGTTTTGACTTCGTTGCAGGTCACGTGACCATTCATTACCACATCGCGCAACTGATGCTCTTTGCCCGATCGCGTAACATTGATCTCCAGCCGGTCGCCGCGTACTTGAAAGCGACTATCGGATTCTTCGCCATCATTCTGACTAACCGGGAACCCGCTACGGGAGGTCGGTGCCCCCAGAATCAGTTCACCGTTATTTTGCGTTTTGGGAACAAGCTGACCATCTCGAAAGTAGACATCCAGTCGATCGGTAAAGGCGCTCAGTCGCTCGGCGGTGACTCGCACGTTCCGATCTGCCACAATATGTTCCGGTCGCAGTCCGCGTAGATCGTCCATCGCATTGCCGGTTGATCCCGGTCGCAAGCTGCGTTCGGCGGGATCCGACGTGAGTTGCAGCCAGATCGTATCGGATTGGACGTTGCCCATCTTGTCGATATTGCAGGCAGCCGAACCGACCAACGCAAGTTGCACACTCGTCCCTTGTGGCGTGACTTCCATACGTTGCTGCCAACTGAATTCCAGTTGCGTATGATCGACCGATGTTCCTGATGCGTATCGCCCAGCTCCCATTGCCTGAAGTTGTCCTAACTCACCTGGACCATCATAAGAGTAGACCACCTTCGCAGCTTCGATCGTGTGCCATCTGGTTTCAGGAACGCCGTTTTTGGTGCTTACCGTTGCCGTACTTAATCGAGCCGGAAGGCCTTCGGCTTCGACTCCAATCAGGTTCATCCGCGGCAGAGAAGTTGACAACCCGCCAGACGAGCCAGTGAGCGTCTCGGGCAAGTACTCGAAATGTGCAACGATATCATTGCATGTCAGTTCGTCCGCCGGTTGTCCATTCAGTTCCCGAATGACCGACACATTCCGGTTGATACGGGCTATGCCTTGCTCAAAGTCGATGAGCACAGGTCCGTCGGATTTGACATGTACGGGCTGAACAACGGGCGTTGCGGTCGAACCGAGCTTCGGTTTTTGCGGCAAGTAGAGAACGGCTTCTTCCAGATGCACCAACTCGATCTGCCGGAAGAGACCCGTCGACAAATTTGGAGATTGTTGAACGCCGCCGCGCGATGGAGGCCGCAAGCGAATCGTCAAATCGCGGCCACTTCCGTGACTTTTACCCAATCGAAATTCGATATCCTGCTGGGTTGTAATCGCCGCTTCCGTGACTTGAATTCCACGAGTTTCGATCAGGATATCGTCATCGGCTTGTGGGGAACTCGCACTACCTGTGATGACCACATGATTGGGTAAGAAACAGGAAACGATCTTTCCAAAGCCACTGGAGTTCCTGCGTTGCTCCTCTTCTGTCTGTTCGGTGCGCAGAATCGCTTTGTCGCTCGCCTGCATAACCCAATTTCGATCACCCGGTTCCTTTGCCATTCGGACAACGGTGCAGGGCTGAATAATGATCTCGCCGTCATCGTTGAATTCATGTTCACGAAGCAGCAACACAAATTCGCCGTGGAGAATCACCGTGACATCATCGCCGCGTTCCCAAGCGTTGGGTGGGAAGTGCCGCTTGACCAGCTTTCGATAGCGAACACTGGGTGATTCGTATTCCGGTAGCTTGATCGCGGATTCTTGTAAGTCGATAGGAGGCTCAATATGAGGAACCACGACTCGTGCATAACCAATGTAGGCTGCGCCTACCACGAGCAGGCTAATGACCGCCTGAATGTAGCGTTTTGGAATCATGCGTAGTTATTTCCGTCTAGCTAAACCGACTTACGATGTCTTGCCAACGATGTTTTGCTTTGAGCACGGTCTCAATCAGTTCCCGGACAGCACCTCTTCCGCCGACAGTCTTGGTGACGTGGTCGGCAGCACCCTGGACTTCTTCCGCCGCATCTGCCACAGCCACGCCCAAACCTACGGCTTTAATGACGGCTATATCGGAGAGGTCGTCGCCGATATAACAAATCTGGTCCAAGTTCAGGTTCAGTGTCTGGGCGAGTTCCTGAGCCACGGGTAGCTTCAGCTTGAATCCTTGCCGAACCGTCTCAATGCCCAGCTCGGCGGCTCGCACCTGAACGATATGCGAATTTCGCGAAGTCAGGATTCCGAAACGAAATCCCGCCTGTTGCCATAGCGTGATCCCCATACCGTCGCGGACGTTGAACGTCTTGATTTCAACGCCGTCGTTGTCAAAGGAAATGGCGCCGTCGGTCAGGACTCCGTCCACGTCGGACAAAATCATCTCGATCGGCAAGCAACGTTCTTCAACTTTCATTGGGGTCTCACGCGAGGGTGGAGGCAGTGGGTCAGGCGAGTCATTGAGCTAAGCCATTCTTTTGGGCAGCGTCCATTGCGGGCCGAATCAGACTGCCGCGGCTGGGGTTCGTATCGTTCTACGCATCCAGGTGGTCGGATGGTTCGCTTTGAAAAAGCTTAAACAGCATGGCTCGACCATCGACCTGGTGTTCTGTCGGTGTGCTTACCACATCGGTAATGTCAATGAGTCCTACAGGGCAACCTCGTGCGTCGATGACTGGTAGCTCACTGATCTTTCTTTTTGCCAGCAAGTCGATTGCCTGCGATAGCATGGCCCCTTTGTTGATTGTCGCCGGAGACTCACACATAACATCGGCAATGGGCTGGTCGAGCGCCGATTCACGATGGTCCTCGAACAAACGCGCCAGATCGCTATCAGTGAATACACCCCGCAGTCGATTGTGATCGTCCACCAGCATGATGGCTCCGGTACGTCGGCCCGGACGACCCACGTCAACGAGCACTTGGCGCACGGTCTCGGATTCGTGGGACACTCGGCACGCATCGGCCGGTCGCATAACTTCTTCCACTTTGGCCAATTTTCGACCCAGGCTGCCACCTGGATGGAATTTGGCGAAGTCTTCAGCCGCGAATTGTCGTTGTTGAGCCGCGGCTAGTGCTAGCGCATCGCCAAGCGCAAGCATTGCGGTGGTGCTGGTCGTGGGGGCCAATCGCAAGGGATCGGCTTCCTGCAAGTTGCCTAGCTGAAGCACGCAATCAGCGGCTTGTCCTAACGTACTGGTTGCCTGAGACGTGACGGCAACGATCGGACAAGCGGCTGCGGACAAGCAAGGCAACAAGCGGGTAATCTCATCCGTCTCGCCGCTGAAGGACAGAATGAGAACCATATCGTTCGATTGAACACGACCGAGGTCGCCGTGGATCGCTTCCGATGGATGGAGAAAGTGGCTGGGCGTTCCCGTTGAAGCGAGGGTGGCCGTAATCTTCTGGCCAATCAAACCGGCTTTGCCAATTCCGGTCACAATAACACTTCCGCGACACTCCAAGATCATCTGAACTGCTCGAGCCACTGCATCGTCGACTTGTTCGGCAAGCCGGTTCAGTGCGGCGGCTTCATTCAACAGCACCGATCGCGCAAGCTTGAGGATCTGGTGGGTGGTCGAGTCGACTTTACGCGCAGCATAGGCAGGCATGATCTGTCTTCCTTGACGAGAGCATGGCGAAATTAATGAGAGTCGCGGATTGTAACGCAGGCTGGATGATACTCGCAACGCGAGCCACTTCTGATGACAGCAGTGCTGTCGCGGCAGTCTAACGCGCGAAGAGATCGATGGAAGAAACCAAAAACCTCATGTTCAGCCGGATACCCGTATCGACGGTTTGTATGGCGGCGAATCCAGTGCAGTGCTAGCCCGGTTTCTTTTCCAGATTGCCCTGGCGAAATGCCTCGGCCATTGCTTGGGGAACCTTGGCTTCGGCAAGCACCAACCGCGAGCGATTCTCAGCCACCATGGCTTTCATTTCCTGCTCTTGAGCCACAGCCTCGGCGCGGCGCTGTTCGGCTTTGGCTCGAGCAACACGTGTGTCTGCCGCGGCTTGGTCCGCTTGCAGTCGAGCCCCGATGTTTTCGCCAACGTCGATGTCGGCAATGTCGATCGACACGATCTCAAAAGCCGTCTGGGCATCCAACCCACGATCCAGCACCGCCGTGGAGATGCGATCCGGATTCTCAAGCACATCGAGATGACTTCCTGAGGATCCGATCGACGTAATAATGCCTTCGCCGACGCGGGCAATAATCGTCTCCTCCGTCGCACCGCCGATCAACTGTTCAAGATTGGTACGTACCGTAACGCGAGCACGAATTCGCAGCTCGACACCGTTGCGACAAATAGCACTGAGGGTCGTTTTGCCACTGCGCTCTGGATCGGGACAGTCGATCACCTTGGGGTGCACGCTGGTCCGCACAGCATCAAGAACGTCTCGACCGGCAAGATCAATCGCTGACGCGCGATCAAAATCGAGATCAATACCGGCTCGTTGAGCCGCAATGATCGCGTGAATGACTCGGTGTACATCGCCACCGGCCAAAAAGTGAGCTTCCAACCGTTTAGTCGAAATTCCATCTTTGCGATCAATACTCAAACCAGCCTGAGCCGCCATGACCTTTGCGTTTACGATCGCATTGGACGGCACTTGGCGAAATCCCATCGCCACCAAGCTATAGAAAGAAACATCGGCCCCCGACATCAGCGCCTGAATGTATAGCTTGCCATAGACGAGCAAGACCATCCCCAGGAACAGCGCAAACAATCCCAAAGCAGCGAGGACCACAATTAAAATCTGGTCACCCGTTAAAAAAGCCAGTGGCGCAAGCATGGCGCGATCCCTCTCAATATCCGAGAATTCGTCGAGGTCGGAAGGTTTGCCCCGACTTCGTCATACCGTT